>NZ_JBEZND010000030.1:0-116350 GCF_040706415.1 Streptomyces sp. NPDC048106 | reverse complement strand
GCCCGGTCCGTCCCGGCGCCCTGCCCGGCCCGGGTACACCCACCGCGGCCCCACCCCTCGTCCTTCCGGGGTGGGGCCGCGGTGTGTCTACCGGGTCAGCCGAGCGAGGGGAAGACGACGCCGGTCAGCGACTCGCTGAGTTCCCGCAGCCGTGCCCGCGCCGCGGGGTCGTACGCCTGGGCGCCGGCCCGGGCGACGGTGCTCCGGTTGAAGTACTCGCCGCTGACCCCGTCGAGCGCCGGGTCCGTCACGAGACGGGCGGTGTGGCGCATGCCCTCCTCCAGGCTGCTCTGCGGGGTGAAGAGGTTCACCACGATCTTCGTCGGCATGTACGAGGCCGGGTGCAGGGCATTGACCGTGACCCCGGTGCCGGCGAGCTGCTCCGCCAGGTCCTTGGTGAGGCTGATCTGGGCGAGCTTGGCCTGGCAGTACGCCTGCCCGCCGTCCCAGTGGCGCTCCAGCATCACGTCGTCGAAGTCGATCGGGGCCTGCCCCGCCGAGGTCACGTTGACGATGCGGGCCGGGGCGGAGCGCACCAGCAGCGGGGCCAGCCGGCAGCTGAGGATGTACCCGGCGAGGTAGTCCACCTGGAAGGTGAGTTCGAGGCCGTCCTGGCTCTCCTGGCGGGCCAGCTCCACGCCGATGCCGGCGTTGTTGACGAGGACGTCGAGCCGGTCGTACGTGGCGAGGACCCGGTCGGCGAGCTTGCCGATGTCCTCCAGGGAGGAGAAGTCGGCCAGCTCGTAGCTGAACCGGTCGGCGCCGGTCTTCTCCCGCAGCTCCGCCAGCAGCTCCTGGCCCTTGCGGAGACTGCGGCCATGCAGGATCAACGTGGCGCCCTGCTCGGCGAGTTCATGGGCGAGGGCGCGGCCGAGCCCGTCGGTCGCGCCGGTGATGAGAATGGTCTGTTCGCTGACAGGGCTCATGTTTTTCCTCGTGTGCGATGGAACATGGCGGTGGGCACGGCCGGTCGAGGTCGGCCGGCCGTGCCCGGTGCGGTCGTAGGCGCTCACGCGCTCACGCGTAGGACCGCAGTTCTTCGGGGGTCTGATCGGTGTAGCCCTGGCTCACCTCGACCACGACGCCGTCCGGGTCGGCGACCCAGACCGTCTTCCAGCCGGGGATGAACTCGTCGAAGGCCAGGGGCCCGAGCAGTACCTCCAGCTCGTGGCCGGCCGCCGCCATGAACGCGTCCACGTCGTCGACCTGGAAGGCGAGATGGCGGGCGGCACCGGGGTGGTCGGGACCGTCCTTCGCGGTGACGAAGGCGGGCTCGGCCGTGGTGGGGAAGAGTTCGAGGTAGACCGGGCCGCTCTTGAGGAAGACGACCCGGCTCCCGTCGGCCTCGACCACGCGGGCGCGCTCGAAGCCGAACCAGCGTCGGTAGAACTCCTCCGTGACCCGCTGGTCACGGCAGTTGAGGCCGACATGCGACCAACGGGCCTGCACGGGTGCGGACATGGGCCTCACGCCCCGCCGGTGACGGGGGCGAAGGGGACCGTGTCGTGCACGTTCGTCATGTAGACGATCAGCCCGTCGGCGATCCGGAAGTAGTTGCACACGTCCGCCTCGACGGACTCGCCCTTAGGGGTGCGGGCGGAGATGTGCGAGACGACGGCGGCCTGGTCGCCCTCGATGACGGTGTGCACGGGGACGTTGGAGAAGGACGCGTACATCTGCGGGAACCCCTTCATCATGTCCCGCAGCGTCTCGCGGCCCTCCACATGCCCGGCGAGCTGCTCGTCCATCGTCTGGTCGACGGCGAACAGATCGCACCAGGGGTCCCAGTCACCGGAGTTGGCGAGCCGGTAGTAGGTGTCGACGATCTCTCGGGTGTTCATCGCGGCCTCCTGGGCGCACGGGGTCGGCGGATCACGGGGTCGGGGCGGCGGGGTCAGGGCAGCGGCACGTCGAGCTGGCGCATCAGGCCCGCGGTGTCGGCCTGCACCCAGCGCTCGACCACCTTGGCGTCCTCCAGGCGGTACACCTCCAGACTGGTCCAGGAGACCTCGCGGCCGTCGGGCTCCTGGCCGAAGAACGGGGCGATGTGCTTGCCGTGGAAGGTGATGTGCATGATCACCTTGTCCGGCGAGGCCGGGTACAGGGCGTCCAGGTGCACGGTGAAGTCGAGGGCGTCGTGCGCGGCCTTGATGATGACCTTCAGCTCGTCCAGGCTCGACACGTCCCACGCCGGGTTGTTGTCTCGGAAGGTCGGGCCGAACAGCTCGTCCAGGTCGTCGTAGCGGCGCTCGTTCACGGCGTCGCTGACCGCCTGCACGGTCGCCAGGTTCGCCGCGTCCGTGGAGACCTGGTCCCGCAGCCCGAGCAGGTCGTCCTGGGCCCAGCGCTCCACGAACCGGCCGTCCTCGACGCGCCAGATCTCGGTGGTGGTCCACTCCAGGGCGCGCCCGGTCGCCGGGAAGCCGAAGACGGTGTCGCGGTGCGTCCCCGTCAGCCGCACCCGCGTGACGACCTTGTCGTCCGCGCCGCCGACGGGGATGGCCTCCTCCAGCTCGCCCTTGAGGGCGAACGTCGCATGCGCGTCGCGCAGCGCGGCGAGGTAGTCCTCCCGGCCCTTGATCTCGAAGCCGGGGTGGTGGTCGGTGAAGTCCGCGCCGATGACCTGGGTGACGGTGTCGTAGTCGGCGGCGTTGAAGGCGTCGAGGAAGCGCCGGTACAGCGCGACGCTCGCGGAGCTGCTGTCAGACGTGGGCATGGTGGGTCCCCTCGGTCCGTCGGTGGTGTGAGTCCCTGATCAGCTCGGCCGCGCGCTCGCCGATCATCACGCTGGGGGCGTTGGTGTTGCCCGCGACGATCGTCGGCATCACGGAGGCGTCGGCCACGCGGAGCCCGGCGACGCCGTGCACGCGCAGTTCGTGGTCGGTGACCGCGTCCGCTCCCGTGCCCATGCGGCAGGTGCCGGCCGGGTGCCACAGGGTGGTCGCGCGCGCGGCGACGTAGGCGCGCAGCTCCCGGGCGTCGTGGACGCTCGCGCCGGGCCCGAGTTCCTCGCCGCGCAGCCGGTCGAAGGCAGTGGTGTGCGCCAACTCCCGGGCCAGCAGCACCCCGTGGACCAGGACGTCCATGTCGGCCGCCGCGGTGAGATAACCCGCCTGGACGACCGCGGGGGCCGTCGGGTCGGTGGAGCGCAGCCGCACCCGGCCGCGGCTCTCGGGCAGCAGCGCGATCGGCGCGAACGTGAAGCCGGGCCCCGCCTGCTGCCCGGCGGGGGCGTCCGGGGCGAGGAACTTGACCGGCCCGAACGTGAACTGGAGATCGGGTGCCCGGCCCTCGGAGTCGCCCCGGGTGTGCGTGAACAGACCGGACTCGGAGAGCATCGCCCCCTCGGGATGCTCCTCGCGGGACTGGTAGCACACCGGCACGAACAGATGGTCCTGGAGGTTGCCGCCGACACCGGGCAGGTGCTGGACGACGGCGATGCCGTGCGCGCGCAGGTGCGCGGCCGGGCCGATGCCGGAGAGCATGAGCAGCTTCGGCGTCTCGAAGGCGCCCGCGCTGACCACCACCTCCGCGTCCGCCCACGCCCGCTGCCGCTGACCGCCCTGGACGTACTCGACGCCGGTGACCCGGGTCCCGTCGAGCAGCAGCCGGGTGGCGTGCGCCCCGGTGGCCACGGTCAGGTTCGGCCGGTCGAGCGCCGGGCGCAGATAGGCGGTCGCCGTCGAGGCGCGGGTGCCGTCGTCGGCGCGGGTGGTCTGGTACAGGAAGCCGTAGCCGTCCTGGCGCTCGCCGTTGTAGTCGTCGCCGGGCGCGTCGAAGCCGAGGTGCCGGGTGGCCGCGACGAACGCCTGCGCGACGGGCGTCGGATCGGTGTGGTCGCGCACCCGCACCGGGCCGCCCTTGCCGCGCAGCGCGTCGCCGCCGCGGTCGTAGTCCTCGGCGCGGCGGAACGCGGGCAGCACCTCCTCGTAGGACCAGCCGGGGTTGCCCGCCGCCGCCCAGCCGTCGTAGTCGTGACGGCTGCCGCGCACCCACATCAGGGCGTTGACGGAACTGCAGCCGCCCGCCACCTTGCCGCGGGCCACCGGGATGCGCCGGCCGTCGAGCGCGGCCTCCGGCTCGGTCGCGTACCCCCAGTCGATCGTGGGACTCCACTCGCTGGTCAGCAGGGCGAGGAGGGAGGCCGCGTCGGTGCGGTGGATCTCGGGCCGCTCGTCCCAGCCCCCCGCCTCCAGGAGCAGCACACTGATGTCCGGGTCCTCGCTGAGCCGGCTCGCCACGGCACAGCCCGCGCTGCCGGCGCCGACGACGACGTAGTCGTACGACATGGGAACCTCCCGCATCGGTCGCTCAGGCCGGGTTCAGGTCGCCGACGCGGTAGGTGCGGATCCGCAGCGACCCGTCGGCGGGATCCCGCACCAACTGCCAGGTCTGGTCGATGCGCAGGGCCGAGACGTTGCCGTCGGGCAGGTTCTTGGCGGTCCACACCACGGTCACCTCGATGTCGACGTGACCCTCGTGCTCGTCGGTGCGCAGCTTCTCCACGATGTGGCTCTGCGGCCCGAAGCTCTCGCCCACCGCCGCGTACCACTCGCGGAAGTCCGCGTGGCCGCGCAGGGTGCGCTCGGGGAAGACCATTTCCAGGCCGTCGTCGATCACGAACGGCAGCAGGTCCTCGACCGGCTCGTGGCTGCTCAGGATGTCGTACCAGTGCTGGACGAACGCGGCGGCCTCCTGGCCGGGCCGCGTCCGCGGGCTCTGTGCGGTCGTCATGCCAAGTCCTCCTCGCTGAAGGAGTGTCCGGTGTCGTGACCGGTGTCGTGTCCGGTGTCCCCCGGACGGGTCCCGGACGATTGCGCCACGGCCGCCCACGCCCCGGCCCGCCCCGGGGCGCCCGGCGGTCGCATTGCGTGAGGTCGGGCGGCGTGCTTGCCGACGTCGATCGGCGAAATGCCGTAGTACAGACGGGCACTTGGGGATATGGCACCACCGGCGGGGCCACCGCTGTGCGGCCCGGCGTGCGGAACGTAGACATGAGTTCGACCGGTCCCGTTCGACCCGCGTCGCACGAGAGGACAACCCATGAGTAAGCGCATCCTCGTCGTCCTGTCCGAATACGGTTACTGGGGCGAGGAGTTGATCGGCCCCCTGGAGACCTTCGACAAGGCCGGCTACCAGGTCACCTTCGCCACGCCCACCGGCAAGCGCCCGGTCGCCCTGCCGCCGAGCATGGACCCCGACTACGTCGACCCGCCGCTCGGCCGCTCCGTCACCACGCCCGAGATGGCCGACAAGGTCCGGGCGATCGACAACTCCCCGCGCCTGGACGGCCCGCTCGACCTGTCGTCCTGGCTGCCCGACCGGCCCTACCGCTCCAAGCCGTACTTCCTGCGCGACTGGGAGGCCTACAACACCCGCCTGGAGCAGATCCGCGAGCAGATCGCCGACCGCTACGACGCCCTGCTCATCGTCGGCGGCTCCGGGCCCATCGTGGACCTCGCCAACAACTGGCGGGTGCACGACCTGATCCTCGCCTTCCACGCCCTGGACCTGCCGATCGCCGCCGAGTGCTACGGCGTCGCGCCGCTGGCCTTCGCCCGCGACCAGGAGGACCGCGTCTCGATCATCCGGGGCAAGCACGTCACCGGCCACTGCATCGAGTACGACTACAAGGACGGCACCGGCTTCATGGGCACCGACTTCGTGATCGGCCCGCCGCCCTACCCGCTGGAGTACATCCTGCGCGACGCGACCGCGCCCGGCGGCGCCTTCCACGGCAACTTCGGCAAGGAGACGTCCGTCATCGTCGACTACCCCTTCATCACGGGCCGTTCGACCCCCGACTCCTACCTGACGGGCCAGAAGCTCGTCGAGGTCCTGGAGGAGGGCCTGCGCCAGTGGGGCTTCAAGGTTACCGACTGACCCTCGCCGGCCCACCCGTCACGTAAGCCTTCGCAGAAAGGTGCACGTCATGGTCAGCAGGCCCGCGCGGGTCGCGATCCTCGAACAACTGCGCGCCGACGGGGTGCGTCACATGTTCGGCAACCCCGGCACGGTCGAGCAGGGTTTCCTCGACGAATTGCGCAACTTCCCGGACATCGAGTACATCCTCGCGCTCCAGGAGGCCAGTGTCGTCGGCCTCGCCGACGGCTACGCGCGGGCCACCCGCACCCCGGCCGTGATGCAGTTGCACACCGGCGTCGGCGTCGGCAACGCGGTCGGCATGCTCTACCAGGCGAAGCGCGGCCACGCCCCGCTGGTGGCCATCGCCGGCGAGGCGGGCCTGCGCTACGACGCCATGGACGCCCAGATGGCCGTGGACCTGGTCGCCATGGCCGAGCCCGTCACCAAGTGGGCGACCCGGGTGGTGGACCCCGGCTCGACGCTGCGGGTGCTGCGCCGGGCCTTCAAGGTGGCCGCGACCCCGCCGTACGGCCCGGTCCTCGTGGTGCTGCCCGCCGATGTCATGGACCAGGACACCACCGAGCCCGCCGTGCCCACCTCGTACGTCGGCTTCGCGGCCACGCCCGACGCCGAGGTGCTCGACCGGGCGGCCGCGCTGCTGGCGGGCGCCGAGCGGCCGATCGTGATCGCGGGCGACGGGGTGCACTTCGCCGGCGCCCAGGAGGAGCTGGGGCGGCTCGCCTCGGCCTGGGGCGCCGAGGTGTGGGGGGCGGACTGGGCGGAGGTCAACCTGTCCGTCGAACACCCCGCCTACGCCGGCCAGTTGGGCCACATGTTCGGGGAAAGCAGCCGGCGGGTCACCGGCGCCGCGGACGCCGTCCTGATCGTCGGCACCTACGCCCTCCCGGAGGTCTACCCGGCCCTCGACGGCGTCTTCGCCCCCGGCGCCCCCGTGGTCCACATCGACCTGGACACCGACGCCATCGCCAAGAACTTCCCCGTGGACCTGGGCATCGCCGCCGACCCGCGGCGCGCGCTGGACGGCCTCGCCCGCGCGCTGGAGCGGCGGATGAGCCCGCGCAGCCGGGCGCGGGCGGCCGAGTGGACCGAGGAGCGCTCGGCGCGGCGCGCCGGCGAACGCGCCGCGGCCGCGCGGCCGGACGGGTCCGCGCTCGACGCGGACGCCCTGCCCACCACGGCCTTCCTCCAGGAACTCGCGCGGCAACTCCCGGACGACGCCGTGGTGTTCGACGAGGCGCTCACCGCGTCCCCGGACCTCACCCGCCATCTGCCGCCGACCCGCCCCGGCCACTGGCACCAGACCCGCGGCGGCTCCCTCGGCGTCGGCATCCCGGGCGCGATCGCCGCGCGACTCGCCCATCCCGAGCGCACGGTGGTCGGCTTCACGGGCGACGGCGGGTCCATGTACACCATCCAGGCACTGTGGACGGCGGCCCGCTACGGCATCGGCGCCAAGTTCGTCATCTGCAACAACAGCAGCTACCGGCTCCTCGAACTCAACATCGAGGAGTACTGGAGGAGCGTGGGCGTCGCCGCGCACGAGCAGCCGCGGATCTTCGATCTGTCCACGCCGGCCATCGACTTCGTGACGCTCGCGCGCTCCCTGGGGGTCCCGGGCGTCCGCGTCGAGAAACCCGAGCAGGCCGAGGCGGCCGTCGAGCAGGCGCTCGGCACCCCGGGCCCCTTCCTGATCGACCTGGTCACCGGGCGAGGAAGAGAGGAGTGAGCCGTGCGACTGACGGGGCACAAGATCGCGATACTGCTGGAGAGCGACTTCTACGAACCCGAGATCCTCTACTACCAGCACCGCTTCCCCGAGGAAGGCGCCGAGGTGCACTTCCTGTCCCGGATGTGGGGCCAGGAGGAGATCACCTTCCAGGGGCACGAGCACCGGATGCCGTTCGTGGTGCGCGAGTCCTTCGAGGACATCGACGAGTTCGCGCTCAAGGAGTTCTCCGCGGTGATCGTCCCCTCCGGGATGGTCTCCGACCGGCTGCGCTACACCGAGGACCCGGCCGAACTCCCGCCCGCCGCGCACTTCCTGAGGCGGGCCTTCCAGGACCCGGCCATCGTCAAGGGCATCATCTGCCACGGCATGTGGCTGACCGCGCCGGTGCCGCACCTGGTGCGCGGGCGCCGTGCCGTCGTCCACAACAACCTGCTCGGCGACCTGCGCAACATGGGCGGTCTGTACGTCGACGAGGACGTGGTCGTGGACGAGGACCTGGTCACCGCGCGCACCGGCGCGCACTGCCATCTCTTCGCCCGGACGATCATCGACCTGATCGCCCTCCGGGACCGGGAGCGGGCGGCACGGGCGCGCGGCGTCACCCGCGCCGCGGCCCTGGGCGGCGCGCGATGACCGCCGTCATGGACCCCGGCGCCCGCGTGCCCGTCGGCGACCGCATACCGATCCGCGACGTGCGCCCCCAGGTGCGGGGCGGCGCCGTGCCGGTGAAGGCCGTCACCGGCGAGACCCTCACCATCGGCGCCACGGTGTTCCGCGAGGGCCCGGGACGCATCGGCGCCAACGTCGTGCTGCGGGATCCGCGGGGGCGGCCCGGAACCTGGACCCCGATGACCCTGGTCGACCCCGACAGCGACCGGTGGGAGGCCACCGTCGTGGCCGGCGAGCCCGGCAGATGGACGTACAGCGTGGAGGCGTGGGCCGATCCCGTCGCCACCTGGCGTCACGACGCCGAGCTGAAGATCCCGGCCGGGGTCGACGTCGAGCTGACGCTCGCCGAGGGCGCGCTGCTGTACGAGCGGGCCGCCTTCGGGATCCCGGACACCGCCCGCCGGGAGGCGGTGCACGCGGTGGCGCGCGCCCTGCGCGATGCGGCGAGCCCCGTCTCCTGGCGGCTCGCCGCGGCCGCCGCCCCCGAGGCGGTCGCCGCCCTGGAACGGCACCCGCTGCGCGAACTGGTCACCTCCTCCTGGCCATTGCCCCTCCTCGTGGAGGGCCGCCGGGCCCTGGTCGGCGCCTGGTACGAGATGTTCCCGCGCTCGGAGGGCGCCCGGCTGACCGAGGGCGCGCCGCCGGTCAGCGGCACCTTCGCGACGGCGGCCGAGCGGCTGCCCGCGATCGCCGCGATGGGCTTCGACGTGGTGTACCTGCCGCCGATCCACCCCATCGGGGTCACCCACCGCAAGGGGCGGGACAACGCGCTCGTCGCCGGCGAGCACGACGTGGGCTCGCCGTGGGCGATCGGCTCGGCCGAGGGCGGCCACGACGCCGTCCACCCGGACCTGGGCACCCTGGAGGACTTCCGCCGGTTCGTCGCCGCGGCGGGCGAGTCGGGCCTGGCGGTGGCGCTGGACTTCGCCCTCCAGTGCTCGCCCGACCACCCGTGGCTGACCGAGCACCCCGAGTGGTTCACCCAGCGCGCCGACGGCTCCGTCGCCCCCGCCGAGAACCCGCCCAAGAAGTACGAGGACATCCATCCCCTCGCCTTCGACCGCGACTTCGAGGGACTCGTCGCCGAGAGCGTGCGGCTGCTGCGGTTCTGGATGGAGCAGGGGGTGCGGATCTTCCGCGTCGACAACCCGCACACCAAGCCCGTCGGCTTCTGGCAGCAGGTGATCGCGCAGATCAACGACCGCGACCCCGACGTGGTGTTCCTCGCCGAGGCGTTCACCCGGCGCGCCATGGTGCACGCCCTGGCGCAGGCCGGCTTCCAGCAGTCGTACACGTACTTCACCTGGAAAGAACGAGAAGGAGGAACTGACCGAGTACGCGAGCGAACTCGCCCACGAGAGCGCGGACTTCCTGCGGCCCAACCTCTTCGTGAACACCCCGGACATCCTGCACGCCTACCTCCAGGACGGCGACCGCCCCGCCTTCGAGACGCGCGCCGTGCTCGCCGCCACGCTCGCCCCGGCCTGGGGCGTGTACGCGGGGTACGAACTGTGCGAGAACGAGGCCCTGGAGCCGGGCACCGAGGACTACCGGAACTCCGAGAAGTACGAGCTGCGCCCGCGCGACTGGGCCGCCGCCGAGGCCGCGGGCCGCTCCATCGCCCCGCTGATCAGCCGTCTCAACGAGCTGCGCCGCGCCCACCCGGCCCTCCAGGAGCTGCGCAACCTCCGCTTCCACGGCGTGCCGCACCCCCAGGTCATCGCCTACTCGAAGCAGGTGCGGCTGCCCGACGGCTCGGTGGACACCGTCCTCGCCGTCGTCAACCTCGATCCGCACCACCCGGCCGAGGGCACCGTCACCTTCGACCTGGCCGCGCTCGGCCTGCCCGACGACGGCTCGCTGAAGATGCGCGACGAACTCACCGGCGAGATCCACGCCTGGCGTTCGCAGACGTACTTCCGCCTGGAACCGGGCCGTGCCCCGGCCCACCTCCTGGTCCCCCTGGGGGAGGGCACATGACGACCGTGGCGACACAGGCCGGGCCGCGGCAACTCCTCGCGCCACTGCTGCCGTTGCTCGAACCCTGGCTGCGCACCCGCCGCTGGTACGCGGCCGGGTCGGGCGCCGCCGGGTCGGGCGCCGCCGGGTCGGGCGCCGCCGGGTCGGGCGCGGCCGGGTCGGGCGCGGCCGGGGCGGCGGGGGCCGAGGTGCTCACCCCGGTCGTGGCCGACGTCGTACGGCACGAGGCGCCCGTCCTGCTGCACGCCGTGCTGCGCACCGGAACCGGCCGGCTGTACCAGGTCCTGCTCGGCCTGCGCCCCGAACTGCCCGGCCGGCTCGCGGGCGCGGCCATCGGACAGGTGAGGGAGGGGGACTGGCGCGGCTGGACGCTGTACGAGGCCACGGAGGACGCCGTGCTCATGGGCGTGCTCCTGCATCACCTCGTGCGCGGCGCGCGCGGCGGGCTGCGCCTGGAGCGCACCACCGCGACGCCGCTGCCGGTGAGCCTCGTCGCCCGGCCGCTGACCGCCGACCAGAGCAACAGCGCCGTCGGGTACGGCGACCGGCTGCTGCTCAAGATCTACCGGCGGCCCGAACCGGGCCCGAACCTGGAGGTCGAGACGCTGCGCGCGCTCACCGGGGCGCGCTGCTCCCGCACCCCCCGGCTGCACGGCACCCTGCTCAGCGGTGACGGCACCCTGGTCCTCGGGCTCATGGAGGACCTCCTGCCGGCCGAGGGCGACGGCTGGCAGGCCGCCGTGCGCCAGGTCGCCGACTGCGTGGACGGCGCGTGTACGACGGTCCCGGCGACCGGCGGCTTCACCGCGCACGCCCGCGCCCTGGGCACGGCCATCGCCGAGGTGCACACCGCGCTGGCCGGCGCCTTCGCGCCCGTGCGGCTCACCCCGGACGGCATCGCGCTGGAGGCCGCCCGGATGACCGAGCGTCTCGCCCTGGCGGCGCGCGAGGTGCCGGCGCTGGCCCGGCACCGGGTCGGGATCACCCGGCTCTACGACGACTACGCCCGGGCCGGCGCGCGCGGTTGTCCGGTGCTCGCCCAGCGGGTCCACGGCGATCTGCACCTGGGCCAGGCGCTGCCCACGCCGGCCGGCTGGCGGCTGATCGACTTCGAGGGCGAACCGGCCCGGCCGGCCGCCGAACGCGCCGCCGCCCAGCCGGTGCTGAAGGACGTGGCCGGCATGCTCCGCTCCTTCGACTACGCCGCCCAGGCGGGCCTGCGGGCGCTGCGGGAACGCGCCCCCGACGACGCGCCGGGCGTCCGGCTGCGCCGTGCACGCCGCGCGCACGCGTGGGCGGTGCGCAACCGCCGCGCCTTCATCGCCGGTTACGCGGACACCGGGGGCACGGACCCGCACTGCCATCCCCTGCCGCTGCGGGCCTTCGAGGCGGACAAGGCGGTCTACGAGGCCGTCTACGAGTCCCGGCACCGCCCGGACTGGCTGCCCATCCCGCTGGCGGCGGTCCACCGCCTCGCCCGTACCTGACGGCCGGCCCGGCGTACCGCACCCGGCGGGAACCGAGCCGGCCCCCACCACGACCCGCACCCGCACACGACCCGCACTCGCCCACGACGGACCGTCTCCCCCGGCGAAGGGCGTGCACCCAGCCCGAGAGGACCGCAACGTTGCCCGTGATCACTCCCCCCACGGACGTCGACCTGGACCGCCTCCTCGCCGGCGCCCACCACGACCCGCACAGCTTCCTCGGCGCCCACCCCACCGGCGACGGGCACACCGTCGTGCGCGCCCTGAAGCCCCTGGCCCGCTCCGTCGTGGCGGTCCGCCCCACGGGCGAGCGGACCGAACTGGCCCATGTGCGCGACGGGTTGTTCACCGGCACGCTCCCCGGTGCCGGCGCGGACCACCACCTCCTGGTCACGTACGAGGACGGCGTCGAGCAACTGCACCAGGACGGTTACCGCTTCCCGCCCACCCTCGGCGGCATCGACCTGCACCTGATCTCCGAGGGCCGCCACGAACTCCTGTGGCGCGTCCTCGGCTCCCATGTGCGCACCCTCGACGGTGTCACCGGCACCTCCTTCGCGGTCTGGGCGCCCAACGCCCAGGGCGTGCGCGTCATGGGCGACTTCAACGGCTGGCACGGCACCGCCCATCCCATGCGCTCGCTCGGCTCCAGCGGCGTGTGGGAACTGTTCGTGCCCGGCGTCGGCGCGGGCACCCGCTACAAGTACGAGATCCACACCCGCGACGGCCGCCTGCTGCACAAGGCCGACCCGCTGGCCCGCGCCACCGAGACCCCGCCCGCCACCGCCTCCGTCGTGCACACCTCGGCCTACGCCTGGCGCGACGCCGACTGGATGGCGAGCCGCGGCGGCGCGGACTGCCACGCCCGCCCCCTGTCGGTGTACGAGGTGCATCTGCCGTCCTGGCGGCCCGGCCTCGGCTACCGCCGACTCGCCGCCGAGCTGCCCGAGTACGTCGCCGGACTCGGCTTCACGCACGTCGAGTTCATGCCCGTCATGGAGCACCCCTACGGCGCCTCCTGGGGCTACCAGGTCACCGGCTTCTTCGCGCCGACCGCCCGCCTGGGCGACCCCGACGACCTGCGGTACCTGATCGACTCGCTGCACGCGGCGGGCATCGGCGTCATCCTGGACTGGGTCCCCGCGCACTTCCCGAAGGACGAGTTCGCGCTGGCCCGCTTCGACGGCGAGCCGCTGTACGAACCGTCCGACCCGCGCCGCGCGCACCACCCGGACTGGGGCACCCTGGAGTTCGACCACGGGCGCCGCGAGGTGCGCAACTTCCTCGTCGCCAGCGCGGTCTACTGGTGCACGGAGTTCCACGTGGACGCGCTGCGGGTGGACGCCGTCGCCTCCATGCTCTACCTCGACTACTCGCGCCCGAACGGCGACTGGAGCCCCAACGAGCACGGCGGGCACCAGAACCTGGACGCGGTCGCCTTCCTCCAGGAGCTGACCGACACCGTCCGGCGCGCCGCGCCCGGCGCCCTGACCATGGCCGAGGAGTCCACGGCCTGGCCGGGCGTGACCCGGCCCACCTACGAGACCGGCGACGACGGCTTCGGCGGCCTCGGCTTCGACCTCAAGTGGAACCTGGGCTGGATGCACGACACGCTCGGCTACCTCGCCCGCGACCCGGTGCACCGCGCCTGGCACCACGACGAGATCACCTTCGCCATGGTCTACGCGTACAGCGAGCACTACCTGCTGCCGCTGTCCCACGACGAGGTCGTGCACGGCAAGGGCGCCCTGGTGACGAAGCTGCCGGGCGACTGGTGGCAGCGGCGCGCCACCCTGCGGGCGCTGTACGCCTTCATGTGGGCCCATCCCGGCAAGCAACTCCTCTTCATGGGCCAGGAGTTCGGCCAGGGGGAGGAGTTCGACCACGACGCCGGGCCGCAGTGGTGGGTGTTGGAGGAGGACTGGCCGGGACACGCGGACCACCGCGGCATCCGCGCCCTGGTCGGCGACCTCAACGCCCGCTACCGCGCCACCCCGGCCCTGTGGGAGCTGGACGCGGACCCGGCCGGTTTCTCCTGGATCGACGCCTCGCACGCCGAGGCGAACGTCCTGTCCTTCGTCCGCCGGGACAGCGAAGGACGTCCGCTGGTCGTGGTCGCCAACTTCTCGCCGGTCGTGCGCACCGGCTATCGCGTCGGTCTGCCGGACGCCCCCGCCTGGCGGGAGGTGGTGAACACCGACGCCGTCGGGTACGGCGGCGGCGGGGTGCGCAACGACCGGGTGATCCGGGCCGAGCGGACCTGCTGGCACGGGCGCGCGTACAGCGCCGCCCTCACCCTGCCCCCGCTCGCGGTGGTGTGGCTGGAGCCCGCCGACGGCCCCGCCCCCGACCCTGAGGAGGACGACCTCGATGAGCACTGAACCCGAGGGCGACCTGTACGACCGGCTCGTGACCCCGTACGACATCCGGGGCCGCTACCGCGTCGAACTCGATCTCGGCCTCGCCTACCGGGCCGGCGCCGCGTTCACCGAGCTGACCGGGGCGGGCGCGATCGCCGTCGCGCACGACGCGCGCACGTCCTCGCCCCCGCTCGCGGACGCCTTCGGCCAGGGCGTCCTCGACCAGGGCGCCGACGTCGTCGACGCGGGCCTGGGCTCCACCGACTACCTGCACTACGTCTCGGGCCGCCTGGACGTCCCCGGCGCCATGATCACGGCGGGCCGCGCCCCCGCCCCGTACAACGGGATCCGGCTGTGCCGCGCGGGCGCGGTGGACGTGGACGAGGGCACCGGCATGGAGCTGCTGCGCCGCCGGCTGCGGGGGCCGCGCCCGCCGCTGGCCGACCGCCCGGGCTCGGTCCTGCCCGCCCGCCTCCTCGCCGACTACGCCGAGCACCTGCGCGCCCTGGCCGACCTCTCCGACATCCGTCCCCTGAAGGTCGTCGTGGACGCGGGCAACGGGATGGCGGGGCTGACGGCGCCGCTGGTCCTCGGCCATCCGTCGATCGAACTGGTGCCGCTCCACTTCGAGTTGGACGGCACCTTCCCGTACCGCGGGCCGGACCTGGCCGACGTGAGCGGGCTGCGGGAGGCGGTGCGGGAGTCGGGGGCCGACGTGGGCCTCGCCTTCGACGGCGACGGCGACCGGCTGCGCGCGGTGGACGAGCGCGGCGCGGAGGTGCCGCCAGCCGCGGTGATCGCGCTGGTGGCCGGGCGGGAGCTGGCCCGCCGTCCGGGCGCCGCCGTGGTCCACGACCTGGTCACCGCCACCTCGGCGATCGACGCGATCAAGGAGGCGGGCGGCATTCCCGTGCGCTCCCGCGTCGGCCCGGCCGCCATCAAGGCGCTGATGGCCGAGCAGGACGCGGCGTTCGGCGGCGCGCACTGCGGCCACTACTACTTCCGCGACTTCTGGTACGCCGACACGGGCATGCTGGCCGCGCTGCACCTGCTGGCCGAACTCGGCGACTCGGGGCAGGAGTTGTCGGAGCTGGCCGCCCGGCACGACCGGTACGCCGGTTCCGGCACCATCGACGTCCCGGTGCCCGACCCGCCGGCCGCCCTGCAGCGCGTGGTACGGCACTTCGCCGCGGCCGGCACGGCGCTCGACCACCTCGACGGAGTGACCGGCGAGCTGGCAGACGGCTCCTGGTTCAACGTGCGTGCCCCGGGGACCGGCCCCGTCGTCCGGGTGAACGTGGAGGCGGGGACGGTCGCGGCGATGGGGCGGCTGCGGGACCGGGTGCTGGACGTGGTGCTCAGCGACGGTTGCTGAGGGCGGCCTCCGGGACGCGGGTGCGGGCCAGACCGGCGGCGGTGAGCGCCATGTCGTAGGCCTTGAGGGCCTCGTCGTGGCTCTTGAAGCGGCGCCACAGGTCGCCGATGTGGCGCCAGGCGTGCGCGGAGTCCTGTGACGGCGAAAGCTGCCGCAACTGCCGGGCTGCCGAGTGGAGATGCTGTTCGGCCGCCTCCGGGGCGTTGCGCAGGAGGCAGATCTCGGCGAGGTAGGCCCGGGCCCGCGCCGACAGCACCATGGCGTCGGTGCCGAGCAGCCCCAGAGCCCGCTCGGCGTGGGCGGCGGCAGCATCCCAATGGCCCAGCTGCTTCTCGGCGTTGGCCAGGTTCAGCTCGCACCGGGACAGCTCGCTGGCGGTGCCGACCTCGGCCAGCGCCTCCTGTGCGGACTCCAGCAGCTCCAAGGCGCGTTCGGGCGCCGGCGGGTCCAGCTGGAGGAGCAGCGAGCCGTAGTTCATCCTGAGCATGGCCGCGTGGCGGGTGTTGTCGCCCTCGGCCATCATCGCCAGGGCCCGCTCGGTCAGCGCGATCGCCTCGCTGAGCCGCCCCTGGGAGGCGGCGACGAGCCCCGCGTTCCAGTAGACGGCGCCCCGCGCCCCGTGCGAGCCCTGGGTCTCGGCCGCGGGCAGCAGCCGTTCCCCGAGGAGCTGGGCGCGGGTCAGGTCGCCCCGCATGTGGTAGGAACCCATGAGGGTGACGCCGAGCTGGATGTGGTCCATCGTGGTCTCCAGACCGAGCCCGTCGAGGCGCCCCACCGCGCGCTCGCCTATGTCGATGCTCAGCGCGATGTCCCCCGCGTTGCGGTAACAGCGGCACAGGGCGACCGCGACGCGGCACCACTCGTCGGAGCCGACGGCGATCGCGGGATCGCGGTGCAGGGCGTCGAGGACGGAGATGGCGGCTTCGAGGCGGCCCGTCTTCTCCAGCGCGGTGGCCTGGCCGATGAGGGCGCGCCGGATCATCGGCTCGTCGAGTGCCGCGCGGTTCGCGAGGAGTTCGCCGAAGGACTGGAGGGCCTCGCCGTTGTCCCCGTTGCGCAGCGCCATCTCGGCGAAGGCCAGCTTCAGCCGGTTCTCCTCGGCGCGGTGGTCGTCGATACCGGTCAACAGGTAGTCGGGGGAGGTGTCGAGCTTCTCCGCGAGGGAGGAGAGCACCGGGGTGGACGGCATCCGCTTGCCCGACTCGATCAGGGAGATGTAGCTCGTCGAGACGTCCGCCGAGGCCAGGTCCTGCTGCTTGAGCCCGCGCCGTATCCGAAGGGTCCTTACGCGGCCCCCAAGGCCCTCTGCCGGTTCCGCCTTGGTGTGCTCCATGGGGACTCCTTCCGGAGCTCATGACTGGTCATGTGACAACTCAAAGTTACCAGCGTGACTCTTCGAATCCCAGAGGGGTGGCCGAAGTGTCCCTTATTTGGCGCGAGTCGGTAGATACCCGTACCGGACGTCAGGCTTTGCCGTGTAGCCACTTGACTGTAAAAGTGACTAGCGCTTGACTCATGCTGTCAACTCACATGAGTGCGTGACGATTGGGGGGCTACGACATGCGGAGGAGCCTGATGGCGTTCCTTCTGGTCCTGTGCGTGGGAGCGACCGCGGTGGTCGGTTGGTACATCGAGTCGGCCGACCCCGGCCGCGCGGTGCCGGTCAGCAAGCAGGAGGGTGACAGCCTTGGCGCCTGCTGCTGACCACGGTGCCTCTCCCCGCGTGGACCTGCTCACCCGCGAATACCCGCCCGAGGTCTACGGCGGCGCGGGAGTCCACGTAGCCGAGCTGTCCCGCAGCCTGCGGCGGCTCACGGACGTACGAGTGCGCTGCCTGGGGGAGCCCAGGCAGGAGGAGAACGTCACCGCCTACCCCGTGGACACGGAACTCGCCGCCGCGGACGCGGCGTTGGGGTTCCTCGGCGCGGACCTGGCGATGGCCCGCGACTGCGCGGGCGCGGCGGTCGTGCACAGCCACACCTGGTACGCCAACATGGCCGGCCACCTCGCCCGCACCCTGCACGGGGCGGCCCATGTGATGACGATGCACAGCCTGGAACCGCTGCGGCCGTGGAAGGCCGAGCAACTGGGCGGCGGCTACACGCTGTCGAGCTGGATGGAACGCGCGGCCGTCGGCGCGGCGGACCGGATCGTCGCCGTGTCCGCCGCGATGCGCGAGGACATCCTGCGCGTCTACCCGCAGGTCGCGCCGGAGCGGGTGCACGTGATCCACAACGGGATCGACCCGGACGTCTACCGGCCCGATCCCCGGACCGACGCGCTGCACCGTCACGGCATCGACCCGCGGCGGCCGTACGCGCTCTTCGTCGGCCGGGTCACCCGCCAGAAAGGCCTGCCGCACCTGCTGCGCGCGGCGTTCGGCCTGCCGCCCGGGACACAGCTCGTGCTGTGCTGCGGGCAGCCGGACACCCCGCAGATCGCCGCCGAGGTGGCGGCGCTCGTCGAGGAACTGCGCACCGCCCGCGACGGGGTGTTCCGCATCGACGCGATGCTCGATCTCACATCACTGCGTCAACTCCTCACCCACGCCACCGTGTTCGTGTGTCCCTCGGTGTACGAGCCGATGGGCATCGTGAACCTGGAGGCGATGGCGTGCGGCACCGCGGTGGTGGCGTCGGCCGTCGGGGGCATCCCCGAGGTCGTCGCCGACGGCACCACCGGCACCCTGGTCGGCTTCGAGGCGGTGCCCGACGCCACGGGCGAGCCGGCCGACCCGGAGAAGTTCTCCGAGCAACTCGGTCAGGCCATCTCCGAGTTGATCGAGGACCCGGCCCGTGCCGAGCGATGGGGCGCGGCCGGACGGGAGCGGGCCGTGACGCACTTCTCGTGGGACCGGGCGGCCGAGCGCACCATGGAGGTCTACGCGCGGGCCATGGCCGCGCGCTGACCACCCGGGTGGATCATTGTGCCGGGGGATGCCCCTTCGAGGCCGGGCGGCCACGAAGGGGCATCTGCTCGTCCGGGTACGGGAAATGGCAGGCCGCGCCGTCCACCGCGGGCGCGGGCAGGTCGCGCTCGCACAACAGCCGGTGCTCCGGCGGAAGTTCGCGGTAGACCGGGCAGCGTCCACGGAACGCGCAGCCGGTGGACGTGACGACCTCCTCGAAGGAGACGCTCGGCCCCGCGGGCCGGGGACGCCCCAGGGCCGGCACGGCGGACAGCAGCACCCGGGTGTACGGGTGCCGCGGCCGGCCGAACACCGCGTCCACGCTGCCGGATTCCACGGTGCGCCCGCCGTGCATCACCACCACCCGGTCCGCGAGCTGCCGCACCACCGCGAGGTCGTGCGAGACCAGCAGACAGGCCGGGCTCTGCGGCGCGGACATCAGCCGGCGCAGCAGGGCGATGATCTGGGCCTGCACCGAGACGTCGAGCGCCGAGACCGGCTCGTCGAGCAGGAGCAGTTCGGGGCGGACCGCGAGGGCGCGGGCCAGGGCGACGCGCTGGCGCTGGCCGCCGGAGAGCTGGTGCGGGCGCCGTCCGGCGGTCCCCTGGTCCAGCTCCACCTCGTCCAGCAGCTCACGGACGCGGGCGGCCGTACGGTCACGCGGTGCGCGCTGGGCCTCCAGCGGCTCGGCGATGATGCGCGCGATCGTCATGCGCGGATCCAGCGTCGCCGAGGAGTCCTGGAGCACTATCTGGACGCGGCCGCGCAGCCGGCGCGCCTCGGACCGGCCCAGGCACGCGGTGTCCCGCCCCAGGACCTCGATCCGGCCCGACTCCGGTGCGCCGAGCGCGATGATCCGGTCCAGCGTGGTCGACTTGCCCGCGCCCGACTCGCCGACCAGCGCGACGGTCTCGCTGCGCCGGACCCGGAGGTCGGCGTGGTGGACGGCGCGGTGGCCCCGGTAGGAGGCCCGCAGGGCGGTGACGCGCAGGGCCGTCCGCGCGGGGAGCGGCCGGGAAACCGGCGGCATCGAGACGGGGTAGAGGTCCGCCGCCGTGCGGGTGGCCGTGACCTCGGGGTGCAGACAGGCCACCAGATGCCCGCTGACGGCCACCACCGGGAGCGAGCCGGACGCCGGCGCGATCCCCCGCGCCCCGTCGGCCGCCGGCCCGGCGTCGGCCGGCGTCAGCCCGGGCACGTCGCTCACGCACTCGGAGCGCGCCAGCGGGCAGCGCGGCGCGAACGCGCAGCCCTCCGCCGGTTCCCCCGGCGCCGGCGGCGCTCCCGGCATCTGGGACAGGGCGTGGGACTCCTCCAGACGGGGCGCCGCGGCGAGCAGACCCATGGTGTACGGCATCCGGGGATTGCGGAACAGCTCGCCGGCCGGGGCCGTCTCCACGATGCGGCCGGCGTACATCACCGCCACCCGGTCCGCGGCGCCCGCGACCACCCCGAGGTCGTGGCTGACCAGCAGCAGCGCCGCCCCGGTCGCCGCCCGCGCGTCCTCCAGGGCGGCGAGGATCTCCGCCTGCGTGGTGGCATCGAGGCAACTGGTGGGCTCGTCGGCGACGATGACGTCCGGCCGGCCCGCGACCGCCATCGCGATCATGGCACGCTGGCGCAGGCCCCCGGAGAGTTCGTGCGGATAGGCGCCCGACACCCGCTCCGGCTCGGGCACCCGCAACTCGGTGAGCAGCTCGACGGCCCGCTGCCGCGCCGTGCGGCGGCTGGGCCGCGGCCGTTCGTGGATGCGCAGCACCTCGCCGATCTGGTCGCCGATCCGGTGCACCGGGGTGAACGCGGCCAGCGGGTCCTGGAAGACCATGGCGATCCGGCGCCCGCGCAGCCGCGCGAGGTCGCGCGCGGGCAGGCCGACCAGCTCCGTGCCGAGCAGCCGCACCGAGCCGCGCACGGTCGCCCGGCTGGGCAGCAGACCGAGCGCGGCGAGCGCGGTGAGGGTCTTGCCGGCGCCCGACTCGCCGACGAGACCGAGCACCTCGCCGCGGCGCAGGACCAGGTCGACGCCGCGCACCGTGGCGGGCTCCGGCCCGAACTCCACGTGCAGGTCGCGCAGTTCGAGGACCGTGCTCATGCGGGGACCTCCGCCCGGACGGCCGTCGGGTCGAGCGCGCGGCGCAGCGCCTCACCGACCAGGTTCACCGCGAGGACGAAGCAGAGGAGCATGCCGGTGGGGAAGAAGAACATCCACGGGTAGGTGAGCGCCACCTCCGTGCTGTCCGCGATCAGGGTGCCCAGGGACACGTCGGGCGGCTGGACGCCGAAGCCGAAGTAGGACAGGCCCGCCTCGCTGATCACCGCACCGGCCGTGGCGATCGTCGCGTGTGTGATCAGGAAGGAGGACATGTGGGGCAGGATGTGGCGGCGGACGATGCGCAGCGGGCGCACGCCCATGTGCCGGGCCGCCGCCACATAGGGGCGCTCGCGCAAGGAGAGCGCCGTCGCGCGCACCGCCCGCGCGGTGAGCATCCAGCCGAGCGCGGCGAACGCGCCCGCGTACGCCACCCAGCCCGCCTCGCGCAGCGCGGGCGCCACCATGACGAGCACGAGGAAACCGGGCACCACGAGGAACAGGTCCACCACGAAGGTCAGGGCCCGGTCGGTCCAGCCGCCGAAGTACCCGGCGCAGATGCCGACCAGGGCGGCGAACGCCGTGCCGGCCAGCGCCACGAACAGGCCGATCAGGAGCGACTTGCGCAGCCCCCGCGCGGTCTGCGCGAACACGTCCTGACCGATCCGGTTGGTGCCGAACCAGTGCCCCGCGCCCGGCGGCACGCCGAGTGCCCGGTAGTCGATGTCGGTGGGCGTGCACGGGGAGACGTACGGGCCGAGCGCCGCGTACAGGAGCAGCAGCGTGATCAGGACGAGGCCCACCAGCGCGCCCGGCGGGCGCGGCAGCACGCGTCTCACCGGCGTACCCGCGGGTCGAGCACCAGCAGCAGCCCGTCGGCGAGCAGCCCCGCGAGCAGCACCGTGACGGCCGAGAACAGACAGACCGCGACCACCGAGTTGACGTCGCCCTCCTGCGCCGCCTGAAGGAACCAGCTGCCCATGCCGGGCCAGCCGAAGATCTGCTCCGCGAAGACCGAACCGGTGAACAGGGCCAGGAAGCCGAAGGAGAAGAACGTCGTCATCGGGACGAGGGAGACCCGCAGGCCGTGGCGGAGCAGCGCCCGGCCGGGCGTGAGGCCCTTCGCTTGCGCCGTGCGCAGATGGTCGGCGGCGAGCAGGTCGAGCGTCGCGGCGCGCTGGTAGCGGCTGTAGGAGGCGATCGCGCCGAGCGCCACCGTGGCGGCCGGCAGCACCAGGTGCGAGGACCTGTCGGCCAGCCGGGACGACCAGGGGCCCCGCTGGTCCGGGGTGGACTCGCCCGTGTAGCGGATGAGCGTGTGGCCCACACAGTGGTTGAAGGAGAGCGCGCCGTCCTTGAGGAGCAGCGCGAGCACGAACGTGGGGACGGACAGGACGAGGAAGGAGAAGACCGTCATCGCGTGGTCCGGCAGGCGGCCCTGGCGCACCGCAGCCCACACCCCCGCCAGCACCCCGAGGCCGGTCCCCACCACGGTCCCGACCAGGAGGAGGCGCACCGAGACACCGATGCGCCGGCCGAGTTCCGCGTTGACCGAGCCGCCGTCGATGGTGCGTCCGAGGTCGCCGTGCAGCGCCCGCCACGACCAGTGCCCGAACCGGTCGAGGAGCGGGGTGCGGTCGTCGAGGCCGACCGCGGCCAGCTCGTGGTCGACCGCGGAGGCGGGCGGCCTGGGGGTGCGGTCCTCGAAATGGGCGCGCGGACACAGGGCCACCGAGGCGACCACGTACGACACGAGGACCGACACCAGGAGGAGCGCGATACTGCGGGTGATGCGCGGCAGCGCACGGCCGGCCATGGCTCTCCTCGGTGGGTGGGGGCGGCACGCGGAGTTCATGAGCGAGATACATGCCAATGGTAGATTCAACCTGGTTAAGTCGTAAGTCAGTTCGCATTTTCGGTGATCTCTCTCAACTACCCGTCGGGGGAAAACTGTGAGCCGATTACGTGGCGTCGGAGCCGTTCTCGGACTGTTGCTCATGACAGTGCTCGTGGGATGCAGCGGCTCCGGCGGCCCCCCGGACGCGCAGCGCACCACCGCGGCGGAGAAGTACGGCTCCCAGGGCATGGGCGCGGAGCCCGTCGGTCAGCTCCGCGACGGGGGCACCCTCACCCTCGGCATCTCCGCCTGGCCCACCCAGCTCAACGCCCACCAGGTCGACGGCGCCACCGACGAGGTCTCACAGCTCGTGCAACTGGTGGAGCCCGTCCTCTTCCTGCGCGACGCCAGGGGAGTACCGCATCCCGACCCCGACTACCTCCTGTCGGCGAAGGTCACCCGCGCCGCGCCGCAGACCGTGGTCTACCGGCTCAATCCCAAGGCCCACTGGTCCGACGGACGGCCCGTCGGCGCAGCGGACTTCGCCGCCCAGTGGCGGGCCATCGGCCGCGGTGACGACCGCTACCGCGTCGCCAACCCGACCGGCTACGACCAGATCGTCTCGGTGACCGAGGGACCCGGCCCGCACGAGGTGAAGGTCGTCTTCCGCACCCCTTACACCGACTGGCAGCGGCTGTTCACGCCGCTGTACCCGGCGTCCGCGTTCGCCACCCCCGCGCAGTTCAACAAGGGGTGGATCGGCCGGGTCCCGGTCAGCGCGGGGCCGTTCAAGGTCGAATCGCTCGACAGCACCACCGAGACCGCCACCGTCGTCCGCGACCCCGGCTGGTGGGGCGCCCGGCCCCGGCTCGACCGGGTGGTGCTGCGCACCCTGCTGCCCAACGCCGCCCTCCAGGCCTACCGCAACGGGGAGATCGACGCCGTCAGCGCCGGCACCACCGAGGACTACGCACAGCTGAAGGGCGCCGAGAACAGCACCATGCGGTGCGGCTCCGCCTGGGACGAGGTGCACATCGCGCTCAACGGCGCGGCCGGGCCGCTGGCGGACATCGACGTCAGACACGCCGTCCAGAAGGCCGTCGACCGGCAGGCGCTGGCGGACGTCGCGGCCAAGGGACTGCCCGTCGGGGTGCCCCTGCTCGGCAACCACATCTTCATGGCCAACCAGCCCGGCTACGTCGACCATTCCGCCTCCTGGGGCACGTACGACCTCGCCGAGGCGCGCCGCCTCCTGGACCAGGCGGGGTGGCGGCAGCCGGCGGACGGCGGGCCGCGTACCAAGGACGGCAGGACGCTGCGGCTCAGGTTCGTCATCAGCGCGGCCACCAACCGCCTCGGCCTCGACCTCTCCCAGCTCGTCCAGTCGATGCTCGGCCGGGCCGGCATCAAGGTCGACATCGCGAAGGTGCCCGCCAACGACTACGTCGCGAAGTACCTGCACCAGGGCGACTTCGACCTGGCCATCTTCCGCTTCGTCGACTTCACCTACCCCAGCGAGATCACGTCGATCTACGAACGGCCGCACGGCGACCAGTCGTTCCTCAACTACGGCCGGGTCGGCGACGCGACCGTCGACGAGCTGCTGCGCCAGGCGGCCGGCACCCTCGACACGAAGCGCGCCACCGCGCTCTACAACCAGGCGGACACCGAGATCTGGCGCCTCGGCCACGACATCGAGCTGTACCAGCGCCCGCAGTTGATGGCGGTCCGCGAAGGGCTCGCCAACTACGGGATCCCGGGGCTCGGCGACATCGACTGGACGAAGGTCGGCTGGACGAGGACGCCACCGAAGTAGCGACGTGGCGGCCATGCCACAGGCGCGCCTGTCCCGGGGGAACGGACAGGCGCGCCCTGGCGGTTCAGACCGCGGTGCCGCTGAGCACCCGTTCGGGCAGCGGCGCCGCGGCACGCAGCGCGGCGTAGCCGAGCGCGGCCGACGCGAGCGTGACGTGGTGGTGCCAGCCGCGGAACGAACGGCCCTCGAAGTCACCGAGCCCGAAGTCCTCGTGCAGCCGGCGCAGCCCCGCACCGGCCAGGGACCGCAGATGGGCCAGCGGCAGCGCCTCGGCCAGCCGCCTGGCCGGCAGGTTCGTCAGCCAGTACGCGCGCGGCTCGGGCCGCCCGAACGGCCAGTCCGTGACCAGGTACCGGGGGGTCGGCCGGTGCGCCGGGGTGGCCCGGCCGGCCGCCGGCTGCGCGCACAGCAGCGCGGGCGTGGACAGGAACTGCGAGCGGTGCCTGCGCTCGGTCACCCGGTCGTTCCAGCTCACCGGAGTGCGCTCGGTGCGCCGGGCCACGTGCGCGGCCAGGTCGGCGACGGTGCCGCGCACCGCGGGCAGCGCCGAGTGCGGCCGGGGCATGGTGACGGCGGTGCGCGGCGACACCTGGACGAGATAGCCGAGGCCGCGTGCCTCCAGCGCGCACAGCAGCGGATCGGCCTCCGGCTCGTGGCGCCAGTCCGCGAGCACCGGACGCGGATCCAGCAGCCACTCCTCCGTCATCTCGTCGATCGCCTCGATGACGGCCTGCCAGCGGGGTCTGGACTGCTCGTGCGCGGGCAGGTGCGCGGCCCGGCGCAGTTGCTCGTCCCGGTCCCAGCGGGGCGGCAGCAGCAGCCGCCAGTTCACCGGCAGGCCCCCGCCGGCGCCCACCAGGGAGACGGCGCAGGCGAGCTGGCAGTTGACGGTGCGCTCCTGGGACGGGGCGTACTGGCGTGCCACGCCCACCGAGCGGTCGCCGTTCTTGACGAAGACGACCTCGTCCACCGACCAGGCCTCCATCGCGAAGGCCCGGGCCAGGCGCAGCGCCGTCTGCCTGCGCACCGGGCCGCACTCCCAGGGGCTCTGGTGCACGAACTGCTGTAACTGCTGTACGGCGGGCCGTCCGAGCACATGCGCGGAGATCCGGGTCGGCGTCTTGCGGCCCGGCACGGACAGCAGGCCGCGCAGATAGACCTCGCCCCAGCGCCGCTGGTCGGAGCGGGCCAGCTCACGGAACAGGTCGCCGCAGTAGGACTGGAAGGACGGGGCGGAGGGGGGAGTCGGAGAGGACACAGTGCTCCCAAGGCGGTGCGGATCTAAGGGCGTGAACGGGGATTCAGTCATGGGCGCACGCGTCCTCGCCCTCCAGGAGGAAGGCGTCGGTGGCGAGCAGCGCGTCGGCGACGTCGGGCAGGGCGCAGCCGACGATGACGAAGTCGACGTCGAGCCCGGCCTTGGTGCGCTGGAAGAGGAGTTCGTTGATGGCGGGCCGGCTCATCGCGGTGACCTCGCACAGATGGAACTCCACGCGCTGCGGCTCGGCCGCCATCACCTCGCCGAGGATCCGCCGGAACTTCTCCAGCTCCGAGGTGTCGATGACGCCGGCGCAGCGCACGTGCGCGGTGCCGCCGTCGAACTCGGTGCGCATCCGCAGCCGCATCTGCGCGGCCTCCAACTCCACGCGCACCCGCACCGGTTCGCTGCCCTCGGGCAGCCGGACGGTGAGTTCCTTGGCGTCGAAGTGGTGGTACGGCCGCCCGTCCACCCACACCCCGGTCAGCTCCACCGAACCGGCGGGCAGCAGGTCGGGCGCGACGCGCAGGGTGCGCTCCGGCAGGTCGTTCGGGCGCGGCCTGAAGTGCAGGGTGAGCGTGTCGTTGCTGATCAGCAGGCCGGTGTAGGCGGCGGCCAGGTAGCACAGCTCCAGGGAGTGGTAGCCGGCCATGGAGTGGCTGCCCTTGAGCCGCTCGGTGCCGAGCAGGTACGGGATGCCGTTGGCCTGCACGTTGAAGTACACGCCGCCGTCGTCGTAGTCGAGGAAGAAGGCGTTGTGGAACGAGGCCGCCTCGCGCGCGAGACGAAGGTGCTCGGGGTCGTTGGTGGTGCCCGCGAGGATCAGATAGGCGAGGATCGCCTGTTCCTGCTGCCACCAGGCCTTGCGGTCGTGCCACACCATGCGGTGCATGCCGCTGTCCGGGTCGGCCTTGCGCTCCACCACGTCGTACCAGCCGCCGCGCATCTGGTCGCTGCCGGCGGCGGGCATGATCTCGGCGATGCGCTCGGCGAGCCTGGCGTAGCCGTCCTTGTCCGTCAGGGACCTGATGCGGGTCAGGTTCCAGGCGATCTTCAGGTTGTGGCCGACGACGGCCCGGTCCTGCTGCCAGCCCCAGGTGCGGTCCGGGGACCAGTCGGCGTGGAACCGCTCCTGCACGAACGGGCTGTTGGGCTCGTCGGGGAAGCGCTCGACGATGGTGTCCGCGGTCTCCTCCAGGAGGTGCGCGAAGTCCTGGCGCCCGGTGGCCAGATACGCGTTGATCAGGTACGCCGGGGCGTGGTCGCCGATCGAGTTCCAGTTCTTGCGCGAGCGGTTGGGGCCGAGCGAGTCGGCGTTCGGGTCGAGCGTGATGGGGTCGAGGTGCGAGAAGAACCCGCCCCGCTCCCGGTCCCGGAAGAACCGCTCGAACAGGGCGACCGTGCCGTCGATGTCCTTGAGGATCCGCGGATCGCCGGTGATCCGGTACGTCTGGGTGGGCCCGGCCAGCGCGTAGATCTGCTCGTACATCGGGATGGCGTCGACGTCGTCGCCGAACTCCGAGGCGTAGACCTTGCGTTGTCCGCTCGGCGTGACGTCGATGCCGTGGTACCAGTAGACGAACCCGTCCTGCTCGTCGGCGACCCGCATGTGTTCGCGCAGGTACTCGGTGCCCGACTCGGCCGCGTCCAGGAAGCGGTCCTCGCCGGTCAGCAGGTACGCGGTCGACAGGCCGTACACGAGCCGGGAGATGGTGTCGGTCTCCTGGCGCACGTCCGCGCCGGCGAAGTCGGGCAGGTGCGTGCCGTGCAGCGTGAGCTGCGTGCGGAAGTTGCGCCAGTCGTACGTGCCGTCGGGGAAGTGGCCGCGCAGGTAGAAGTCGGCGACGGCGGCGGCCTGCTGGACCCACCAGGCCGGGTGCTCGAAGACGTAACTGCCGCGGCGCTCCTCGGGGAAGGTGATCTCCTTCGCCTCGAACCGCTCGCCGTCCTCCCACTCGTAGTGGATGCCGTACGCGAACAGGTAGCGGCCCTCGGCGAGCATGTCCACGGTGGCGTCGGTGGTGTCGCGGTAGGGATCGCCGAGGTTGCGCACGATGCGCGAGGCGACGTTGCGCGACAGGTGGACGGTGAACTCCCGGTCGTCCGAGGTGCGCAGGCCGAAGCGGCGGCCGGTGGGGCTGAAGTACGTGACGTAACCGGCGAGAGTGTCGGAGAACGTGCGGCGACGTGCTGCGGTTCCACTCATCGGGGGGTGTCCTTCGCTTCAGGCAGGGCCGCGAGCAGCACGACGCTGCGGCCCTGGGCGTGGAAGGTGTCGTCGTCGTGGCGCTCTTCCTGGCCGGCCGGAAGGAGGTCGCGGGGGCCGGCCTGAGCGGTGTCGAGGACGCGGTGCCAGCGGTGACCGCGGACCCTCGGCAGCTCGAAGTCCAGTCCCAGGTGATACATGTTCAGAATCAGATGCAGGTCGGGATCGCCGTGGAACCCGCCGAGCGTGCAGGCCAGGACTCGGGCGTTGGTGTCCTCCCATCCGGGCTGCTCCAGTCGGGTGCCGTGCCACGTGATGTCCGGCAATTGCCTGGAGTTGAGGTGCCCGGTGTAGAAGTGGGGTGCGCGGAAGGTGCGGTAGCGGCGGCGCAGCTCGATCAGGCGCCGGGTGAACTCGAAGGTCTCCTCCTCCTTCTCGGCCTGTTCCCAGTCCAGCCAGGACGTCGGGTTGTCCTGGCAGTACGCGTTGTTGTTGCCGTTCTGGCTGTTGCGGAACTCGTCGCCCGCGAGCAGCATCGGCACGCCCCTGCTGAGCATCATGATCGACAGCAGGTTCTTGATCTGCCGTACCCGCAGCCGCTCCACGGCGGAGTCGTCGCTGGGGCCCTCGGCCCCGCAGTTCCAGCTGAAGTTCTCCTGCGCCCCGTCGGTGTCGGCCTCGCCGTTGGCGTAGTTGTGCTTGTGGTCGTAGCTCACCAGGTCGTTGAGGGTGAAGCCGTCGTGACAGGTGACGAAGTTGATGCTGTTGGTGGGCAGTTCCTTCTGCGGTCCGAACAGGTCCTCGGAGCCGCCGAGCCGCTTGGCGAGATCGCCGACCACCCCGGCGTCCCCCCGCACGAAGCGCCGCACGTCGTCCCGGAACGGCCCGTTCCACTGGGCCCAGCGCTTCCCGGGGAAGCGGCCCACCTGGTAGAGGCCGCCGCCGTCCCACGGCTCGGCGATGATCTTCGTCTCGGCGAGCACCTTGGACAGCTCGATCGCCCACAGCACCGGCGGCACCGCCATCTCGTAACCCTGGTCGCCGCGTGACAGCTCGGAGGCCAGGTCGAAGCGGAAGCCGTCGATGTGGTGCTCGGTGACCCAGTACTCCAGGGACTCGATGATGAACTTGGCGACGAAGGGGTGGTTGGCGTTGACCGCGTTGCCGCAGCCGGTGAAGTCCATGTAGTGGCTGCGGTCCTGCGGCCACAGGTGGTAGTACGCCTCGTTGGCCTGGCCGCGGAAGCTGATGGTCGGGCCGAACTCGTTGCCCTCGCTGGTGTGGTTGAAGACGACGTCGAGGATCACCTCGATGCCGGCTTGGTGCAGCGCCTTGACCATGTCCCTGAACTCCGCGATGTGCGTGTTCAGATGGGGCGAGGTGCAGTAGCCGGTGTGCGGCGCGAAGAAGCCGTAGGGGTCGTAGCCCCAGTAGTTGTGCAGGGGGACGCCGTCCGGGCCGGTGCGCAGCACCTGGGTCTCGTCGAAGTCGAAGACGGGGAGCAGTTCGACGGCGGTGACGCCGAGCCGCTTGAGGTGCGGGATCTTCTCGACGACCGCGGAGAACGTCCCCGGGTGCGCGGTCCGTGAGGTGGGGGACGCCGTCATGCCGCGCACGTGCATCTCGTAGATGATCGTGTCCTGCATGGGCGTGCGCAGCGGCTGGTCGCCCTCCCAGTCGTAGTCGTCCAGGTCCACGACGAGGCTGCGCATGCAGGTCTCGACGTTGTCCTGGAGGCCGATCGCGAGCGTGCGGTTCCAGCGGGAGTTGATGTTGGCGCGGGCGTACGGGTCGAGCAGCACCTTGCGGTGGTCGAAGCGGGTGCCGGACCGCTTGGGATCGCGCGGTCCGTCCATCCGGTACGCGTAGACCTGTCCGGCGCCGATCCCGGCGACATGGCAGTGCCAGAAGTGGAAGCTGCGGTGCTTGTCCGGGTGGAGGTGGATGGTCTGGGACGGCTGCGGGTCGTCGCACTTGTCGAAGAGCAGCAGGTCGACGCGGGTGGCGTGCTCGGAGAAGACGGAGAAGTTGACTCCGCCGTCGACGACGGTGGAACCCAGGGGCTGGGGGCGTCCCGCCGAGATCTGCGGCGTCTCGGTCATGGTGGTCTCCGATTTCACGACAAGGGGTGTGCGGGGGTCGAGGTGAGGACGGTGGGGGCTCAGGCCAGGGCGCGCGCCGGCACGGACTCGTCGGCGCTGAGCCCGGCGAACAGCTCCTCCCAGTCGCTCGGGGCGTTGCCCGCGCCGTTGCGCATCTCGAAGGTCAGGCCCTTCGCGGACGGGCAGTACAGCGCCTGGACGCAGGCCTCGGCGACGTCCTGGAGGGCGACGTAGCCGTCCCGGCGGTCGCCCTGTTCCAGGTGGACGCGGCCGTCGTCGGCCAGCTCGGTCCGGTCGGTCAGCCAGCCGGGGCGGATGATGGTGTAGTCGAGGCCGGAGGCGCGGACCGCGTTCTCACCGGCCAGCCGCCAGTCCAGCATGCGCCCGTAGGCGTTCATGGGGTGCTCGGGCCGGGTCACGTGCCGCTGGCTGACGAGCACGAACTGGGCGTGCCCGAAACCGTCCTGGCGCAGCAGCGCGTCCAGGGTGTTGAGCACACCGGAGTGCAGGGTGCTCTGCGGGCTGTCGGGTCCCGTGGGGTCGGTACCGGGTTCCACGGTGTAGACGACGGCCGAGCAGTCGCGCAACGGCACGGACAGGGACTGCGGGTCACGTACGTCACCGAGGAAGAACCGGGCGCGGGGCGGCAGATGGCGCTGGGCGCGCTGGGTGCTGCGGCCGATGACGCGGACCGTCTCACCGCGGTCGAGCAGCTTGCGGGTGACGATCCGGCCGACCCGGCCGGTGCCGCCTATCACGGCGATGGCAGTGTTCACGTGCGCTCTCCTCAAGGGGATACAGGGGTGTGGGTCTCACACCCACCGCAAGACGTCGTCCGAGCTGGTGAGCTGGGTGCCGCTGGGCACGCCGGAGACGGCCGGCACGCGCAGCCGCGGATAGACGCTGACGCCCGACAGCCGGGTACCCGACCAGAGCTGGGCACCATCACCGACGGCGGACAGCGCTTCGAGCCGTACCGGTGCGCGGGCGTCCGAGCGCACCTGCACCATCGGGCCCACGTAGGAGTCGCTGATGTGCGCGTACGCCCCGATGACGGCGGAGTCGCCGAGCACACTGCCCTCGACCTGGGCCCCTTCGTGCAGGTCGACGCCGTCCCCGATGTCGGTGGCGCGCAGCCGGACGCCGGCGCCGACCTCCACGTGCCGGCCGATGCGCACGCCGGGGCCGATGACGACGCTGCCCTCGGCGATCTTCTGGGCGAGTGTGGTGCCGGTGATGTGGTCCTTGGAGCGCAGGCTGGACTCGTGGATCCAGTACCGCGGGTTGGTGCTCACCGGGGTGCCGAGAGCGCGGTCCAGCTGCGGGTACAGGCCGTTGAGCGCGTCGCCGAGCGTGTCCAGGTAGTCGTGGATGTTGCCCAGGTCGCCCAGGCGGGCGATGGGTTCGACGGCCACGGGGTGGCCGAGGCCGACGAGCCGGGGCAGCAGGTCGTTGCCCCAGTCGAGGCGCTGCTGGGCGAGCCGGATGAGTTCGGGGGTGCGCGCGGCGAGCCGGAGCCGGGCGCAGTCGATGAGGTACATCCCGGCGTTGGTGGCCAGGGTGCGCGGCCTCTGCGGCCGGGTGATCTCGGGGAACTCCCGCTCGATCACGGATAACTTGGGCTTCTCCAGGAAGCCGCAGACCAGGTGCTCGGACGTGGTGCGCATGACGCCGTACTTGCCGGCGATCTCCTCCGGGGTGCGGGAGACGGCGGCCACGGTGACCACCGCGTCGGCGTTCCGCTGGGCGGCGAGCAGCCTGTCCAGCGAGAACTCGAACAGCGAGTCGACGGGGAGTACGAGCGCGGTCCCGGTCAGGTTCCACTGCTCCAGATTGTGCAGGGTGGCCGCGCCCGAGCCGACGTTGTACGGGTCGAAGCGGGCCCGTGAGTAGTCGATCTCCACTCCGTGGCGTTCGCCGTGTCCGAGGACCAGCTTGATCTGACTGCGGTTCTCCATGCCCTGCGCCACTACGTAGAAGCGACGTATGCCCTGGTCACGGCAGGCCTCGATGATCCACTCGATGAGCGGCCTGCCGGCGAACGGAATGAGCGCCTTGCTGCGGATGTAGTCGGCCGACTGGAGGGTGATGGGCTTCGCCCGTTCCCCCCGGCCGCCGGCCAGGATGATGCCGACTGTGCTGTCGTCCCCCATCGCTTGTCCCGCCCTCCAGGCCGACTTGTCGATGAAATTGATTCAACAGTATCAGTCATGTGGAGTCAACTGTCCTGTAATTTGCGCAGGTTGGAGGGGTGATGGGCAGTCAAGTGAGATCCCGTTGAGGCGGCGGAGGCAGGGCATGGGCGGGCGATGGAGCGCACGACGGCGGGGCGCTCGTCGCTGTGGAGGCCATGCCGCGGAACGCCTCGCGGCGGCCTTGTCACGGGGCGAGGGAGGTGTGCCGAGGGGGCGGTGCGTGACCGCTCGCCGCTCGGGCGCCGGGCGCGGCGGAAGCGCCGGCCGGTGTTGCGGAAGCGCCGGCCGGCGTGACGGAAGGGTCGGCCGAGGTTACAGAAGCGCCGCTTGGCCGGACTCGGAGACCAGCCGCGCCAGCGACCGCTCGTCCTCCTCGGAGGCGGGCATGAACACCACCAGGTGCTGGCCCGGCGTCTCCGCGACGTCCAGCTTGGTGTAGTTGAGGTCCAGTCGCCCGGCCGTCGGATGACTGAAACGCTTCAGGGTCGGCCGGAACGCCTGCACGGGGTGCTCGGACCACAGCGCGCGGAACTGGCTGCTGGACCTGGTCAGGGTGTCGATGAGCGCCGTGGTCCGCGGATCGTCGGGGTGCCGGCCCACCGAGATCCTGAACTGGCCCAGGATGTCGCGGACTTCACGCTGCCAGTCGACCAGCAGCGACTGCATCTGCGGTCGGGTGAACAGCAGCCAGATGCTGTTGCGCTCCTCCTGCGGCAGCTCTTCCAGGCCGCCGACCAGGGACGCGTACGCGCGGTTCGCGGCCAGCAGGTCCCATGAGTCGTTGATCACGTGCGCCGGGAACGGGTCCAGGGTCTCCACCAGCTTGCGCAGGGTCGGGTTCACCGCCACCGGCTCGGGCGGCTCGGCCGGCAGCGCGGTCTCCGCCAGCGTGAACAGGTGCCGGCGCTCGGCCGGAGTCAACTGGAGTGCCTGGGCGAGCGCCTCCAGGACCTGCCGGCTCACCCGGATGTCCCGGCCCTGCTCCAGCCAGGTGTACCAGGTCAGGCTCACCCCGGAGAGCTGGGCGACCTCCTCGCGGCGCAGCCCCGGGGTGCGGCGCCGCCGTCCGGGGGTCAGCCCCGCCTGCTCGGGGGCGAGCGCCTCCCGCCGGGACCGCAGGAACGCCGCAAGAAGCTCACGCTGCATGCCCGTCATACAAGCACCTCCCCAACGGCCCTGTCCTGGTGGTCATTACACCAGCATGACTGCCCCTCTGTACCCGCTTCCCGAGGCGCCGCACTCTGTTCATGTGACCACGTCATCCACCACCGCGGGTACCAACAGCCCCGCCCCCGCCACGTCTTCGCCCGCTTGGGGAAGGCCCGTCGCCGTCCTCGCCCTCGGCTCGTTCGCCATGGGCACCGACTCGTTCGTGCTGGCCGGCATCCTCCCGCAGATCGCCCACGGTCTGCACATCTCCACCGGCGCCGCCGGGCAGACCATCACGGCGTTCGCCCTGACCTACGGCCTTGCCGCGCCCTTCCTGGCCGCGCTGACCAGCCGGCTGCCCCGCAAGCCCCTGCTCGCGGTCGCGCTCGCCCTGTTCGTCCTCGCCAACCTCGCCTCCGCCGCCGCGCCCAACCTGCCCCTGCTGCTCACGGCGCGCGTCGTCGCGGGCCTCGGGGCGGCCCTGTACACCCCGAACGCCTCCGCCGCCGCGGCCGCGCTCGCCGGGCCCGCCCGCCGTGGCCGCGCGCTGTCGGTGATCCTGGGCGGTCTGACCGTCGGCACCGTCTTCGGTGTCCCCGTCGGCACCGCCATCGGCCAGCACCTGTCCTGGGAGGCCAGCCTCGTCTTCGTCGCGGCCGTCGGCGCGCTGGCCCTGCTCGGCGTCCTGACGGTGCTGCCCGGTCTGCCGATCCCGCCGGCGATCCCGCTCGCGCAGCGGTTCGCCGTCCTGGCCAATCGCAAGGTCGTGGCCATCGTCGCCTTCATGCTCCTGGCAAGCGGCGCCAGCATCATGGTCTACACCTACACCGCCACCGTGCTCGGACAGATCGCGCACATCCACGGCACCGGCCTCGCCACCGCGCTGCTCGCCTGGGGTGTCGGCGGCATCTTCGGCTCCTTCGGCAGCGGCTGGCTCACCGACCGGCTGGGCGCCGGGCGCACCCTCACCATCGCCATCGCCCTGCTGGTCGTCACCCTCGCGGCGCTCACGGTCAGCACCTCGATGGTCGTCGTGATCGTCGTCATGGTGCTCAACGGAGCCGCGGGCTGGGCGGTGGCCACGCCGAACAACCACCGGCTGACCGCGCTCGCGCCGACCCTGCCCAGCGTCGTGATCTCCTTCAACTCCTCCGGCATCTACCTGGGTCAGGCCCTCGGCGCGGCCCTCGGCGGCATCCTGGTCGACCACGGTGTGACCGCCCGCGCGCTGTGCCTGACCGGCGTCGGCATCGCCCTCGCGGCCGCCGCCGTGCACGCCCTGATCCCCCGCCCGGCCCCGGAGTCCTGAACCCCGGGGAACGGCCCGGTGATCGAACCGTCTCACCGGCGTCCGAGCCGGCGCCCGGCAGGAAACTGCCGGGTGCCGGCTTTCGCGCGTGCTGCCTCCGCCGGCCGGGGCGGTGATCAAGAAGTGAACACAGGGAGTCATGAAGGGGGTTCCGGCCGGTCGCGTCGGAATGTTTCCGGACGATTAAATAACCGCTGATTTTCAGCCAATTGACGACTTCTCAGGGGCGGCCGCCGCCCAGTTCCGGGGTCCCGTCGTTCGAATTCCGTGACTTCACGCCACTACTTCAACACAAAAGGTTACCGAAACCTGTGGGGTCGATGTGTGTTTCGGCGGGGGACTCGGCAGAGTGGCGCTCGCCGCTCCGACGTCCCACCGGAAACGGAGCCGGCACCCGTCTAGTTCGAGCGGAAGGATGCGCACCATGCGGAACACCGCACGCTGGGCAGCGGCCCTCGGTCTCGCCGCCGCCGCCGTCTGCGGACCCCTGACCGGGGCCGCCGTCGCCGCCCCGGCCTCGCTCTACGCGCCCTCGGCGCTGGTGCTGACCATCGGCCACGGTGGTGACGCGGCCACCGCGACCCCCGAACGCGCCGTCACCCTGAGCTGCGCCCCGACCGCCTCCGGCACCCACCCGGCCGCCGCCGAGGCCTGCGCCGAACTGCGCGGGGTCGGCGGCGACTTCGACGCCCTCAAGGCGTCGGGGGACGTGTGGTGCGACAAGTCGTACGACCCCGTGGTCGTCACCGCCCAGGGCGTGTGGCAGGGGCAGCGGGTCACCTACGGGCGCACCTTCGGCAACTCCTGCGAGCGGGACGCCGTGGGAGGCAGCCTCTTCGCGTTCTAGGGCCTTTCTGCGAGAGGCCCTGGCGAAAGCTGCAAGGACCGGGATCGCAGGGTTCTCCGTGGACACCGGAAAAGGACCGTGACTGGGGAGTGCGGCCCTCTCGGAACGGGGAACCCGTGATCTCGCGCCGGGCCGTCGGGCGAAGTGGGGTCGCCCGCCGGCTTGCCGGCACAAAGCCGCTCCCCGGGCAGGCTCGTGGGGGGCCTACCGGGGAGCGGCGAAAAACGAACGGTGCTCAGGTCTTGCGTCGATGGCTCGTGTCGCACCAGGGGTAGCGGCGACTGCGCCGGCAGGTGCACAGAGCGACACGGAAACGGTCCGAGGACACCGTCGTACCGTCCTCCAGTTCGACCTCGACCGGACCCTCCACGAGTAGCGGGCCCCGCCGTCGCACGGTGATCCGGCGGGCGCGGTCAGCGGGTTCGTTCGGCACGGATCACCACCAGTTCTTCCGTTCTCTCGTGCGGCGCGAGCAGCCCGCGCCGGCGCAGCCACTCCTCCCGTGAGCGCAGCACCGGCCCGAGATCGATCCACCGCCGCCGCACCACCGCGGCCTTCAGACCCGCGCCGCGCAGCAGTCCCAGGGTGTGCTCGGTGCCGCTCAGCGCGGACTGCACGATCAGCAGCACGCCCCCCGGCGCCAGCAGCCCGGGCGCGCCCCGGCAGATCCGGTCCAGCAGCAGCCGCCCGTCGTGGCCCGCGTCCCAGGCCCGCGACCGGCCGCGCGGTCCGCGCCCGGAGTGCGGCGCGGGGACGTAGGGCGGGTTCGCGAGGATCACGTCGTACGACCGCCCGCGCACCGGGGCGAAGAGGTCGCCGCGCCGGATCCGTACCGGCAGCCGGGACAGCCAGGCGTTCAGCCGGGCCGTCCACACCGCCCGCCGGGACACGTCCACCGCGGTCACCTCGGCACCGCGCCGGGCCGCCGCGAGGGCCAGCGCCCCGCTCCCGGTGCCCACGTCGAGCACCTGTGCCCCGACCGGCACCGTCTCCTCGCGCAGGGCCTCGGCCAGCAGCGCGGTGTCGTCCTGTGGGGCGTAGACGCCCGGAAGCAGCAAGGGGATCACGGTGCGCGAGTACCCCGATATGACAGACATATGACTTATGTCGTGCTCGGTTGGCCAAGGGGCACGCGCTCATGGCGGACGTGCTCGTGGGGGACGTGTTCAAGGGGGACGCGCAGTGACGAGCGGCCCGCGTGCCAGGCGCCGAGCAGCCGCCGGGCGAGCCGGTCCTCCAGATACTCGGTCGCGTCGATGCCGAAGGCGATGTCCGCCGCCAACTCCGGTTCCTCCTCCAGCAGTCCGGCGATCACCTCGTGGCGCACCACCTGCTCGTGCACCGCGTCCGCCTCCACGTGCTCGTCGTAGAAGAACTGGGCGGCCGCTCCCGCGCCGGTGCGGCGCAGCGCCTCGGCGAGCCGCCGGGAGCCGGGGGAGGAGGTGATCTCCACCTCCGCGAAGTGGCCGACCAACGCGCCCCGCAGCGCGCGGTGCAGGCCGAACAGGGACATCAGGTTGACGACGGCCAGCATCTCGGCGGGGGCCGCGTCCAGGTAGCGGCCGTACGCGGGGTCCAGGTCCAGGTCCCGCATCAGGTCGGCGAACAGGCGCGCGTGCACCCGCTCGGCCCGGCCGCCGCCGAACTCGTCGTACTCCACCGCCGCCATCGCCGCCTTCGCCCGCCCCCAGAGCCGGGGCAGCACCCAGGCGTGCGGGTCGGCCTCCTTCAGGTGGTACAGGGAGCGCTGTGCCGCGTACTCGCGCAGTTGCCACGACTCGCCCTCGGCGCACAGGAAATGGCTGACCCCCGTGCCCTCGGCCGGTTCCACCAGGAGCGCGCCGAGCGCGTCGTCGAGGCTCTCGTGCACCGGCGTGTCGGCGCGCAGCGCGGCCAGGAACCCGCGCTCCAGCGCCGCTCGCAGGCGCAGCAGGTCCGGGTCCCACTCGGTTTCGGGGGGCACGCCCGCGAAGCCGCGGTAGTGCAGCTCGTAGCAGAGGTACAGGGCGAGCTGCGGGTCGTCGCCGTAGGGGTCCTCGGTGCCGGTGGGTCCGGGGAGCGGGCCGTCGCCGCGCAGGTGAGCGATGAGCGCGGCGGACAGCGGGCCGCGCGCGGCCGGCAGCTCGGGTCCTCGTGGGTTCATGGTGGCCGAGTACCCGCGTCCGGGCAGGTCAGTGGCGCCGTTCGGGTGCCGTCCGGTCGCCCTGCGACTGCTCCTGGGCCCCCGTGTTCGGGGTGATGGCGTCCGCCGCCTCGCCCTCGCCGTGGCCCTTCTCGCCGCGCGTCTCGGCCTCCTCGGCCTCGTGCAGCACCTCTTCCAGCGCCGTCTCGGGCCGCTTCTTGCCGTCGTCCCCGCCGGACATGGCGTCTCCTTCCGTCGGTGTCGTCGTGATCCGCTCCGGGTTACCCGCTCCGGTCGTCCCCAAGCGCGGACGGGCATATGGCCGCAGAAGCATGTTTTCCATACGCCCGACGCGGGTCGGCGCGAGCGCTTCCACATGCGCGGAGTTTCCGGGTGTGGCGCCCTGGATACACCGCGAAGGTTCGGCCCAGGAGCTCGCGGACCCTGCACGCCGTCGCAGTGAGGTCGCCACCATGTCCCATGCCCCGCCCCCCGCAGGACCGTCGCACCGCGCGCGGCCGGTGACGGAGTCCGGCCCGGCGGCGGGCCACGACGCGCCGCCCGCCCCTCCGCCGGCCCCCCGCGGCACGGCCCTGGTGACCGGCGCCTCCTCCGGCATCGGCGCGGCCGTGGCCCGCCGGCTGGCCGCCGAGGGCGGCTGGCGGCTGGTGCTCAACGGCCGCGACCTCACCCGTCTGGAGCAGGTGGCCGGGGAGACGTCGGCCGTGGCCGTCGCCGCCGACCTCACCCGGCCGGGTGCCGACCGCCGGGTGACCGAGGCCGCCCTCGGCCACCTGGGCCGGGTGGACCTGGTGGTGGCGGGCGCCGGTGTCGGCTGGGCGGGCGACTTCGCCGGCATGCCCCGCGCCCGCATCGAGGAACTGGTCGGCACCGATCTGCTGGCCACGCTGCACCTCGTGCGCGGCCTGCTGCCCCACATGGTCGCGGCCGGCTCCGGGCGGATCGTGCTGCTCGGCTCCGTCGCGGGCAGCGTGGGCGTGCGCGGCGAGGCGGTGTACTCCGCGGTCAAGGCCGCCGTGGCCGCGTTCGCCGACGCGCTGCGCTACGAACTGCGCGGCACCGGCGTCGGCGTCACCCATGTGGTCCCCGGGGTGGTCGACACGCCCTTCTTCGACCGGCGGGGCGTCCCCTACCGGCGCTCCTGGCCCCGGCCGGTGCCGCCCGAACGGGTCGCGGACGCCGTGCTCACCGCAGTACGGCGCGGCACGGACGAGGTGTACGTCCCCGGCTGGCTGCGACTGCCCGCTCGGGTGCACGGCGCCGCGCCGGGACTCTACCGGCGGCTCGCCGCCCACTTCGGGTGAGCGGCCGTGCTCGCCCTGCCCGTCGGACTGGCCCTGTGCTCGGCCCTGGCGAACGCCGCCTCCTCGGTGCTGCAACGCCGGGCCGCCGCGGTGGACGCCCCGGCGGAATCGGGCGGGGCGGGCGCCATGCTGCGGGGTTTGCGGCGGCTCGTGCGGCGCCGGGACTGGCTCGCGGGCGTCGGCCTGCTGATGCTGTCCGCCGTGCTCCAGGGCTGGGCGCTGGGCGTGGGCAGCCTGTCGCTGGTGCAGCCGCTGCTGGCCACGGAGCTGCTGTTCACCCTGATCGTGGGCAGCCTGATCTTCCGGCGCCGCCCGGACCGCCGTACCTGGACGGCCTTCGTCGCCCTCGCGGCGGGGCTGGCCGTCTTCCTGCTGTCGGCCGCGCCTGTCGCGGGCCGCACCGAGGCGACCTCCCGGGCGTGGCTGATGGCGGGCGGGGTGGCCTGCTGCGTCGTGGTGCTGCTGGTGCTGGCCGCCCGGGCGGTACGGGGGGCGGCCCGTGCGGCGCTGTTCGGCCTCGCCTCCGCCGTGTCCTTCGCGACCACCGCCGCGCTGCTCAAGGAGGCCGTGGGACGACTGGGCCTGGGCCCCGGCGTGCTGTTCACCCACTGGTCGCCGTACGCCACCGCCGCCGTCGGGCTTGTCGCCTTCCTGCTGTTGCAGAGCGCGCTCGGCGCGGGGTCGCTGGCCGCGTCCCAGCCCGCGCTCACCCTGGGCGACGCGCTCACCAGTGTGGCGCTCGGCTGGGCGCTGTTCGAGGAGTCCGTGCAGCTCGGCCTGCGGATGATCCCGGAGGCCATCGGCATCGCGCTGATCGGCGCGGGCAGTATCGGACTGGCGAACGCGCCGTCCGTCGGCAAGGGCTGGGACACGCCCGCCGAAGGGGACGGCACACGCACCCGGACGCGCCATGAGTGAACACGTGACGTCCCGGCGGCCGTCCGCCCCGTCCGCGCGCGCCCTTCGACTGGCCGCCGTTCTCCTGCCGCTCGGGCTCGCGGGCGCTCACATCGGCCCCGCCGCCACCTGGCTCCCGGCCGTACGGCTGCCGTTGTGCCCCCGGCTGGCCGGCACCGGATCGCGCCACCATGTCGCCCTGACCTTCGACGACGGCCCCGACCCGGTCGCCACACCGCGCTTCCTGGACGCCCTGGACGGGCTCGGCGTGCGGGCCACCTTCTTCGTGCTCGGCGAGCACGCGGCGCGCCATCCCGCGCTGGTCGCCGAGACCGCCCGGCGCGGGCACGAGCTCGCGGTGCACGGCTGGAGCCACGCCCGGCCCTGGCTCCCCGCCGTCGCCCGCGAGAGCGAGGGTGTCGCCCGCACCGTCCGCGCGGTACGCGACCTCACCGGCCACCGTCCCCGCTGGTACCGCCCGCCCTACGGCATCCTCACCTCCGCCCGCTGGCTGGCCGCACGCCGCGCCGGGCTCCTGCCGGTCCTCTGGTCCGCCTGGGGCGAGGACTGGCGCGCGGACGCCACCCCCGAGTCGGTACGCGCGCTGGTCACCACGCGGCTGCGGGGCGGCGGCACGGTCCTGCTCCACGACTCGGACCGGTCGGCCGCGCCCGGCTGCTGGCGGTCGGCCCTCGACGCGCTGCCGGGCATCGTCCGGGACTGCCGGGCGGCGGGGCTGGCGGTGGGGCCGCTGGGGGAGCACGGGCTCCGCTGACCGGGGGCGGCGGGGGAGCGGCCGGCCCGGTCGTACGACCGGCGGCCGGTCACGGTCGCGCGGCGCCGGTTCGCACCGCGTCGGCCGACCCGACTGGCCCCTTCTCCGTGGCGTCACGCCCGGTCCGTGCCAGAGTGAAGCGGAGGCGCGCGTTCATGCCGGACCCCCACGCGCGCGGCGGTGAGTACGGGAGGTGCCGTGAGTCGGTTGCGGCGCGGCCTGCACCGCGCTTGGCAGTGGATCCGTGTCGGGGCCCTGTTCGAGCACGGCCGGGAGCTGGAGCTGATGCACCGGGCCATGGGCTTCGCCACCCTGGCGCTGGTGACGCTGGCCCCGCTGCTGATCGTGGTCGCCGCCGCGGACCCGCTGGTGCAAGGCGGTTTCGCCTCCTGGCTGACCGACGGCATGGGACTGTCCGGCCCGTCGGCGCGCGTGGTCACGGACGTCATCAGCCCGCCGCACAACGTCATCGGCACCACCAGCGCCTGGAGCGCCCTCCTGCTCGCCGTCTTCGGCGTGTCGTTCGGCGGCAGCGTGCAGAACGCCTACGAACGCATCTGGGGCCTCGCCGCCGGGCCCTGGCACCGGGTCTGGCGCCAGGCCACGTGGCTGATCGTGCTGACCGGGTACCTCTACCAGGAGGTGGCGACCAAGGCGGCGCTGCACGGCTTCGAGCGGATCCTGCTGTCCGGGCTCAGCGGTGTGCTGTTCTTCTGGTGGGGGCAGCACTTCCTGCTGGGCGACCAGGTCCGCTGGCGGGAACTGCTGCCGGGCGCGCTGGCCACCATGGTGGGCCTCGCGGGCCTGCGCGCCTTCTCCTACCTCGTCTTCACGCCCCTCATCGTGAACAACGCCCTCAGCTACGGCGCGGTCGGCACCGTCCTCGTCCTGGAGTCCTGGCTGATCGGCGTCGGCTTCGTCATCTACGGCGGCGCGGTGTTCGGCCGCTGGTTCTGCGAGCACCACTGGATGCCGGTCCACCTCCACACGGCGGAGGACGGGGACGACGGGGACGACGAGCCTCCCTAGGGCACCTCTCTGAAGACCTTAGGTCAGCTGCCGTCGCACCAGTTCGTGCAGGCGTCCCGCGGTGTCCGCGAGCAGTTCGGCCGGGCTGCCCTGCTGGACCACCCGGCCCTCCTCCATCACGATCACCCGGTCCGCGTCCAGCACCGTGGACAGCCGGTGGGCGATGACGACGCGGGTGGCGTTCAGCTTGCGGGTGCTGTCGATGACGATGCGCTGGGTGTCGTTGTCCAGGGCGCTGGTCGCCTCGTCGAAGAAGAGGACGCGGGGGCGGCGGATCAGCGCCTGGGCGATCATCAGCCGCTGGCGCTGCCCGCCGGAGACCGAGCCGCTGCCGGAGACGATGGTGTGCAGGCCCATCGGCATGCGCTTGATGTCCTCCGCGAGGCCCGCCATCTCGGCCGCCGCCATCGCCTCCTCGGGGGTGTACGGCTCGGTGCCGCAGATGACGTCCAGGAGGGAGCCGGTGAACGGCTGGGCGTGCTGGAGCACCACCCCGCACTGGCGGCGCACCGCCGACTGGTCCAGTGCCGCGAGGTCCTGGCCGTCGTACAGGACGCTGCCGGAGACCGGCCGGTCGAAGCCGATCAGCAGCCGCAGCAGCGTGGACTTGCCGCAGCCGCTCGGGCCGACGACCGCCACGAACTCGCCCGGCCGCACCGCGAAGGAGACGTCGTCCAGGACGAGCGGGCCGTCGTCGGTATACCGGAAGGACAGCCGGCGGGCCTCCAGCGCGCCGGAGAGCGGGCCGGGGCGGGTGCTCGCGGCGCGGACCTCCGGGGCGGCCTCCAGGACCGGCCGGATCTCCTCGAACAGCGGCAGCGCCGCCACCGCCGACACCAGAGAGCCGGTCAGCTGGGTGACCGAGGTCAGCACCATCGTCACCGAGGTGTTGAAGGTGAGGAAGTCCGCCGCCGACAGCGTGCCCCTCGCCGGTCCCGCCAGCAGCATGAACATCAGCAGCGAGCACACCGGCAGGTAGACCGCGCCGAGGACCGCGGTGAGGTTCTTGATCCGCCCGGCGCGCTGCTGGAGTTCCCGGCCGCGCGCGAACTCCCGCGCCCAGGCGGCGTACGCGTAGTTCTCGGCGGCCGCGACGCGCAGCTTGGGCAGCCCGCGCAGGGTCTGGAACGCCTGGTTGTTCAGCCGGTTGCCGAGCACCACCAGGCGCCGCTGCCAGCGCACCTGCCACAGCCCGAGCCCCAGGAACACGGCCGCGATGACGACCAGCACACCGATCGCCGCGAGTGCCATCGGCACGCTGTACCACAGCAGCAGTCCGAGGTTCATCGCGCCGACCGTCACCGACTGGGCGACCACCGGGCCGACGCCCGCCAGCATCCGGCGCATCGCGCTGATCCCCATGGCCGCACTGGCCAGTTCGCCGGTGGAGCGCTGGGTGAAGAACCGGGTGGGCAGCCGCAGCAGCCGGTCCCAGACAGCCGGTTGCAGCGCCGCCTCGACCCGGCCCTCCAGGCGCAGGATCGACAGGTTCTCCAGCAGCGTGAACGCCGCGGACACCACTCCGCTGACCATCACCGCCAGGCACACCTGGACGATCAGGCCCTCCTCGGCCCTCGGCACGTACTCGCCGAGCACCTTGCCGGTCGCGATGGGCACCAGCGCGCCGATCGCCACCGTCACCAGACCCGCGAGCAGCAGGCCGGCGAGGTCGCCGCGGGCGCCGCTCAGCGTGAACCGGAGCAGGCCGAGCGGGGAGAGGGCCTTGTCGGGCAGCGGCCGGTAGAACATCACCGCGCGCGGCTCGAACTCCTGCGCGTTCGCCTTGCCGACGGAGGTTTCCCGGCCGGTGCCGGGATGGACGGCCGCGTAGCCGCCGCGCCGCCACAGCAGGGCGACCGGCGCCCCGGACAGCGCCCGCCGCCCCACCAGCGGGCCCACGTTCTCCCGCCACCACCGGCCTTCGAGGCGTACGGCACGGGTGCGCACCCGGGAGGAAAGGGCCACCCGCTCGACCGGATCGAGGCGTTCGTTCTCCGTACCGCTCCGCGCGGGTTCGGCGAGCGTGATCCCGGCGGCCCGCGCGACCAACGCGCAGGCCGCGTAGGTGGCATCGGCGTCGGCGGCCGTCGTACGGCGCCCCGAGCGGCGGCCGATCGAGGCCAGCAGGGTGCGGTCCGCCTGGGCGCCCGCCGCCTCACCCGCCTTGATCCCGGCGGCCGTCCGGGTCTCGTGGCTGCGCTCCAACTGCTCGATCCAGCGGTCCAGCCCGCTGAGCAGCCGGTACTGCTGGTCGACCATCGACTGCCACAGCGCCGGGTCCATCAGCAGATCGGCGGCGGCCTCGGCGCCGTACAGGGAGCCGTACTGGACGCTTCCGGGCGGCACCTGCATCCAGAACACGTCGTCGTCCGTGGGGACTTCGGGACGCTCCTCGGCCAGCGGCGCCTGGAAGAGGACGGACAGGCCGCGGCCGACACCGAGCGCGAGGGCGTACTCCAGCGGGCTGGACGCCGGCGGCACGTACTGCGGCCGCCCGTACTCGTCGTACGACCAGGTCTGGGTGCCCGCGGGCTGGTACAGCTCGCGCAGGTTCACCCGGTGCACCACGCAGTCCCGCACCGGGCGGGCCACCAGGGTGTGCTGGGGGCCCGCGACCGGGCCGAGCAGCAGCGCGCCCGCCTCCAGGCGGCCCAGGTGGTGCCAGTGGCCCTGCCCGGCGGCGTCCACCGCGAACAGGTCCAGGGCGCCGGCCGCCACCAGCCACAGCGTCTGGGGCCCCTCCAGGTCGAGGCGGGTGAACCCGGCGCAGTCGACCCGGGCGCCGAGCGCGCCCAGCGCGCCGAGCACCAGGTCCCCGTCGTAACCCTCCTGAACAGACGTCATCAACGCTCCCTGACCAGCGCCGCGTACGCGCCGCCGCGCGCCACCAGCTCCTCGTGCCGCCCGCGTTCGACCACGGCGCCGTGCTGGAGCACGACGATCTCGTCGCTGTCGCGGACCGTGCTCAGCCGGTGCGCGATCACCACACAGGCGCAGCCGCGCCGGCGCAGGTTGTCCATCACCACCAGCTCGGTCTCCGCGTCCAGCGCGCTGGTCACCTCGTCCAGCACCAGGATGCTGGGGCGGCGCACCAACGCCCGTGCGATCTCCAGGCGTTGGCGCTGGCCGCCGGAGAAGTTGCGGCCGTCCTGCGCCACCTCGCCGTGGATGCCGCCGGGCCGGCGCGCCACCACCTCGTACAGGGCGGCGTCCTTCAGTGCCTCGACCACCGCCTCGTCCGGGATCGACGGGTCCCACAGGGCGACGTTGTCGCGGACCGAGCCCTCGAAGAGGAACACCTCCTGGTCCACGAAGGAGACGGAGGCGGCGAGCGCGCCGCGCGGGATGTCCTCCAGGCGCCGGCCGTCGATGCGGATCACCCCGTCCCAGGGGGTGTACAGGCCCGAAATCAGCCTGGACACCGTGGACTTGCCGCTGCCCGAGCCGCCCACCAGCGCCACCTGCTGTCCGGGGCCCACGGTCAGGTCGAAGCCGGTCAGCAGCGGCTTGTCCAGCGGGCTGTAACCGAACGTGACGTTCTCCAGCTCGACATGGCCGTGCAGCCGGCGGGTGGAGTCACCGGAGCCGCCCCGGGCGTAGAGCGGGTCGGCCTGGAAGTTCTCCACGTCCTTCAGCCGTGCCACGTCGGCCGCGAAGTCCTGAATGCGGCCCGCCACCCCGTTGAGCCGGGTCAGCGGCGCGGTGAAGCGGGTGACCAGCGCCTGGAAGGCCACCAGCAGACCCACCGAGATATGTCCCTCGACGGCGCGCAGACCACCGATCCACAGGATCAGCGCGCTGTTGAACGTGGCCAGCGCCGGGGCGACCACCCCGAGCCACGCGCTCGGCACCCCGAGCCGCTGCTGCTCCTCCAGCGTGGCGGCGTGCTGCCCGGCCCACTTGCGGAAGTAGCCGTCCTCGCCGCCGGTCGCCTTCATCGTCTCGATCAACTGAAGGCCGGTGTAGGCCGTGTTGGTCAGCCGGGCGGTGTCCGCGCGCAGCTTGGCCGTACGCGTCGCGCGCAGCCGCACGACCAGTCGCATGGCGGCGATGTTCAGCAGGGCCACGCCGATGCCGACGAAGGTCAGCTGCGGGTCGTAGGTGTAGAGCAGCACCGCGTACAGCACGACCACGATCGCGTCCACGCCGGCCGCCGCGAGGTCGCGGGCCAGCGTCTCCGCCACCTGGTCGTTGGACTGGAGGCGCTGCACGAGGTCGGCGGGGGAGCGCTGGGCGAAGAACGTCACCGGCAGCCGCAGCAGATGGCGCAGGAAGCGGGCGCTGGTCAGGGTGGAGGAGATGATCCGTCCGTGCAGCAGATTGGCCTGCTGGAGCCAGGTCAGCGCCAGCGTGAGCAGCACACAGGCGGCCATCGAGGCGAACAGCACGCCCAGCAGGGAGGTCTGACCGCCGATCAGGAACGTGTCGATGTAGGTGCGGCTCAGCGCCGGTACGGCCGCGCCCACCGCGACCAGCAGCAGACTGGCCAGCACCGCGGCGGGCAGCGTGCCCGCGGTGCCGCGCAGCCGGGCCGGCAGGGCGCCGAGCACGCCCGGCCGGCGCCCGCCCCGGGTGAACTGCTCGCCGGGCTCCAGCACCAGGACGACACCGGTGAAGCTGCCGTCGAACTCCTCCAGGGGCACGAAACGGCGGCCCTTGGCGGGGTCGTTGAGGTAGATGCCGCGCCTGCCGAGGCGGCGGCCCATGCCGTCGTAGACGACGTAGTGGTTGAACTCCCAGAACAGGATGGCCGGGGCGCGCACCTCGGCGAGGGCGGCCAGGTCCATCTGCATGCCCTTGGCGGTCAGGCCGTAACCGCGCGCCGCCTTCAGCAGGTTGCTGGCGCGCGAACCGTCCCGGGAGACACCGCAGGCGATGCGCAGCTCCTCCAGCGGGACGTGACGGCCGTAGTGGCCGAGGACCATCGCGAGGGCGGCGGCGCCGCACTCGACGGCCTCCATCTGGAGCACGGTGGGCGTACGGACCGTGCCGGTACGGGACTTGGGGGCCGGGCGCCGGGCGGGGGCGGCGCGTCTGCGGCCGCGGGTCTCCTGCGGAGCGGACGTCACGAAAGCAGCCAATCGACGGGGTGCTGGTCGGCCAGCCGGATCGAGGCGGAGGCGAGGGTCATGGAGTCCAGCCGGAACGGCGGCCCCGCCGCGGTCGACCACCGGTAACCGCTCCTGGTCTCCCGCGAGCCGTCCAGCCGGACCGTCACGGCGACCGGGCGGCCGCCGTGGGTGAACTGCCGGCCGAGCTGGCTGTCGCCGAGGAAGGCGGCGATCGACTGGGCGGACTGCGCGGTCCGGTCCACCGAGCGCACCTGGCCGCGCAGCACGCCGTAGCGCTGCGCCGGCACGGAGGAGACGGTGAGGTCCACGGAGGCGTGTTCCGGGATGGCGGCGGCGTTCTCGGCGGGCACGTACACGGTCGCGTAGAGCGGGTCGTCCGCGTGGGCGACCTTCTCGACGGCGGCCACGTCGGTGCCGGTGCGGATGATCTGTCCGATGGCGGCGGCGAGCGTGGTGATCCGGCCCGCGGCGACCGTGCGGACGACCGAATCCCCTTGCGGGGTAAGGACCTTGATCACCGGGGCGTTCGCGGGCAGCTGTTGGCCCTGCCGGGCGAGGACGGCCGTCACCTGCCCCGCCACGGGGCTCTGGAGCACGTAACTGCCCTGCCCGTGGGTGAGGATGGCGCTCGCGTTCACGGTGGCGGCGACCGAGCCGGTCACCGCCCAGAAGGAGGCCGCGGCCATGACGGCGAGGGTGACGCCGAGGGCGAGCCGGCCCTGCGGGCGGGCGAGCCGCACCGGGAGGTCCAGCTCCTGGGGCGACTGGAGCTTGGCGAGGGCCTGTTGGCGGAACTGCACGGAACTTCCCTCACCTGTGGGGGAGTCGCTGGTGTTTCGGGACGCCCGAGAGCCCCGGAGCCGGGGAAGGCTCCGGGACCGACGGGTACAAGGAGGCTCGGTCAGAGACCGGCGACCAGGCCGGTGACCGGGGCCACGTTCAGGCCGGTGACACCCTCGACCGTGCCGATGGCCGTGTTGGCCAGGTCGGAAACCGGGGCGATGCCGTTGACGGCGCCGGTCACGGTGTTGAGGGCGTTCAGCTGAAGACCGCCGGAGACGGCGTCCAGCTCGGCGTCGGCGATCTCGGCGGTCTCGACCTGGGGGGTGGAGTTCATGATGGAACTTCCCTTCATATGGATATTCACAAGGGGGGAGCGGCCCCCTCCGGTAAACAGACGGACGGCCGCGGCCGCGGGCGGCGGGCTCCGTGACCGGGGCCCGCAGGCCCCCCGCGGTGCGAAGGATCAAAGCACGCGGGCCGGGCGGGCTTCCAATCAACCAGGGCCCTCACCAGGGAACTTGATCCATGACGGGGGGTATCCGTGCAGGCGTGGGCACGGCTTGTCGGCGACTTTTTCACATGCGGCACGGCATCGCCGCGACCACGGGCTTGCCTCGGGCGGCGCCGCCGCCACGGTGCCCGCCCGGGGCGGGCCGAGGGCGCGGGGATGTGCAGAAGCGCTGACTGCGGTGACCTGGTTGAGTATTCAATGTGTAGATCCGCTGAAGCATGTCGTCCGACATGGGTGCTAAACCGACCGCTGTTGGTCGATTACTGAACGTATTCATTCCGGTGCGGCGACCCGGGTGCGGCGAGCAGATCGTGCACAGGAGCGGACCGCGACGCGCGCTCCCGGAGCCGCCGGGCGGTGAACGCGGCCAAGTACCCCCGCCGACCCCCGCCATGCCACCGCAACCGTTGCGCGCGACGGCGTACGAGCCCCTTGCGTGCGCCCCCGCGCAACCTGATGGCTGGTTCTCCGCGCCCGCGAAGGGTGACAGCCGCCAACAATGGGGCACGCGCACGACAGCCGGGGAACGGCCACAGGATCTTCACGGTGCAGATGAAATGACGGCGAGCCTAGGGGGGCGGACAGTGATCCGGGTTTTACTGGTGCACGATGCGTGTCTGGTGCGATCAGTCCTGGCGGAATGGCTGCGCCGGGAGCCCGGCCTGGACGTGGAGGACACACCATGGCGCGGCGCCGCGGCCCGGGTGCGGACCCTGTGCCCCGATGTCTGCGCGGCCGACCTCGACTGTGCCGAGGGCAACGGGATGCCGCCGCTGACCGATCTCTGTCCGCCCGGCATCGGCGGCCGTCCCCCGGCCCTGGTCGTCCTCGCCCACGCCAACCGACCCGGGTTACTCAAACGCGCCGCGGACGCCGGCGCACTCGGCTTCGTCGACCAGGCGGGCTCCCCGGACCGCCTGGTCCGCGCCATCCGCTCGGCCGCCGAGAGGGAACGTTTCGTCGATTCCTCGCTGGGCTTCGGCTTCCTCAGGGCGGCGCAGATCCCGCTGACGAGACGGGAGCTGAGCGTGTTGTCGCTGGCGGCGGGGGGTGCGTCGATCGCGGAGATCGCGGGGAGCCTGCACCTCTCGCACGGGACGGTGCGGAACTACATGGCGTCGATCACGAGGAAGACGGGGGCGCGGAACCGGGTCGACGCGATCCGGATATCGCGGGGGGAGGGGTGGGTGTGACGGCTTCCGGGCGGGTGCGCGGGCCCTTCGCGGTGGCGCGTGGGTGTAGGGGCGAAAGCGCCGGCGCGCGGGCGCCGTAGCGGTGGCGCGCCGGCCTTCGAGGGGGCGTGCGCGCCGTGGGGTCAGCGGGCCGGGGACGCCGTCCAGTTGCCGACCAGGTCACGGTAGAGGGCGGAGGTGCGCAGCAGGGTCTCGTGGGTGCCGCAGGCGGTGTGCGCGCCGTCCATGACCAGGATCCGGTCGGCGCGGCGGGCGGAGCTGATCCGGTGGGCCACGACGACCAGCGTGCCGCCGGGGCGTGCTGCGAACGCGTGTTCGGCGCGTGCCTCCGCCGCCGGGTCGAGATGGCAGGTCGCCTCGTCCAGCAGGACGAGCGGGGCGGCGGAGAGGTAGGCCCGGGTCAGCGCGATGAGCTGCCGTTCACCGGCCGACAGGGCCGCCGGGTCGACCAGGGCACCGGGTCCGCCCAGTGCGCGGAGCAACGGCCCCGCCCCGACGGCCTCGGCCGCCGCCAGCAACTCCGCCTCGGGCGCCGGGGTGTCGCGGTACAGGGCCAGGTTCTCGGCGAGGGTGCCGCCGTGGACGTACGCCTCCTGCGGCACGAGCACGCGCAGCGCGGCCGCGCCGGGCCCCGGCACGTCGTGTCCGTACATCCGGATCGAGCCCCGGCCCGGCCGCAGCAGCCCGGCCACCAGCGCGGCGAGGGTCGACTTGCCGACACCGCTGGGACCTACGACGGCCAGGTGCGCGCCCGCGGGCACGTCGAGGGTGAAGCCGTCGAGGATGGGCTCGCTCGCGGGGCCGTAGGAGAAGGAGAGGGCGGTCAGCGAGAGGGCGGGGGCGTGTTCGCCGCCGGGGCGGGTGTTCCGGCGCCCCGGTTCCGACGGCAGGCTCGTCGCTCCGGGCCCTTCCCCGAGGTGCCCGGTGCCGCCCCCGCCGGGCGGCTGTCCGGTCGGCGAGGCCGCCGTCGGCCGGTCGCCCGACCGGTGCTCTCGCGCCGGTGCCGTCAGCCGGCGCAGCACCACCGTCAGGCGGGAGCCGCTGGTGCCGAGGCCGTGGACGAGGTTCTGGAGGGCGGGCAGGAGGGACTGGGTGACGTAGGCGAGCGCGCCGACCAGGGCGCCTGGGGTGACGCCGTGGCCGAGCAGCCAGGGCGCGGTGGCGAGCAGCAGCACCACCGGCAGCTGCCCGCCGACCGCCAGCGCCGCCACCCGGGCCACGCCTTGCCGGGCCAGGGCCCGCGCGGCCCGCTGCTCGATCCCGATCAGCTCTCCGGCGCGCGTGGCGACGCGCGCCTCCGCCCCGGCCGCGGTGACGTCCCGCAACCCCGGGCACACCGTGGCGAGTTCCTCCGCCAGCGCCTCGTCCGCCGCGAGGAACGCCTCCTGACGGCGGGCCAGCGGCCGCAGCGCCGCCGCGAAGAGGGCCGTTCCGGCCAGCAGCGGGGGTACGACGACGGCCAGCAGCAGCGGGTCGAGGGAGCACAGGCCGATCAGCGCCCCGACGGCGGTGAACAGGAACGACCGGGACACCAGCACCACCCCGGCGAGGGCGTCCCGCGCCAGCTCCACCTGCTGGGTGAGCCCGGACAACGCCCCGGCGTCGGCCTCGCGCACCCCGCGCGCCACCACCGCCGTCACCAGCCGGTCCCGCACCGGCTCCACGAGCGCCGCGACCGCGCCGTACACCCGGCCCGTCCCGTACGCCCCGGCCGCCACGGCGAGCCCCGCGCCCCCGAGCCACAGCAGCCCCACCCGGGTGTCCCCGGCCAGGAACCCGGCATCCAACGCCCGCGCCAGCGCGTACCCGAGCAGAAAGGTCTGCCCGGCCTCCAGCAGTGACCATCCGGCGAGCCGGACCGCCACCGTCCACGGCACCCGTAACAGCTCCGGCCACCGGGCCCGCGAGGACCCCGGCCACGGCGCCGCGCGCCCCGCTCGCACGCCGCTCACGCCCGTCGCGCCTTTGCCTTCGTCACGCGCCCCGGTCTCCCCTCGTCTCGCGCCGTCGCGGTCCGGCCCGCCGCCGGCCCGTCTTCCGACTCGTCCTCCGGCCCCGGCTCCGGCTCCGGAGTGTCCCCCGTCCCCTTCGCCGCGCCCTCTCCACTCCCGAACACCGCCCGGTACTCCGCGTTCCCCCACAGCTCCTCGTGCCGCCCCACCGCCCGCACCCGGCCCCCGTCCAGCCACGCCACCACGTCCGCGCGCGCCGCGGTCGTCGCGCGGTGGGCGATGAGCAGACGGGTCGGGCCGTCGGCGGCGAGCAGCGAGTGGGTGATCCGGTGTTCGGTGACCGTGTCCAGGCTGGAGAGGGCGTCGTCGAGGATCAGCAGGCGGCCGCCGCCGGCGAACGCGCGGGCCAGACCGAGGCGTTGGGACTCGCCGCCGGAGCGGGGGGCGTCGGACAGGAGGGTGGCGTAGCCGTCCGGGAGGCGGCGCACGAAGTCGTCGGCGCAGGCGTGGCGGGCGGCCGTGCGGATGGCCGCGGGGGAGGGGGCGGCGAGGCCGAAGCCGAGCGCGGACTCGATCGTCGTACCGAGCAGCGCGGGGCGTTCGAAGGCGTAACCCACCGCGCGGCGCAGCGCGGAACGGCTGAGGTCGCGCAGCGGCACGCCGTCGAGGCGGACCTCGCCCGCGTCCGGGTCGGTGAGCCGCCCGGCCACCTCCGCGAGCAGGGACTTGCCCGTGCCGGACCGGCCGACCACGGCCAGGACGGTGCCGCCCGGCACCACGAGGTCCACCCCGTCCAGCACGGTGCGCCCGCCGCGTCCGGCCCGTACCCCCCGCAGCTCCAGTCGGCCGGGGCCCGGCGGCAGCTCTCGCGTGCCGTGCGCGGGCGCGGGCTCGGACAGCACCTCGGCAAGCCGGCCGGTCGCCGCGCGGGCCCGGCCGAGCGTGGCCAACTGTCCGACGAGGACGCCGACTCCGGTGGCGAGCACCGCGTACCGGGAGGCCGCCAGCAACTCGCCGACGGACAGCCGGTGTCGGACCAGCAGCAGCCCGGCCACCGCCAGCACGGCCAGGTTCAGCAGCGGCGCCACGGCCACCGCCTGCGCCGCGGCCCGCCCCTGCACCCGCCACATCCGGTGCCCCGCGGCGGACAGTCCGGGCAGCGGCGCGAGGACCCGGCCGGTCTCGCGGTCCTCGGCACCCGCGGCGCGGATCGTACGGTGCCCGCCGACCGCCTCCGCGAGCGCGGTCGCGATCGTGCCCTGCGCCCGCAGGTACTCGGCCGCGGAGGCCGAGGTGTCCCGCGTGAAGGCGCGCAGCAGCAGCGCCAGCACCGGCGCGCCGGCCAGCAGGACGCCCGCCGCCCACGGGTCGATGAGGCCGAGCGCCACCACGCCCCCGACGGGCCCGGCGAGCGCGGCGAGCAGCGCGGCCACCGCGCCCGGCGCCGTCCCGGCCTGCGCGGCGCCGCCGACCAGCCGCGCCACGAGGTCCCCGGCGCCGAACCGGGCCGTGGCGCGCGGTCCCAGCGCCAGCACATGCGTGGTCACCAGACGGCGCAGCCAGGCCGTGGACGCCGCGCCGAGCGTGCCCGCGAGCACCTCCGTGCCCGCCTCCAGGACGGCGGTCAGCAGCACCAGGGCCGCACAGCGCAGCAGCCAGCGGGTGGCGGGGGCGTGCGCGAGCAGCAGGTCCAGGGTGTGGCCGAGCGCGGCCGGCAGCAGCAGACCGGCGCCCGTCGCCGCCGCGCTCACCAGGCCCAGCGCGGCGGCACGGGCCCCGCCGTCGCGGAGCACCGCACGCGGCAGACGGTCGGGAAGATCGGAGGTCATGAGCTGCCGCCTCACTGGCTCGTACGGAATGGCCGCGTACCGGAAGGCCGCGTACCGGAAGGCCGCGTACGGGAAGGCTCCGGGCGGCCTGCGCAGGTCGCCCGGAGCCGTGGTTTCAGCGCCCGGTCACAGGCAGAGCAGCACGCTCGCCGCGGAGACACAGGAGAGCAGGCTCAGCGTGCTCGCGCCGCCGCTGTCGTTGTGCTCGTCCGACTCCAGGGCCTGAAGGTCGAGAAGCGCCATGGTGATGGTCCTTTCCATTGATATGGGGACGGGGTTGTGTCACGACTCCGTCAGTTCGCGGAGCCGCGTGTGAGGGCCGCCGGTGGCGGCGGGAGGAAGGGCAGGTGCGCGGTGCGGCCGTCGTCCAGGGCCGACGCGAGGGCGAGCAGACAGCCCGCCGTCCCGGTGGCGAGGTCCATGGACAGGCGCATCATCTGGTGCCCGGGGAAGGCCAGTTGGCCCGCATAGCTCATCGCGAACCAGCCGAGCCCGTCGATCTGCCCCGCCAGCCGTTCGGGGGTGGCCCCCGGGGCACCGCTGCGGGCGAGATGCAGGATGAGACCGGCGCGGCCCTGGAAGAGACCGGGCTGGGCGTAGAAGCGGGAGGTGGCGGCGGCGATGATGCCGTCCCGGGCGCGCTCGAACCCGCCTTCCGGATCGGGTGCCCGGGCGGCGATCAGGTCGTCGAGGACCATGCCGATCCCCGCGCTGCCGTCGCCGAGGTACGGCAGTGTCCGCCAGCCCTCGTCGACCTCAAGGCCGCCGGTCGCCTCCTGGCGGACGCACATCGCCAGGTCCCGGCGCAGCGCTTCCGCCGCACAGGCCAACGTCTGTTCGTCTCCGGTCAGTTCATGGCGCCGCAGCAGGAACAGCGCGGGCCCGGTGGCGCCCCGCAGCAGCCCGGCCCGGCGGCGCGGTGTCTCGGGCACCGGCTCGGCGAGGCGTCGTACGAGGATGCCGGCGGCCTCGGCGGCGCGGTTTCGCAGCTCCGGCTCGCCGGTGGTGGAGGCGAGCTGGTCCAGGACCAGGCCGAGTCCCGCGAGACCTCCGTGCAGGTCGGCGGAGAGGCCCTGCCAGTTCTCCCGCAGGATGCCGTCGACCAGGTCCAGCGCCCGCTGCCGGTGCCCGAGTCGGTCCAGGACCAGGGCCACGCCCGCGAGTCCGTCGTACAGGCCGAGGGGCGTGCCGGGCGGCGGCGGGGCGGTGTGGTCGAGGAGCCAGCGCTCGCCCTCCTCGTAGCGGTCGACGCCCGCGGCGTGCAGGGCGTACAGCACCCCGGCCGCGCCGTGCGCGAGCCCGAGGCCGCCGCCGTCCGAGAACTGGGCGATGTCACCGGGGAACAGCCGGTCGTCGCGCTCGGGCGTGGCGGACGCGAGCAACGCCTTCACCATCGAGTCCCGGCTGTCCGGCCAGTCGCCCGGCACCACCGGCGGCGCCGGCCGGCTCCGGCGGACCGGCCGCTCGCCGGTCGTCTCGGACCCCGGTATCTCCCCGGTCACCTCGGACCCCGGCCGCTCCCCGATGTCCCGGGTGATCTCCGCGACCGCCTCGTCCAGGAACGCGCGCGGCACGTCCGGGAACTCTCCGGCGATCACGTCCGCCAGGTGTGCCGCCTTGCCCCGGTCCACCACGAACAGCGTGGTCACCGGCAGGAACAGGGCGAGCCGCAGACAGGCCAGCGCGTAGCGGTCGACGTCCGTGCCGCGCCGGTCCGGCGGCGCGAAGAAGCCGGGGTGGGCCACGGTCTGCCGGGCGTTCTCCGCGGCCGGGGCGGCGGCCTCGAAGTCGATGAGGAACACCGACTCCTCGTCCGGCGCCACCATGATGTTGAAGACATGCAGGTCGTTGAAGACCAGCCCGCGCGCGTGCACCGCCGCCACCGCCCGCTCCACCGCCGCGTACATCCGCAGCGCCCACGCCGTGTACGCGGCCACCTTCGCCGGATCGGGATCGGCGGTCAGCAGCGGATGCCGCTCGGCGAAGAACGAGTTGAGCGGCCGCCCCTGAAGGAAGTCCATCACCAGGAACCGGTGGTCGCCGAGCGTGCACCAGTCCCGCACCTCGGGCACCACCCCGGTCCCCGCGACCTGCTCCAGCGCCGCCTTCTCCCGCTCCAGCCGGGTCACCGCGTCCGCCCCGTCGGCGGCCAGCCCCGCGTGCGGACGGGCCTCCTTCAGCACCACCCGGCGCCCGTCCCGCAGGTCCGAACCCACGTACACGCCACCGCCGTTGGAGAAGTGCAGCGCCTTCTCGACGCGGTAGGGCAGCTCGCCCACCGTCGTCGTGTTGCGCGCCTGGAGATGCGGCCGCAGGAACTCCGGCAGCGTCACCCACGCCGGCACCTGGAAGGACGGCGCCCGGCGGTCCGGGACCAGCGTGCCGGTGTCGTCCGCCACCGCCAGGACCAGCGTGCCGCGCTCGCCGACGACGTACCGGCGGGTGAACGCGCCGTAGCGGACGTAGAGCGGGCCCTCGTGCCAGCGCAGGTCGGTGAGGATGTACGGCCCCTGCCGGCCCTTCAGCAGCGCCCCCAACTCCTCCAGGATCACCTGGAGTTGTATCTCGTCGGAGGGGTAGATCGTGACGAACTTGCCGCTGCTGTCGCGGCCCGCGTACTTGGCGTTGCGCAGGTGCAGCAGATGCGGGCCGGGTATGAACTTGAAGGGGATGTGGCGCGGCACGCAGTAGTCCCACACGATGCCGGCGATCTCCTCCGCGTTCGCCGCGGTCGCCGAGGAGTGGATCTTCCAGCCCTGGGCCGGCATCGGCAGCGGCGCGCCGTCCGTGCCGAGCGGGGTCAGCGTCAGCCAGTCGCCGCTGCGCGCGGCGCGCCAGCCGTCCGGGACGGTGCGACACGCCGTCGCGAACAGCGACGGAGCCGCGGCGCCGGCCGCGGAGAGCCGGTCGGGCGTGTCGTAGAAGTGCCCGTCGGCGAGCGCGTACACCTCGTACCGCTTGTCCATGCGCCTGTTCCGCCCCTCCTCCTGGGTGACGGCTAGACACTCGCAGGAGTCACCTGGTCGCGGACAGTCACGTCTGTCACGAGAACACCGTGCGGAACGCATGGGTGAAGTTGTGTTCGGGGGCTTTCGAGTCAGGAGGGACCGGTCGGGCGCCGTCCGGCGTGTCGGAGGGCATGGTTGCGGGTTGGACAGGCGCGCCGACCGGTCCGCGCCTAGATTCGATGGGGTGGCACACACCTTCGAAGAACTGGTGCAGAAGCAGCGGGCGGCCGACGCGGCCCACACCACGGTCGAGGACCTGCGCGAGACCTATGGCCCGCCGGCCGAACGCGGCATGACCGGCGCCCAGTCGGGCACCTACGAGACCGCCCTGCGCGCCTGGCGCGACCTCGCCCGCGACGCGCAGAGCGCGCTGAACGAGTACGCGAAGGAGACGGGCCGCCCGCGCGCCGACGTCGAGGCCGAGGTGGAGCGCGCCGCCGCGGGGCAGGAGGAGAGACCGCCGGCGGGCTGAGGGGCCCGAGGCGGCACCCGGACTCCCGCGCGGGAATCCGTCCGCTCGTCCCGGGTACCCGGCGCCCATGAACACTGCCATGTACGAAGCGGCCACCAGCAGGCAGGTCTTCGGTTACGTCCTCGTCCTGGCCGCCGGGGTCGTCCTGGTCGCCGGACTGATCTGGGCGTTCCGGCTGGGCTTCAAGGTGCGCCAGCGCGAGCCCGCCCCGCCGCGCCCGGAGGAGCAGCCCAAGCTGCCGCCGTCGGGCCCGGTCCGCGAGACCAGCGAGATGCGCGAACCCCGCGACGTGCCGAGGGCCGCCGAGGAGAGCGAGCGGCTCACCCCGCACCAGCTCGGCAACATCCGCTCCCGGCGCGCCGACGACCAGAGCCGTCCGCGCTGGTCGCCCGGTTCCAGCGGGTCCTTCGGCGGCGGGGGCGGCGGCCGCACCTGAACCGACCGCCGTCGGGCGGCCGGGTTCACGGCCGCGCCGGGCGGATATCAGGGCGGGATGGTTCACCGCAGGCCCGCGGGGCCGCGGCCATGGTCCCGCCGACCGCACCAGCAGAGGGTGGAGGACACGACGTGATCGCGCAGACGACCGGGAAACCGGGCATACCGGAGGCCGAGACCGGGTGGGCGCAGGCGCACAGCCGACGGGACCGGGGGGTGCGTACCTGCCTTCCCGCCGTCCTGGACCGCACCGGGGCCCGGCAGCGGGGGGAGCGGGGGGAACGCACCGAGGACATCATCGTGCGCGGCGAGGACTGAGCGGAACGGCTCCGGCTCGCGCCCCCGGGAACGGACCTCGCGCGCCCCGGAAAACCGGCCTCGCGCCCCGGACAACCGGAACGGCCCGGCCCCTCGCACAGGCGAGGGAACCGGGCCGCCGCGATGACCGGCCCCCGTACTCAGCCGTGCGTCTTGGCCAGCAGTTCCAGGATCTCCGCCGTCGTGCCGGTCTCGCCCAGCTTCGGGAAGATCTTCTCGACGCTGTGCGCGTGCGTCGCCGCGTCACGGTCGGCCATCGCGTCGGTGGCCAGGGTGACGTGGTAGCCCATGGCGTAGGCGTCCCGCGCGGTGGACTCGACGCCGATGCTGGTGGCGATGCCGGTCAGCACGATCTGGGTGACGCCGCGGCGGCGCAGCTGCACGTCCAGATCGGTGCCGAACAGGGCGCTCCAGTTGTGCTTGGTGACCTGGATGTCGCCGGGGTGGCCGGTCAGCTCGTCGACGATGACGTCCCAACCCTCCGGGAAGGCCGCGCCGCCGCCCTGCTGCTCGGTGCGGCCGGGCATCGCGTCGGAGAAGTCGGCGGCGAAGGACACCCGGACCAGGACGACGGGCAGGTTCCGGGCGCGGAACGCCTCGGCCAGCTCCACCGAGCGGGACAGCACGTCGGCGCCCGAGTGCGGCTGGGTGGGGGAGCCCACGATGCCGTGCTGGAGGTCGATGACGACGAGGGCGGTACGGGGGTCGAGCGTGGTGAGCGACATGAGTCGGTCAGGCCTTTCGAGGGGTTGTTCAGGGGTTTTCAGGAGAGAGGCGGCCGGAAGAGGGGAGACGGGGAAACGGCCGTGCGGGGGCGCGGTACGGGGTGAGCCGCGCCGTCACGGCCGCGACAGCCGCTGCATCAGCTCCAGCGCCACCAGGATCGTCTGCCGCTCCTCGTCGCTGTACCGGTCCTGGAAGGCGCGCGCCAGCCACTCCTCGCGCACCTGCTTGTTGCCCTCGACGCGGGCCCGGCCGGCGTCGGTGAGGGTGACCAGCTGGCGGCGGCCGTCGTCCGGGTCGGGGGCGCGGCGGATCAGATCGTGCTGCTCCAGGGCGGCCAGCGTGGTGGCCATGGACTGCGGGCGCACCCCCTCCGCGGCGGCCAGCGCGCTCGCGGTGGCCGCGCCGTGCTTGCCGACCAGGCTCAGCGCCGACTCCTGCGACGGAGTCAGGTCCGCGTCCTGGGCGACCTCACGGATGCGGCGCCGCAGCCGGCTGAACGCCACCCGCAGGTCGCGCGCCGCCCGGACGGCCGCGTCGGAGATGTCTTCCATGCCGGCCACCCTAGGTCCGTCAGGAGCGACTGTCCAGCCGGAACTGTTCAGCTTTGCCTGAACAACTCGCGGGTACTCGGCACGCGGCCCGGAAGGCAGCCGGAGGGCCCGCCCGGGCAGGCGGTCCGGGAAGGCGGTCCGGCGGACACGAGGAGCACGGGATGATCCCTGGTGACGTGGGCGGCGTCGGCGTCATGGCCGACCTGGCCGCTCTGGCGGCGGCACTGCGAGCGGAGGTGGACGGCGAGATCCGCTTCGACGCGGGCAGCCGCGGCGCCTATTCCACCGACGGCTCCAACTACCGGCAGGTACCTCTCGGCGTCGTCGTCCCCCGCACCGTGGAGGCGGGCGCCCGCGCGGTCTCGGTGTGCGCGCGCTTCGCCGTCCCCGTCCTGTCCCGGGGCGGCGGCACCAGCCTGGCCGGGCAGTCCACCAACACCGCGGTGGTGATCGACTGGAGCAAGTACTGCACCGGTCTGATCACCGTGGACGCCGAGCGGCGCACCTGTGTGGTGGAGCCCGGGATCGTCCTGGACGAACTCAACGGGCAACTCGCCCGCCACCACCTCCAGTTCGGCCCCAAGCCGTCCACCCACAGCCACTGCGCCCTCGGCGGCATGATCGGCAACAACTCCTGCGGGGCCTCCGCACAGGCCTACGGCAAGACCGTCGACAACGTCCGGCGCCTGGAGATCCTCACCTACGACGGCCAGCGCGCCTGGGTCGGCCCCACCCCGCCCGCCGAGCGGGACCGGATCATCGCCGGCGGCGGCCGGCTCGCCGACATCTACGCCGGCCTCGACCGCATCGCCACCGACTACCTGGCCGACATCCGCCGCGGCTACCCGAAGATCCCGCGCCGCGTCTCCGGCTACAACCTCGACTCCCTGCTGCCCGAGAACGGCTTCGACGTGGCCAAGGCGCTCGTCGGCAGCGAGGGCACCCTGGTGACCGTACTGCGCGCCGAACTCGACCTCGTGCCCGTGCCGCCGTACCAGTCGCTGCTCGTCCTCGGCTACGAGGACATCTGCGCCGCCGCCGACGACGTCCCCCGCCTCCTGGAGCACTGCTCGCCCAGCCAACTGGAGGCCCTGGACGGGCGCATGGCCCAGCTGATGCGCGAGGAGGGCGCCTACCTCGACTCCCTCAACGTCCTTCCCGAGGGCGACAGCTGGCTGATGGTGCAGTACAGCGGCCACAGCCAGGAGGACGTCGACGAGCAGGCGCACGCCCTGCTGCGCGCCGTCGGCCGCGACGAGAAGGCCGGGGACGTCGCCTTCTCCGACGACCCCGAGCGCGAGCAGAAGATGCTCAAGGCCCGCGAGGCCGGACTCGGCGTCACCGCGCGCCCGCCGGACGACCGGGAGACCTGGGAGGGCTGGGAGGACTCCGCGGTACCGCCCGAGCGCCTCGGCGACTATCTGCGCGACCTCAAGGGGCTGTTCGAGGAGTTCGACTACGACCACCCGTCCCTGTACGGCCACTTCGGACAGGGCTGTGTGCACACCCGCATCCCCTTCGGCCTCAGGACCGCCGAGGGGGTGGCCGACTTCCGCCGCTTCGTGGAGCGTGCCGCCGACCTCGTGGCCTCCTACGGCGGTTCGCTGTCCGGCGAGCACGGCGACGGGCAGGCCCGGGGCGAGCTGCTGACCCGGATGTTCGGCGAACGCCTGGTCACCGCCTTCGGCGAGCTGAAGGCCCTCTTCGATCCGGACGACCGGATGAACCCGGGCAAGATCGTCCGACCCCAGCCGGTCGACGGGCAGTTGCGCCTCGGCACCGGCTGGCGGCCGGACACCCCCGACACCCACTTCGGCTTCCCCGAGGACGAACACTCCTTCAACCGCGCGGTGCTGCGCTGCGTCGGCATCGGCAACTGCCGCAGCCACTCGGGCGGGGTGATGTGCCCCTCGTACCGGGCCACCCGGGAGGAGGAGCACTCCACGCGCGGCCGGGCCCGGCTGCTGTTCGAGATGCTCAACGGGCACGCCGACTCCGCCGTCCAGGACGGCTGGCGCTCCACCGCCGTACACGACGCCCTCGACCTGTGCCTGGCCTGCAAGGGCTGCAAGTCCGACTGCCCGACCGGCGTCGACATGGCCACCCTCAAGGCCGAGTTCCTCGCCCACCACTACGCCGGCCGCCTCCGGCCCGCCGCGCACTACGCCCTGGGCTGGCTCCCGCTCTGGGCCCGGCTGTCCCGCGTCGCGCCGTCGCTGGTCAACTCCGTGCTGCACGCGCCCGGTCTGGCCCGCGCGGGCAAGCTGCTGGCCGGGGTGGACGGGGCCCGCCAGGCGCCCGTGTTCGCCGAGGAGTCCTTCGTGCAGTGGTGGCGGGCCCGTGCCGGCGAGCGGCCGGACTCCGCCGACCCGCGCACGGTCCTGCTGTGGCCGGACACCTTCACCAGCTACTTCCACCCCGCGATCGCGCGTGCGGCGGTCCGCGTCCTGGAGGACGCCGGCTTCCGGGTCGCCGTCCCCACCGAGCCGGTGTGCTGCGGCCTGACCTGGATCTCCACCGGTCAACTAGCCACCGCCAAACGGGTGTTGCGCCGCACCCTCGACGTGCTCGCGCCCTACCTGGAGGCCGGCACCCCGGTGATCGGGCTCGAACCCTCCTGCACCGCCGTCTTCCGCGCCGACGCCCCCGAACTGCTCCCCGGCGACCAGGACGTCGAGCGCCTCGCCGGGCAGTTCCGCACCTTCGCCGAACAGCTCGTCCACCACGCCCCGGACGACTGGCGACCGCCCGGGCTCGCCCGGCAGGCCGTCGTACAGACCCACTGCCACCAGCACGCCATCATGAAGTACGACGCCGACCGCACCCTCATGAGCCGGGCCCACCTCGACGCCGACGTCCTCGACGAGGGCTGCTGCGGGCTCGCCGGGAACTTCGGCTTCGAACGCGGCCACCACGAGGTCTCGATGGCCGTCGCCGAACAGGGCGTCCTGCCCGCCGTGCGGGGCGCCGCCCCCGACAGCCTCGTCCTCGCCGACGGCTTCAGCTGCCGTACCCAGATCGAGGAGGGCGGCACCGGCCGCCGCGCGCTGCACCTCGCCGAGGTCCTGGCGTTCGCCCTCGACGGCAACCTGCCCAGCGACCACCCCGAGCGCCTGGCCGACCGCCCCTCCCCGCCATCCCGCGCGGCCCGCTGGGCGACGGCCGCCGCCCTGCCCGCGGGCGCCGCGCTCGGCCTGCGCCTGCTGCGGCGCCGCGCCTGAGGAGCCCCGCATGAGCGACCTGCCGGCCATCGACGCGCTCGACACCGCCGTCTACACCGTGCCCACCGACACCCCCGAGGCGGACGGCACCCTCGCCTGGGACAGCACCACCCTCGTCCTGGTCACCGCCCGCTGCGGCACCACCACCGGGCTCGGCTACACCCCGCCACCGCCCACCTGGTCCGCGAACTGCTCACCGGCACCGTCACCGGCCGCCCGGCCCTCGACGTGCCGCGCGTAAACGAGGAGATGCTCCGGGCCGTGCGCAACGCCGGACTGCCCGGCGTGGCCGCCCAGGCGATCTCCGCCGTCGACCTCGCCCTGTGGGACCTCAAGTCCCGCCTCCTCGGCCTGCCCCTCGTCCGGCTGCTCGGCGCCGCCCGCGACGAGGTACCGGTCTACGGCAGCGGCGGCTTCACCACCTACGACGCCGAGCGGCAGGACCGCCAACTGCGCGCGTGGACACAGGAGTCGGGCATCCCCCGCGTGAAGATCAAGATCGGGGAGTCCTGGGGGCACCGCATCGACCGCGACCTCGCACGCGTCGCCCGCGCACGGGCGAGCATCGGCGCCGGCGCGGAGCTGTACGTGGACGCCAACGGCGCCTACACCGGCGGCCAGGCCCGTCGTATCGCCGCCCCGCTCGCCGACTCGGGGGTGACGTGGTTCGAGGAACCCGTCTCCTCCGACCACCTCACCACCCTCGCCGACCTGCGCCACCGGCTCCCGATGGACGTCACGGCCGGTGAATACGGTTACACGCTCCCGTACTTCGCGCACCTGATCGCCGCCGGGGCCGTCGACTGCCTCCAGGCCGACGTCACCCGGTGCGGCGGCATCACCGTCTGGCTGCGCGCCGCCGCGCTCGCCCACGCGCACGGCATCGACATCTCCGGCCACTGCGCGCCGGGCGCCCACGCCCACGCGGCCGCCGCGGTGCCCAACCTGCGCCACCTGGAGTGGTTCCACGACCATGTCCGCATCGAGCGGCTGCTCTTCGACGGGGTCCTCGACCCGGGCGGCGGCAGCATTTCCCCGGGCGCCGACGGGGCACCCGGACTGGGCCTCACCCTCGCGAAGGAGCGGGCGGAGCCGTACCGAGTGGAGTGAACCCATCGGAAGGGAAAGGGAGTCGATCATGCCTACGACCGTCGTCATCACCGGGGCCGGTGCCGGGATCGGCCGCGCCACCGCCCGCCGTTACGGCCGGCGCGGGGCCCATGTCGTCCTGGTCGCGCGCGGCGAGGGCGGCCTTCGGGCGGCCGCCGACGAGGTCGCGGCGCTCGGCGGCCGCGCCCTGGTGCGGCCCGCCGACATGGCCGACCCGGCCCAGGCGGAGGCCGTCGCGGAGGCGGCCGAGCGGGAGTTCGGGCCGATCGACGTCTGGATCAACTGCGCCTTCGCCTCCGTGTTCGCGCCCTTCGACCAGATCACCCCGGACGAGTACCGGCGCATCACCGAGGTGACCTACCTCGGCTTCGTCAACGGCACCCGCGCCGCGCTCGCCCGGATGCTGCCGCGCGACCGGGGCACCATCGTGCAGGTCGGCTCCGCGCTCGGGGAACGCTCGATCCCGCTCCAGTCGGCGTACTGCGGCGCCAAGCACGCCATCAACGGTTTCACCTCGTCCGTGCGCACCGAACTCCTGCACCGCGGCAGCCGGGTGCGCATCACGCTCGCCCAGATGCCCGCCGTCAACACCCCGCAGTTCGACTGGGTCCGCTCCCGGCTGGACCGGCACCCGATGCCGGTCCCGCCGATCTACCAGCCGGAAGTCGCCGCCCGCGGAGTCGTGTACGCCGCCGACCACCCCCGCCGCAAGCAGTACTACATCGGTGCCTCCACCGTCGCCACCATCTGGGCCAACCGCCTCTTCCCGGCCCTGCTCGACCGCTACCTGGCCCGCACCGGCTACGACTCACAGCAGACCAACCGCGTCCCGGCCACCGGCGAGGACAACCTCTTCGCCCCGCTCGACCGCGACCGGGCCGATGACCGGGGGGCCCACGGCGCCTTCGACGACAGCGCCCACGCCCACTCCCTGCAGGAGGCCGTGCTGCGCCACCCCGTCACCACGGCCGTCGGCGCCGGAGCCGCCACCCTCGCCGCCGTCACCGGCATCCGCCGGGTGCGGCGCTTCGGCGCGGCGGTCGTCGGTTCACGGTGAGCGCGGGGGCGAGGGCGCCCGCTCACCCGGGCTCGGCCGGCTTCTCGCGCGGCCCGGAACGCCCGGTCAGCGTGTCGAGCAGCAGCCCGGCCACGTCCGCCGCGTCGGCGCCGCCGAGCTCGTCGAAGGCGCCGGAGCGGTGGCCGAGGGCGACGCCGACCACCGCGGCCACCACCAGCTCGGCCCGCAGCCGCGGCCGGTCCACTCCCTCCTGGGCGAAACGCCTGGTCAGCGGCTCCACCAGCCGGGCGTGCAGGGCGTCCTTGGTGGCCTGCTGCGCGGCCTCGTCCCGCAGCGGCTCGAAGGCCACCTGGAGCAGCGGCACCGGACCGCGGCGTTCCACGCGTTCCAGGATGTCGAGCAGGCGCTCCGGATCCAGCACGTCCCCGACCGCCTCGCCCCGCTCCGCCTCCAGGGCGTGGAGGTAGAGCCGGGTCTTGCTGCCGAAGTAGCGGGCGATCAGCGCGGGGTCCACACCGGCCCGCTCGCCGATGTCCCGGATGGTGGTCCGGTCGAAGCCCCGCTCGGAGAACAGGTCGGTCGCCGCCCGCAGCAGTGCCTCCCGCGTGCGCCCGGCGTCGCGCCGCCGCCCGGCGGCCCCGGACGTCTCGGCGGTCACCGGTGGGTTCCCGGGCGGCCGGCGGCGTCCTGCTGGGCGGCGCTCCGCCCGGCACCGGCGCTGTCCCGTCCGGCCTCGGGGACGAACTGGTCGGCGTCGGCCGGGAGCGGCGGTTCGGCGGTGTCGGTCTCGGCCGCCTGTACGGGCTCCGCGGCGACGATGGCCGCCTCCCTGGCCTGCCCGCCCCGAGCGGCGGGCACCGTACGGCCGGCCGTGCGGCGGGCGCGCACCAGCAGCCAGGCGACCAGGGCGGTGAGCACCCAGACGCCGCCGTCCAGCAGGCCGGCCGTGCCGTAGTCGCGGTTGGGCGGCAGGGACGACGAGCCGGTCCCCGAGGTCACCACCACGGCGCTCAGCGCGCTGCCGGTCGAGTAGCCGATGTACTTCACGACCTGGTTGAAGCTCATGGCGCTGCCGGTCTCGTGCGCCGGCACCGCGCTCACGATCAGGGCCGGCATGACCGACACGGTGAAGCCGACGCCGAGCCCGATCACGCCCATGAGGACGAACATCTCCCACAGGCTGTTCCTCGCGCACACGAAGACGATCGTACCCACGAGGGAGACCACGCAGCCCAGCGGCAGCAGCGAGGCGAGCGGCACCCGCCGGACCAGGACCCGTACGACGCGGCCGGAGACCAGGCTCGCCAGCGAGAACGGCACCAGGGTCAGCCCGGTGACGACGACCGAAGCGCCGAAGCCGTAGCCGGCCGACGCGGGGGCCTGCACGTACCGGGTGACCATCGACAGCATCATGTACAGGCCGACCCCGGAGAGTACGGCGGTGACGTCGGTGGCGAGGATCGTCCGCTCCTTGACGAGGCGTACGTCCACCAGCGGGTGGTCCGTGCGCAGCTCGTGCAGGACCCACCAGACCAGGAGCAGGATCGCGACCAGGCCGGTGACCAGCAGCCGGGGCGAGCCCCAGCCCCAGCTCTCGGTCTGGCTCAGCGCGAACAGCAGACCGGCCAGGCCGATCCCGAGGAGCAGCGCGCCCGGCGTGTCCAGGCGGTGGGACGGGCGCGGCGGCGACGGCGGCAGGACGAGGGCGCAGGCGATGAGGGTCGCCGCGGCGGCGATCGCCGCGAACCAGAAGCCGGAGTGCAGCCCCAGATAGGTCGCGAACATGCCGGTCACCGGGTAGCCGAGGCCCACTCCCACGGCGGAGGTCAGCGACAGGGTGGCCACCGCGGGCCGCGCCTTCTCGGCCGGCAGGGCGTCCCGTACGGTCGCCATGGCCAGCGGGGTGAGCCCGATGCCGGCGCCCTGCATCGCACGGCCGACGATCAGCCAGGCGAAGCCCAGCGGCAGCGCGGCGAGGACGCTGCCGACGAGGACGACGGCGAGTCCGACGAGGATCACCCTGCGCCGGTGGGGCCCGTCACCGAGGCGCCCCATCGCCGGTGTGGCCACCGCTCCGACCAGCATCGTCACCGTGAGCGACCACTGGGCGCCGGCCACGGAGACGCCGTCCGCCTCCGCGATCGTGGGCACGAGCGGGGCCCCGAGGCTGCTGATGATCGCCACGAGCATCCCGAGCGAGAGCAGCACGGGGATCAGGGCGCGCTGCCGCCGGGGGGAGGGGGCGCGGTGGGATGGGGAACGCACAGGCGGCCAATCTTGTCATCGGATGATGTCATCAAGCGATGACAAAGATACTCCCCTGGGCGAGGGCGAGCTTTCCGGGCCTGGGCCCGCGCGACGAATTTCACTCGCATGCCACGTCAAGATGCCGCTTCTCCCACACGGAGGAAGGCTGGGCACGCCGGTCTGTTCGTCCACCACGCTGGAGGTTCTCGATGAAGCGCACGCGTGCCACCGGGGTCGCTCTTTTCGCCGCCGCCCTGCTGGTCAGCGGAACCGGAGCCGCGTACACCGCCGAGACGCACGCTCCGCCCTCCGCGCATTCCCCCGCGCCGGCCAACGCGGCCACCTCTCCCACGAAAGGGCAGATCGCGGCTCTGTTCCGTCAGTGGAACGCGGCATTGGCCACCGGTGACGCGCATCGCGTCGCGGACCTCTACGCTCCCGACGCCGTGCTGCTCCCGACCGCTTCCCCGTACATCCGCACCACGCGGGCCGGGATCGTCGACTACTTCGAGCATTTCCTGGAGCGCAAGCCGGTCGCCGTGATCCAGCGGCAGATCATCGACATCCTGGGCCCGACCAGTGCCGTGAACACCGGCCTGTACCGCTTCACCCTGACCGACAAGAACGGCAGCAAGACCACGCTCGACGCCCGCTACACCTTCGTCTACGAACTGCGCTCGGGCAGGTGGCTCATCCTCAACCACCATTCCTCGGTGGTTCCCAGCGCCTAGCCGGCCGGCTGTACCGCGGGAACGTTCTCCACCGCGCGCACCGACCGCGAAGCGACCATCGCGGCCGTCGCGACCACGTGTATCGTCGCGCAACCGACCAGGGTCGCGGTGATCCCCGCGGCCTGCGACACCGGGCCGACCACGAGCTGGGCCAGCGGAACCGCCGCGATCGACCCGAGCATGTCGTAGGAGTAGACCCGCGCGAGCCGCTCCGCCGGCACATGGTGCTGCAACGACGTCTCCCACGCCACGCCGAACTGCTCCAGGCACAGCCCGGCCACGAAGGCGGTGGTCATGAGCAGCCACGGCTTCGGGTGCAAGGCGAGCGCCAGCGGCAGGCCCGCGAACGCCGCCACGCACGCCACGCCGAGCAACAGCAGCCTGCGCACCCTGATCCGCAGCGCGACGAAGGCGCCGGCGACCATGCCCACGGTCTGCGCGGCCAGCACGAAGCCCCACGTCTCACGTCCGATCACGGTGTCCGCGAGGACCGGGCCGAGGACCATCGTGCCGCCCGCGTGGGCCGCGTTGACGAAGACGAACGCCACGACCACGCCCCAGACCCAGCTTCGCGAGACGAACTCGGTCCAGCCGATCCGCAGTTCGGACAGCACCCCCGGCCGGTGCTCGGCGGCGACCCCGGCCGCCGGTACCCGCACGAACGCGAAGCACAGGCCCGACACCGCGAACGACAGCGCGTCCACCCCCAGGCCCCAGCCAGGGCCGATGAACGCGATCAGCAGGCCGCCGAGCGACGCGCCGGCGATCGTCGACGAGTTCTGCCCGAGGCGCAGCAACGCGTTGGCGCGCTGCCGCTGTTCGGCGGGCACCGTCTGCGGCGTGAGCGCCGAGGAGGCGGGGAACGCGAAGGCGCTCGACATGCCGTTCACGGCCGCCAGTACGACGAACGCCGGCACGGACACCGTCCCGGTCAGCACCAGGACGGTCAGCAGCCCCTGGCTGACCGCCGACACCGCGGACGACCCCACGAGCACGAACTGTCGGGGCAGCCGGTCCGCCACGACACCGCCCCACAGCAGGAACAACAGGTTCGCGATGGAACGCGCCGCCACGACGACACCGAGCGCCGTGACCGACCGGGTCACGTCCCGTACGGCGAACACGAGCGCGATCTGCGCCATCGCGTTGCCGACCATGGTCGTCACGCGGGCACTGAGCAGCCAACGGAAAGCCGGATGCGCCAACGGCGCGAGTGATCCCCCCATGAGGGGCACCGTACCAAGTGGTCCGCTTCGGACGTCGAGTCTCAACCTGCCGCTCCATGAGCCCTGTTGGTTACCTGTGCCGCCGTTCTCGGCCTGCCTCGGGTGGGGGTCGTCACCGACCCGGACGGCCGGCTCATCCCTGCCCGCGGGGCCGCAGCCTGGGCCGAGCGGTGGCGGTCGCGCGCCTCGTCTCGTCGAGCCGGCCGGCCAGCCGGATCACCGTCGGCCCTTCGAACAGATCCGCGAGGGAAAGGTCGACGTTCAAGGCTGTCCGTATCCGGCTGACCAGTCGGGTGGCGGTCAGGGAGTGGCCGCCGAGTTCGAAGAAGTCGTCGTCGATGCCGACGCGTTCGAGCTCCAGTACGTCCGCGAAGAGGCCGCACAGGATCTCCTCCACGGGGTCGCGTGGGGCGCGGCCGGCTCCGCCGCCGAATTCGGGTGCGGGCAGTGCCGCCCGGTCGACCTTGCCGTTGACGGTGAGCGGCAGGGCGTCGAGCACGACGAACGCGGAGGGCACCATGAACTCCGGCAGCACCGCGGCGACCGCACGGCGCAGGGCTTCCACGTCCACGTCGGTGTTCTCGCCCGGTACCAGGTAGGCCACCAGGCGTTTGTCTCCGGGCCGGTCCTCGCGTACCAGGACCACGGCCTGGGCGACCGTCTTCTCGCGCAGCAGTACCGCCTCGACCTCGGCGGGTTCGATCCGGAAGCCGCGCAGTTTCACCTGTGCGTCGGCCCGGCCCATGAACTCGATCCGTCCGTCGTGGGTCCACCGCGCCAGGTCACCGGTGCGGTACATGCGCTGCCCCGCCGTACCGAACGGGTCGGCGACGAACCGCTCCGCCGTCAGACCCGCACGGCCCACGTACCCCCTCGCCAGATGCGACCCCGCCACATACAGCTCACCGACGGCACCCGGCGGGACGAGGCGCAGAGCCTCGTCCAGGATGTAGACACCGGTGTTGGCCAACGGGGTGCCGATGGGCAGTGCCCTCGGACGCCCCATCGTCCTGTCCACCCGGTGCACCAGGGCGAAGACCGTCGTCTCGGTCGGGCCGTAACCATTGTGGACAGTGATGTCCGGGCAGTGCGCGAGCACCCGGCGCACCGCCTCCGGAGAGACGACGTCCCCGCCCGCCCACACCTCCCGAACCTCGCGGAAGCCCTGCGGGTTCTCCTCGGCGAGCACGTGGAACAGACCCGCGGTCAAGAACAGCGCCGGCACCTTGCGATCGGTCAGCAACCGGCCCAGCGCGGACGAATCCAGCATCCCGGGTGGCGCCACCTCCACGCACCCGCCCTGCAACAGCGGACCCCATATCTCGATGGTCGACGCGTCGAAGGCCAACGACGAATACTGGAGCATGCGTTCGGCCACGCCGTGGCTGAACGTCTCGTCACGCACCAACTCCGCGATGTTGCGGTGCGTGTTGCCCGATCCCTTCGGCACTCCCGTCGACCCGGACGTGAACATCACGTAGGCGAGCTGATCGGGATGCACCCGCACGTCCGGCGGTGGCGTCACGGAGTCACCCGGCCGCCACCGCTCCAGCGGCGTTACCCGCAACACCGGTACCCAGTCCGGCAGTTCGGAGCCCGACACATCACGATCGGTCAGCACCAGCGCCGCCGACGCCTGCCGCAGGATGTCCTCGATCCGGGCCCTGGGATACCGGGTGTCCAGGGGGACGTAGGCCCCACCGGCCTTCAGCACCGCGAGCATCGACACCAGCGCCTCGACACCTCGGTCCTGCAACAGGGCGACCCGGGTCTCGGATCCGACCCCCGCCGTGACGAGCCGCCGGGCCAGCCGATTCGCCTGCTCCTCGAACTCCGCGAACGTCACGGTGCGCTCACCGCACACGACGGCGGGCGCGTGGGGCCGCTCGACGGCGTGCGCCCGAACGACCTCCGGCAAAGACCCCGTCCGGGCCGGCAGCTCACCACGGCCCGCTCCCGACAGCCACTGCCGCTCGCCGGATGAGAGCACGTCGATGTCGCCGATCGACCGGTCCGGCGTCTCCACCACACCGGCCATGAACCGCACGATCCGCTCACCGAACGCGCGAACGGTGGTCTCGTCGAAGATGTCGGTGGCGTAGTCGATGCCCAGATCCAGACCACCGGGCCGGGCCGCCTCCAGCCGGTGCTCCCGGAAGTTGACGGTCAGATCGAACCGGGCCACGCCGGCGGGGGTCTCCTCCGCGTCCGAGGTCAGACCTGGCATCTCCGGCCCGGGGATGACCGCGTCGGCGAGGGTGAGCATCGTCTGGAAGAGGGGGTGGCGGGAGGCAGAGCGTTCGGGGCTCAGTTCTTCGACGAGGCGTTCGAACGGCAGGTCCTGGTGGGCCCAGGCGGCCAGGTCGGCTTCCCGGACCCGGGCCAGCAGCTGCCGGAAGCTGGGATCACCGCTGGTGTCGGCGCGCAGGACCAGGGTGTTGACGAAGAACCCGACCAGCTCGTCCAGGACGACGTCGTGCCGGCCGGCGACCGGTGAGCCGAGCGGGATGTCGGTTCCGGCGCCGCTGAGAGTGAGCACCGCGGCGGTGGCCGCCTGGACGGCCATGAACAACGAGGCGTCGCATGTGCGGCACAACCGCACCAGCCGCTCGTGCACGGCGGCGTCGATGTGCAGTTCGACGCGGCCGCCCCGGTAGGTCGCCACCGGAGGCCGGGGCCGGTCGGCCGGCAGGGTCGCCTCCGGCGGCAGACCGGTCAGCGCGTCCCGCCAGTAACCGATCTGACGTGACATCGGACTGCCGGGATCTCCGGCGTCGCCGAGCAGGTCCCGTTGCCACAACGTGTAGTCGGCGTACTGCACCGGCAGCGGCGCCCACCCCGGCGCCCGCCCTGCCAACCGTGCCGCGTACGCCGCCGCCAGATCCCGCAGCAACGGCGTGTTCGACCACCCGTCAGAGGCGATGTGATGCACCACCAACGACAACACACACTCGTCCGGGCCCGTCTCCACCAACGTGGCCCGCACCGGCACCTCCCGCGCCAGGTCGAACACGTGCCGCGCCGAATCCCGCAGCACCGCCCCCGACTCGGCCTCGGACGTCACCACGACACGCAGATCCAGCTCCACCTCGGCAGGCATCAACACCCGCTGGACCGGGCCGTGTTCGGTCTCGGGAAACACAGTCCGCAGACTCTCGTGGCGCCCCACGAGATCGACCAGCGCGGCCGCCAGCGCCGTCCGGTCCACTTCCCCGCGCAACCGGATCGCCAACGGGATGTTGTAGGTCGAGCCACCCTCCAACTGCGCCAGGAACCACAACCGCTGCTGCGCGAACGACAACGGCAGGGGGTCCGGACGAGGTACCACCGGCTCCAGGACCGGCCGTACGGCCCCCTCGCCCACCGCGACCAGAGCCGCCATCCCGGCGACCGACGGGCGACTGAAGACCTCCCGCACCGTCACATCGACGCCGAACGCCGCCCGTATCCGGCTGACCAGTCGGGTGGCGGTCAGGGAGTGGCCGCCGAGTTCGAAGAAGTCGTCGTCGATGCCGACGCGTTCGAGGTCGAGTACGTCCGCGAAGAGGCCGCACAGGATCTCCTCCACGGGGTCGCGTGGGGCGCGGCCGGCTCCGCCGCCGAATTCGGGTGCGGGCAGTGCCGCCCGGTCGACCTTGCCGTTGACGGTGAGCGGCAGGGCGTCGAGCACGACGAACGCGGAGGGCACCATGAACTCCGGCAGCACCGCGGCGACCGCACGGCGCAGGGCTTCCACGTCCACGTCGGTGTTCTCACCGGGTACCAGGTAGGCCACCAGGCGTTTGTCCCCCGGCCGGTCCTCGCGTACCACGACCACGGCCTGGGCGACCGTCTTCTTGCGCAGCAGTACCGCCTCGACCTCGGCGGGTTCGATCCGGAAGCCGCGCAGTTTCACCTGCGCGTCGGCCCGGCCCATGAACTCGATCCGTCCGTCGCGGGTCCACCGCGCCAGGTCACCCGTGCGGTACATGCGCTGCCCCGCCGTACCGAACGGGTCGGCGACGAACCGCTCCGCCGTCAGACCCGCACGGCCCACGTACCCCCTCGCCAGATGCGACCCCGCCACATACAGCTCACCGACGAGGCCGGGGGCAGCAGGGGCGAGGGACTCGTCGAGGACGTAGAGCGCGGTGTTGGCCATGGGACGGCCCAGGTGGAGCGCCGCGACCGGGCGTTCCCGAGGTTCGAAGATCTGGTAGCTGCAGAAGACCGTCGTCTCCGTCGGACCGTAGACGTGGACGACGGTGGTGTCCGGGCAGGAGCCGAGGACGCGGCGCAGCGCCGCGGTCGACAGCACGTCGCCGCCGGTCCAGATCTCATGCACCGCGGCGAGGGCCTCGACGTGCTCCTGTGCCATGGCGTCGAACAGGGCGGTGGTCAGATAGAGGGCGGTGATGCCGTGCTCCGCCACCGCTCCCGCCAGGTCGCCGAGGTCGATCTTGTCGCCGGTCAGGACCGTCAGGCCACCGCCGTGCAGCAGCGGTACCCACATCTCGTAGGTCGAGGAGTCGAAGGCGGGCGGCGAGTAGGCGAGCACCCGGTGGTGCCGGGCCGCGTCCCAGCAGGGATCGAGGGCGAGTTCGGCCACGTTGCGGTGCGTGTTGGCGACGCCCTTGGGCGTACCGGTGGAGCCCGAGGTGTACATCACGTACGCCAACTGGTCCGGGTGCACGTCGACGTCCGGTGCGCCGGGGTCTCCCGCGACGGCCGCGTCGTCGCCCGCCGGAACGTCGGCCAGTGGGATGTCGCAGGTGAACGGCAGTTCGGCCGGCTGCCGGTCGGTGAGCAGCAGTGTCGCTCCGGCGTCCACGAGGATCCAGGCGAGTCGCTGCGCGGGCTGGCGCGGGTCGAGCGGCACGTATGCCGCGCCTGCCTTGAGTACGGCCAGTTCGGCGATGATCAGTTCGGCGGAGCGGCCCAGATAGAGGGCCACGTTGTCACCCGGTCTCACTCCGAGGCCGATGATGAGGTGGGCGAGCCGGTTGGCGGCCGCGTCCAGGCCGGCGTAGGTGAGAGTACGTCCCTCGCAGACGACGGCGACGGCGTCGGGCGTCCGGGCTCTCTGCTCGGTGAACAGGTCGTGCAGCGGCGCCCGCGGAAGCGGCTCGGCGGTGTCGTTGTAGTCGACGAGCAGGCGGTGGCGCAGGGATTCGCCGAGCCAGTCGATGGCGCCGACGCGCACTTCTGGGTCGGTGGCCACCGCGGCCAGGGCGCGGGTGAGCAGGTCGGCGGTGGTTCGGGCCGTGCCGGCTGCCAGCCGGTCGGCCCGGTGGACCAGTTCGACGCTGGGCGACCCGCCGTCGCGGGCGGTCCGCACGACGAGTGTGGCGGCGTGGTGCGTGGTGTCGCGCGGCCGTACGCCGACCACGGCCGGGCCGGCGGGCTCGTCGTCCCCCGGTTCGCCGAGGCCGAGCGAAGCGGGATCCCAGCGACGGGTGTCGACGACGACCGCGGTGTCGAAGACGGCGCCCGCGAGCCCCGACGCCTCCTTGAGTGTCGCGGCAGCCGCATGGCGGTGGTCGGCCAGCAGCGCGTTGCGCGCGTCGGTGCGCCGGACCACGTCGGCGAACGTGTCGTGTGGCGCGGCCGCGATCCGGACGGGAAGCTCGTCGGCGTCGCCGAGAACCGCTTCCCAGCGGTTCTTCAGCTTCATGCACACCACAGCCCAGAGGGTCTGGTAGAGCGCTTCGGGTGCGACGTCGAGACGGCCCGGAAGCGAGCCGAGACCGGGTGGGACGGGCACGGACAGCGACTCGGATCGTGGCCGCGGCTCCTGGTTCGAGACGGTCGCGGCCGAGTGGCCGAGCAGGCAGGGTTCGTCGAGGTCGCGCAGCGTTTCCCGCCAGGCGAGGTGTGTGTCGGCCTCCGCCGGCCGCCCTGCCCGCGCCTTCGCGGTCTCCGGCGACGTTCCGCGCGTCCCGCCCCGCGGGTCACCGCCGAGCAGGGCGGCGAGGGTGTCGTGGGCGGCCTGGAGGGTGAGCACCGCGCGATGGCCGGTGAGGACGAGGTGGTGACGCGTGCCTTGCCCGGTCGTCAGGACGACCAGTCGCAGCAGAGGTTCGTCACCCGTGGGGTCGAAGTCGCGTTCCCATTCCTCGTCCGCCACCCGCTGGACCGTCGCGTCGCCCTCGGCGCCCACCGCTACGTGTCGCTGGACCAGGGGCAGGCGGGCCTCGGGGCGGGCGACACGCACCGAGCCGCCCAGGGCGTCGCGGTCGAAGCGGGCGAGCAGTCCGGGACGCGCCCTGGTGATCCGGCCAGCGCGGGTGCGGAGTTCCTCCAGGTCGAGGTGACCGTCCACCGTGAGCACGACCTGCGTGGTGTCCAGGCCACGCAGGTCCCGCTCGACTTCCGCATGAAACAACAGACCCTCTTGGGCAGCCGTCACCGGCAGGGGCCTTGCGTCGTGCGGGTCTGGCATCTTGCCACCTTCTCGGAGCGTGGTTGTCTGACGGTGCGGGGCGTGCGGCGAACTGGCTGCGGGAGTCAGGTCACGCGGGTTCGAGTTCGAAGATGACCTCTCCGACCGTCATGTCGATCACATGCTTGTGCCGTATCCGCCAACCGCTTTCCGCGAACGCGGACTCCCAGTCGGCGACGGTGGGGAGGAAGGTGCCCATCATGTCGTGGGCCACCTCGAAGCCGAGGGTGAAGACGGGCAGTTCGTCGTCGGGGGTGCCGACCGTCCTCGTCGCGTCGCCGAGCAGGAAGCGCTTGACGTTGGGGAACATGTCGCGAATGCGGGCGAGGGTGGTGACGCAGCGTTCCCTCGGCCAGAAATCGTGTCCCATCATGAAGCACGTCAGCAATTCGACGTCGGTGAACTCGGGGCGCCGGTCCATTGTCCGCACGTCGGCGGTGACGAACGTCAGCCGGTCGGAAAGCCCGGCACCGACGGCGTCCGCCTCGGCCACCTTCAGGGAGTCGGCGGCGATGTCGATGCCGATCCCGCCGGCCTTCGGATGGCGTCGCAGGATCTTGATGAGCCGATCGCCGTTACCGCATCCCAGGTCGGCGACCATGGTGAAATCGAAGTCGATCCCGTCGACGGCCGACCAGAACCAGGGATCGTAGGTGAGCGCGTTGATCTCGCGGCACGCGTAGGTGACCGCCGCCGGATCCCGTGGATCGAGCTCGCCACCGCGGTTCTGGTTCTGCAGGACCAGCGGCATGCGGCGGAACAACTCCCCACTTCCCCTGGTGAGCCAGTGGAAGAACGACCGTGTCTGCTGGATTTCGGCGAAGTCCGCCGCGGGGGTCACCCTCGTGCCGTCCCTCTCCACGATCTTCACCGCGGCCAGCGCCCTGAACATCGCGAGGGTCGACGCCGGGTCCAGGTCGTTGCGGGCCGCGAACTCGTCGGCGTCCAGCACCCCCTTGTCGTGCAGCTCGTCCAGCGCGCCCAACTCCCAAGCGGCCGCGATGGCCGATGCGGCGACGGCCGAGTTGTAGAGCTGTGCCGCTGCCTTCCACGAGCGGGCCTGCTCCGCGTCGATCATTGCTGTTCTCCTGATTGCCGTGGTGGTCAGTGCGCGTGCGGGCATTGCCCCCGACTGCGAGCCCGGGCCTCGTCGTCGAGGTGGAAATTGGGGCGCTGCTCGATTTCGTCGTAGTAGCGATGGAAGACGGGCGTGATGCCGCCGGAGATCGGGGGAACGATCCAGCTCCAGTCCACCGACACCGTGCGGCCGTTGCGTTCCTCCCGGGCCAAGTGGTTGAGGAAGAGGCGGGATTCGGTGTGGTGGTCGCTGATCGTGACACCGGCGGTGGTGAAGGAATGCAGCACGGCGACGTTGAGCTCGACCAGCGCGCGATCACGCCACAGGGTGGTCTCACTGCTGGTGTCCAGACCGAGGCATTCGGCGATGGTCGGCAACAGGTTGAACCGGTCCTCGTCGACCAGGTTGCGCGCGCCGATCTCCGTGCCCATGTACCAGCCGTTGAACGGGGCCAGGGGATAGTCGATCCCTCCGATGCGCAGGCGCATGTTCGAGATCGCCGGCACGGCGTACCAGCGCAACGCCAGATGCGCGATCTGCGGATGGTCCGGGTGGGTGATGGGCACCTGACGGATCAGGTCGGACGGCAGCTCGAAGATCCGTGGCTTGTCGCCGGCGGCCTCGATGACCAACGGCAGTACGTCGAAGGGCCCTTGAGGAGCCTGCCAGCCCAGCTCGCGGACGACGTCGGTGAAGTCGACGTACGCCGCGTCACCGACGACGGTCCCGTCCTGCTGACGGTAGCCCGCGTACCTGACGAGCTGGTCGTTCCACACTCTTGCGGCAGGCCGCTTGGGGGTGTCGGGGGCGAAGACCGAGATGACCGGGCGGATGCGTCCGCCGTTCGTCGCCTGACGCAGGTGGTCACACAGGTGCCGGTGAATCTCCTCGGGCGTTGTCGCGTCCCGTCGGTCCACCACACGAAGGCTGTTCCAGTAGGCCCGGCCGATGCAGCGGCTGGAGTTGCGCCAGGCCACCCGGGCGCCGAAGGCCAGCTCCTCGGAGGTGTGCCGGTAGGTGCCCGTGGTATCGATCTCGGCGACGACCTGTCCCAGCCGCTCCGCGAACGGGACAGGTTGCCGAGGCTGCTCAGCGTGGAACTGGCGTAGGAACTCCTCCGCTTCGCCGAAGTCGGCGGTACTGCTACTCGCGACGGACGGCGTGTGCCGGTCAGGACTGCCGGCCAGGAGCGGTTCGGTATCCATGGGCTTCCTCGGGGCTCGTCAGCCCAGGCTCAACGGAAGGGACCGCAGCGACCGGAACTCGAGGTTGCTGTTCCAGTCGGGCTTGCCCGCCAGCCGGATCATCGGGAAACGCTCGAACAGGGCAACGAAGAACCACTTGATTTCGAGGCTGGCGATCTGCCGGCCGAGACATGCGTGCGGACCGAAGCCGAACGACAGGTTCTTACCGCTGTTCTTCCGGTCGAGGTCGAACGCGTCCGGGTTCTCGAAAACGCCCGGATCCCGGTTCGCCGCCCCCAGGAACAGGGCGACCCGCTGTCCCTCCTTGATGCGGACATCACGCAGTTCCACGTCCGTGCCCGCGACGCGCCAGGTGAACTGGTTCGACGCGTTGTAACGCACCACCTCGTTCGCCACGTTGTCGACGCACGCGGGGTTCTCCAGGAAACGCGTGATCTGCTCGGGGTTCGTCGCGAACGCGAGCGTGCCGCTGCCGAGGGATCCCGGCGTCGTGGGCGCGAACAGCGCGATCAGCAAGAGGACAAGCTGATGCACGGTCTGCTCCGGCGTGACCTCGGTCTGGTCCGCGAGGCCTGCCGCGAGACGGGCGATGACCGTGTCCGCGACGACCTTGCCCCGCTTCCCCTGGACGAGTTCGAGCGCGTAGGTGTGCAGGTCCGCGAGGTGTTCGAGCAGGTCGTCGAGCTCCACCGGCTGTTCCTGGGGCCCCGACCAGTAGGTCATCACCTTGTTCACGCTCGGCACCACGGTGTCGAGGTCCTCTTCGGGAACTCCGAAGGCGTGCACAGCGGCGTTCACGGGGAGCTTCTCGGCCAGCTCGGTGACGGCGTCGATGACCTTCGCGTCGTCCGGGACGCCGGCTACCAGCTCGTAGGCGACACGCTTGATGACCTGGCTGTAATGCTCGTGGGCCGCCCGCGTGAAGCCGGTGAGCGTGGACTTCCTCAGCGCGCCGTGACGCGGAGCGTCCGTGTACATCATGACGTTGCTGGTGAACCGGTGATAGATGTTGTCGGCCGGCAGCGTCCGGCCGTCGAACTTGCCGCTGAGGATCTCTTCCATGCGTTCGGCCTTGAACCGGGGGTCCTGCAGCACGCTCGCGCAGTCCTCGTGCCTCAATATGGCCCATGCGTTCAGACCCTCACACCAGTGGACCGGCTCCCGCTCCGCGAGGTCCGCGTAGACCGGGTAGGGGTTCGGGATGATCTCAGGATCCGACAGCGGTGACAGATTTCCCACGGAATGCTCCCTGTGATTCGAAACGAACGGCTGAATTCGGCTTTTGGCTACCGGGCCGGGTTGTCCATGGCGTCGACCAGACTCTTGGGTCGCATGTCGGTCCACGTCTCTTCGATGAATTTCACGACCGACTGCCTGTCCGATGGACCGCGCGTCACGGTCCATCCTGCGGGAACCTCGATCGTGGTGGGCCACAGCGAGTACTGACCCTCTGAATTGACGAGAGCGTAGTATTCGATGTCGTCCCGCTCAAACGGATTCTTCATGCCCGTTTCCCTCCAGTTCACACACGCTGGCCACCAAAGTTTCGGCGATGATCGACAACGGCTCGGGAGACATCATTTCCCCGTGTGCGCAGTCGATTTCGTGTACGTGCACCTGTCCCGTGCAATACCGTGCCCACAGTGCCGCGGCGTCTGCTGAACCGCGCTCATTGTCGCCGGCGGCGGAATAGAAGTGCAGGTCCCCGGACAGGCGGCCGACCGAACGAGGAAGGCTGCCGACCCGAGCCGAGTTCACGGCTACCTCGAGAACTCTCTGCACCTGTTCCTTCGCCAAGGACCCCAGCGTGCTCATCTTTTCCTGCATGACCGCGACGGCCTGGTCCATGCTGGGGGATTCACCCACGCTCCCGGCCTCCGCCCCGAAGGCCTCCATGATTCCCTTGAGCACTACTTCAGGGCGGTCGGATTCCTCCCGCAGCGGAGCAGGATGCGGGGAGGAGTCGAACATGGCGAGAAACTCGACGGCATAGCCGCGGTTTTGCAGCTCTACCGCCATCGCATGGGCTGTGGTTCCACCGAGAGACCAGCCGACCAGGCGGTAAGGACCATCCTTCTGAATCTCCAGGATTTCGTCAACATAATTGCGGGCCATTTCCTCGATGGACTGCGGAAGCGGGCCGTCCTCGTTCAGCCCGCGGGCCTGGATTCCGTACAGCGGATAGTCCGGTCCGAAATGCCGCAGCAATCCGGAATAACACCAACTGGTGCCGCCGACCGGGTGCACGCAGAAGATCGGGCGGCGCCTTCCGGTGGAGCGGAGAGGGAGAACGGGGCTGAGTGCGTCACCCGAGGCCGGCAGGTGCAGTTGCCGGCTCAGGGCGGCCACCGTGGGAGCCTGGAAGAGCGTGCGCACGGAGATCTCGGTGTTCAGCAGCGCGCGGATGCGGCTGAGCAGACGAGTCGCGAGCAGTGAGTGGCCGCCCAGGTCGAAGAACCCGTCGTCGACGGACACCTCGTCAAGACCGAGGACCTCGGCGAACAGTGCGCACAGCACCTTCTCGTGTTCCGTGCGCGGAGCCCGCCCGTGCGCGGTGGAGTAGTCCGGCGCGGGCAACCGCCGGCGGTCGAGCTTCCTGTTCGCGGTCAGCGGCAGCGCCTCCAGGACCACCACCGCCGAGGGCACCATGTACTCCGGCAGCATCGCCGCGGCACGCTCGCGCACCCCGGCCGGATCCACCGCCGTGCCTGCGGCCGCGACCACGTACGCGACGATCCGCTTGTCGCCGGGGCGGTCCTCCCGCACCACCACGACCGACTGGCCGACCTCCGCGTCCTTCAGCAGCACCGACTCGATCTCACCCAGCTCGATGCGGAACCCGCGCACCTTCACCTGGTCGTCCACCCGCCCCAGGAACGCCAGATACCCCTGCGCGTGCCACCGCACCAGATCGCCGGTGCGGTACATCCGCGACCCCGCAGGACCGAAGGGATTCGCCACGAACCGGCCCGCGGTCAGCCCCGGCCGGTTCAGGTACCCACGAGCCAGCCCCGCTCCCGCGACGTACAACTCACCCGCGACTCCCACCGGAACCGGCCGCAACCTCTCGTCCAGCACGAACACCCGCGTGTTGCACACAGGGCGGCCGATGGGAATGTCGTCCACCTGCTCGCCCTCGGTGAGGCCCTCGAAAATCCAGGACGCCACGTCGACGGTCGCTTCCGTAGGGCCGTACGCGTTGACCATCCTCCGGCCCGGCGCCCAGCGCGCCACCAGCTCGGCCGACAACGCCTCGCTGCCCGTGATCAGCACCCTCAGGTCCGGCAGACGCATGTGGGGAAGGCTGCTCAGCACCGCGGGAGGGATATGGGCGTGCGTGACTTCGTTCTCGCGCATGAAGTCGCTGAGGGAGTCTCCGTACATCGTCGCCGGAGGAAGTACCAGCCGTGCCCCGGACAGCAGGGAGAGGCAGTATTCGGAAACGGTCACGTCGAAGCTGAGGGAGGCGAACTGGAGGACCCTGCTGTCCGGGTCGATGTCGTAGCGGTCGGCCTGGTTGGCGGCGAGGCTCGCGATCCCCTGGTGGGTGACGGTGACGCCCTTGGGGCGTCCGGTGGAGCCGGAGGTGTAGATGACGTAGGCGGGATGGGCCAGGGTCAGCGGTGCGCGACGGTCCCGGTCGCCGGGATCGGTGTCCGGCCGGGCGGTGAGGGCCGTCTCGACAGCGGGATCGTCCAGTGCCAGCACCTTGGTGCCGGCGGGCAAGCCGGGCGCCGTACCGGCGGTGGCGATCACACACACGGGGGCGGCGTCATCGAGCATGAACGAGATCCGCTCGGGCGGATACTCGGTGTCGATCGGCAGGTACGCCGCACCGGCCTTGAGCACGGCCAGCAGCGCCACGATCATCCGCGCCGACCGCGGCATCGCCAGCCCGACCACGTCCTCGGGGCCGATGCCGCGGCTGATCAGGTCGTGGGCGAGGCGGTTGGCCCAGGCGTTCAGTTCGGCGTAGGTCAGCTCGGTGTCCTCGTGGACCACCGCCACGCGGTCCGGTACCGCCGCCGCCCTGGCCTCGAAGAGTGCCGGCAACGTGGCCGCGGGGACGTCACGGCCGGTGTCGTTCCACTCCACCAGCATCCGCCGCCGCTCCCGCGGGGTGAGGATGTCGGCCTCGCCGATGCGGCTCTCGGGGTCGTGGGCGAGGACGGTGAGCATGCGGGTCAGCCACTGGCAGACGCTCTCCGCGGTGGCCTGGTCGAACAGTTCAGTGGCGTACTCCAGCGCGCCGGACAGTCCGCCACCCCTCGTCTCTCCCACGGTCAGAGCGAGATCGATCTTGGCGCCGGACTGGGCGATCGGCCACTCGTGGACGTCCAGATCGTGGAGGGAGCCGGCGTGCTCGTCGTTGTTCTGGAGAACGAGCGTGACCTGGAAAAGGGGGTGGTGGGACAGGCTCCGGGGCGGGTTGAGGATTTCGACGAGCCGTTCGAAGGGGAGGTCCTGGTGGGCGTAGGCGGCCAGGTCGGTCTCGCGGACCCGGTCCAGGAGCTCGGCGAAGGTGGGGTCCCCGGAGGTGTCCGTGCGCAGGACGAGGGTGTTGACGAAGAAGCCGACCAGGTCGTTGAGGACGTCGTCCCCGCGCCCGGCCACCGCTGATCCGATCGGTATGTCCGTGCCCGCGCCGAGGCGGGTCAGCAGCGCGGCGAACGCGGCCTGCAAGACCATGTACAGGGTGCAGCCGCGGGCCCTGGCCACCTCCATCAGCCGTGTGTGCAGTCCGGCGTCGAGGGTGAAGGGGACGGACGCACCGCCATATCCGGACACCGCCGGGCGGGGCCGGTCGGTGGGCAGCTCCAGCAGTTCCGGTGCCCCGGCCAGGGCTTGGCGCCAGAAAGCGGACTGCCGGTTCAGCACGCTGTCCGGGTCGCCCTCCTCGCCGAGCAGATCGCGCTGCCACAGCGCGTAATCGGCGTAGTGGACCGGGAGTTGCTCCCACACGGGCGCCTGGTCCTGGCAGCGGGCGGCATAGGCCGTCGACAGGTCTCGCATCAGCAGCCCGTTCGACCAGCCGTCACTGACCATGTGGTGCTTCAGGAGCAGCAGCACGGACTCGTCCTCGGCCAGGGTGAACAGCCACGCCCGCACCAACAGATCGGAGGCCAGGTCGAAGTGGTGGCCGGCCGCCGCCTCCAGGGCACGGGCCAGGCCCTGCTCGTCGGCGGCGATGACCTCAAACTCCGGTACGGCCTCGGCAGCGGGGAGCACCCGCTGGAAGGGTTCGCCGTCCTGCTCGGGAAACACGGTGCGCAGGGCCTCGTGCCGGTCCACCACATCGGACAGCGCCGCCCGCAGCGCGGGAACGTTCACCCGCCCCGAAAGACGCAGGGCCAACGGGGAGTTGTAGGAGGGCCCCTCCATCTGGGCCAGGAACCACAGCCTGCGCTGTGCGGCGGACAGCGGCAGCAGGGCGGGGCGAGGCCGTGATCCGAGTACCGGCCGGGTTCGGCCGGTGTGGAGGTTGTCGGTGATGCCGGCGATGGTGGGGGCCTGGAACAGGTTGCGGATGCCGAGTTCGGCGCCGAGTACGGCGCGGATGCGGCTGATCAGCCGGATGGCGAGGAGTGAGTGTCCGCCGAGGTCGAAGAAGTTGTCGTCGATTCCGACGTCGTCGACGCCGAGTACGTCGGCGAACAGGCCGCAGAGGATCTCTTCCTGGGGGGTGCGTGGTGCCCGGTAGGTGCCGTCGGCGCCGTACTCCGGCGCGGGCAGTGCTCGCCGGTCGACCTTTCCGTTCCGTGTCAACGGCAGCGCGTCGAGCACCACGAGGGCCGAGGGGACCATGTGTTCCGGCAGGCGCCGGGCCGTGAAGTCGCGCAGGTCGGCCGGGTCCGGCTGGTGATCCTTCTGTGGCGTCACGTAGGCGACCAGGCGTTTGTCACCCGGCCGGTCCTCGCGGACCAGCACGGCGACCTGGCCCACCTCCGGATGCGCTGCCAGCGCGGCTTCGACCTCGCCCAACTCGATGCGGAAACCCCGTACCTTCACCTGGTTGTCGGCACGGCCGACGCAGGCCAGCTGCCCGTCATGGTTCCACAGCCCCAGGTCGCCGGTGCGGTACATGCGCTCCCCGTCGCCCCAGGGGTTGGCGACGAACCGTTCGGCGGTCAGGCCGGCCCGGTTGAGATAGCCGCGGGCAAGGCCCGAACCCGCCACGTACAGCTCTCCCACCACGCCGGGTGGCACCGGCCGCAACGACTGATCCAGAACATAGACGCGCGTGTTCCAGAACGGACGACCGACCGGCAGCGCGCCCGGATCGAGGGACTGCCCCGGGGCGATGCGGAACTCGGTGCTGTTCACCGTGGTCTCGGTGGCACCGTAGGCGTTGATCACGGTGAGGCCCGGATGCGTCGCGCGCATCCTCCGCAGTGCGTGGCCGGTCAGCGGTTCCCCACCGAGGACCAGGGTTCCGGAGGGGGAGACGTCCTCCGGGAGGTTCTCGAGTATCGCGAGGTGGGACGGTGTGACCTTCATGAACGAAGGCCGGCCGGCCGTCCCGGCGTGTTCGTCCAGTTCGGCCAGGATCACCCGCCCTCCGCTCACCAGGGGTGTGTAGAGCGCCGTGACCGTCAGGTCGAACGCGATGGACGAGTTCACCAACGCGGTACCGGCGGCGTCGGGGTACACCTCTCGCGCGCGGAGCAGATAGGCACCCAGAGCGGCGTGTTCGATCACCACGCCCTTGGGCTTTCCGGTGGAGCCGGAGGTGTAGATGACGTATGCCGGGTCGGCTGGTGAGGTGGGTGTCCCCGGGTTGGTCGCCGGGTAGGCGGTCAGGTCCGGCAGCTCGTGGAGGGTGAGTACCGGGCGCGCATCGTCGATCACGTCGTTGATGCGGTCCTGCGGGTGGTCGAGCTCGATGGGCAGGTAGGCACCGCCGGCCTTCAGCACCGCGAGAACCGCGACGACGAGGTCGACGGAGCGCGGGAGCGCCAGGGCCACGAGGGCTTCCGCGCGCACTCCGTGGCCGATGAGGTGGTGCGCCAGGCGGTTGGCGCGGGTGTCGAGCTCCTCGTAGGAGATCTCGGTGCCTTCGCAGACCACGGCGGTGGCCGTGGGGGTGCGGCGCACCTGGGCCTCGAACAGTTCGTGGGCGTACTGCCGTGGAATCTCGACCGCGGTGTCGTTCCACTCGACCAGGATCCTGTGCCGTTCCTCGTCGGAGAGCACGTCGAGGTGGCCGGGAACCTGGTTCGGATCGGCGGTCACGGCGTCCAGCAGGCGGACCAGCCGGCCGGCCATCGCCTCGATCGTGGCCTGGTCGAACAGGTCCGTGGCGTAGCTGAAGACCGCGCTGAGCCCGGCGGGGGCACCGGAGGCGTCGTGGGTCTCGGCGAAGGCGGCGGTGAGGTCGAACTTCTCGGCGCTGTAGGTGGGAGGTTCCGCGGTCACCTCCAGGCCGGGTAGTTCGAGGGTGGCCTCGTCGTTGTTCTGCACCACCAGCATGATCTGGAACAGCGGGTGGTGGGCGGTGGACCTGGCCGGGTTGAGGACCTCAACCAGTTGTTCGAAGGGGACGTCCTGGTGGGCGAACGCGGCCAGGTCCGTCTCGCGGACCCGGTCCAGGAGTTCGGCGAAGGTCGGGTCGCCCGAGGTGTCGGTGCGCAGCACCAGGGTGTTGACGAAGAATCCCACCAGGTCGTCGAGGGCTACATCGGTGCGGCCGGCGATCGAGGTTCCGATCGGAACATCCGTGCCCGCACCCAGCTTGCTCAGCAGCGCGGCCAACCCGGCCTGCAGCACCATGAACAGCGTGACGTGATGGGTCGCGGCCAGCTCTTTCAGTTTCGCGTGGAGTGCCGGCTCGACCCTCCATTCCACGCGACCGCCCCGGTAGCCGGCCTCGGCCGGTCGCGGCCGGTCGAAACGCAGCTCCAGCTGGTCCGGCACTCCCGCCAGCGCGTCGGCCCAGTAGTTCACCTGCTCGGCGAGCCGACTGCCCGGATCCTCGGCGGAACCCAGCAGTTCCTGCTGCCACAAGGTGTAGTCGGCGTACTGCACCGGCAGCGCAGACCACTGCGGCTCACCACCTGCGCACCGGGCCTCGTAGGCGGTCGCCAGGTCACGCATCAGCGGAGCCAAGGACCAGCCGTCGGTGGCGATGTGGTGGACCACCAGTACGAGTACGTGCTCCCGCGCGCCGACACCGAACAAGAACGCGCGGATCGGCAGCTCGGCCGACAGATCGAAAACGCAGTGCTCGGCCTGTTTCACCGCCGCGGCCAACGCGTCCTCGTCGGCACAGTCCCGCACGTGCAACACGGGGACGGCCCGCTCACCGAGGACCACCTGCTGGAAGGGTTCGCCGTCCTGCTGGGGAAACACGGTGCGCAGGGCCTCGTGCCGGTCCACCACATCGGACAGCGCCGCCCGCAGCGCGGCTGTGTCCACCGCGCCCCGCAACCGCAGGCTCAGCGGCGCGTTGTACGTCGCGCTCGGTCCCTCCATCTGGGCCAGGAACCACAGCCTGCGCTGTGCGGCGGACAGGGGCAGCAGGGCGGGGCGAGGGCGTGATCCGAGTACCGGCCGGGTTCGGCCGGTGTGGAGGTTGTCGGTGATGCCGGCGATGGTGGGGGCCTGGAACAGGTTGCGGATGCCGAGTTCGGCGCCGAGTACGGCGCGGATGCGGCTGATCAGCCGGATGGCGAGGAGTGAGTGTCCGCCGAGGTCGAAGAAGTTGTCGTCGATTCCGACGTCGTCGACGCCGAGTACGTCGGCGAACAGGCCGCAGAGGATCTCTTCCTGGGGGGTGCGCGGGGCCCGGTAGGTGCCGTCGGCGCCGTACTCCGGCGCGGGCAGTGCTCGCCGGTCGACCTTTCCGTTCCGTGTCAACGGGAGCGCGTCGAGCACCACGAGTGCCGAGGGGACCATGTGTTCCGGCAGGCGCCGGGCCGTGAAGTCGCGCAGGTCGGCCGGGTCCGGCTGGTGATCCTTCTGCGGGGTCACGTAGGCGACGAGACGCCTGTCACCCGGCCGGTCCTCGCGGACCAGCACGGCGACCTGGCCCACCTCCGGATGCGCTGCCAGCGCGGCTTCGACCTCGCCCGGCTCGATGCGGAAACCCCGTACCTTCACCTGGTCATCGGCACGACCCGCGAACACCAGCTGCCCGTCACGGTTCCACCGGACCAGGTCACCGGTGCGGTACATGCGCTCCCCGTCGGCCCAGGGGTTGGCGACGAACCGTTCGGCGGTCAGGCCGGGCCGGTTGAGGTAGCCGCGGGCAAGGCCCGAGCCGGCCACGTACAGCTCTCCCACCACGCCCACCGGCACCGGTAGCAGGTGTTCGTTCAGCACGAACACCTGCTTGTTCACCAACGGCCGCCCCACCGGAACGACCCCGCGCTCGACATCACGACTCGTGGCCAGGTGGGTCGTGGAGAGTCCCATGTTCTCGACGGGGCCGTAGCCGTTGAGAACCTGAAGTCCCGCGGATTCCCGCAGGGCAGCGGCCACATGTGCCACCGACGCCGCTTCGCCGGCCGTCATGATGTAACTGATCTTGTGGAGGACTTCTGGCTGATGTTCGACCAGAAGGTTGAAGAGACTGGCCGACACCTGCAAGGCGGTCACGCCATGCCTGTTGATCGCGTGGACGATGCCGGGGACGTCCAACTTCGGTTCCGGGTAGAGCACGACCGTGGCACCGGCGAGCAGCGGCCCGAGCAGCTCTACGGCGAAACCGTCCCACGACACCGGCGAGGTCTGCAGCCACACCTGATCAGGCCCGTAGTCCACATAGTCCTGACCGATGAACGTCCCCACCAAAGCCCGGTGGGGAGTGAGCACTCCCTTGGGCCGGCCTGTCGAGCCCGACGTGAACATCACACACGCCGCGGACTCCGGATCCCCGGCCACCGCGGGGTCGGAGTCCGCCTGCTGCCTGATCCGCTCCGCCGCGGAGTCCACCCGCACAAAGCTCACACCCGGCCAGGAATCCCGACCGGCCACTGCCGAATCGGCGACCACCACACGGGCGCCGGCATCCTCGACCACCGAAAGCAGCCGGTCGACGGGGAAGCCGATGTCCAGCATCGTGTAGGCGCCACCGGCCTTGAGCACGGCCAGCACCGCGACCACCATCTCCACCCCGCGATTCAGGTGGACGCCGACCACGTCGTCGGCGCGCACTCCTTGGTCGATGAGGTGGTGCGCCAGGCGGTTGGCGCGGGTGTCGAGTTCCTCGTAGGAGATCTCGGTGTCTTCGAAGACCACGGCGGTGGCCGTGGGGGAGCGGCGCACCTGGGCTTCGAACAGTTCGTGGACGCGCTGCCGTGGTACCTCGACCGTGGCGTCGTTCCACTCGACGAGGGTCGTGTGCCGTTCGTGGTCGGAAAGCAGGTCGATCCCGGCGATCCGGGACTGCGGCTCGGCCACCACCAACCGCAGGACACGTGCCAGGTGGTCCGCGAGTGAGTCCGCGGTGGTCTGATCGAAGATGTCGGTCGCGTACTCGATCTGGCCGTTGATCCCCGCGGGCGCGCCGGTGGCGTCGAACACCTCGGTGAAGCTGACCACGAGGTCGAACTTCGCGACCTCTGTGCGGATCTGTTCCCGGGAGACGACCAGATCAGCGGACTGCGGCCAGTCGATGGTGTCGGACTGCAGCACCAGCATCACCTGGAACAACGGCTGCCGGGCCGCCGACCGGTGCGGAGCCAGATCCTCCACCACCAGGTCGAACGGGACATCCTGATTGCGGTAGGCGCCCAGATCCGTCTCACGGACCCGGCGCAGCAACTCCGCGAAGGACGGATCCCCCGACAGATCGGTCCGCAGCACCAGCGTGTTCACGAAGAACCCGACCAGGTCCTCCAGCGCCTCATCGGTACGCCCCGCCACCGCGGTGCCGACCACGATGTCGTCGCCCGCGCCATGCCGCTGCAACCAGACCGCCAGCCCGGCCTGCAGCACCATGAACAGGCTGGCGCCCTGCGCTTGGCCCAGCCGCGTCAACGCCCGGTGCAGCTCGGCGTCGAGGGTGAAGGAGGCCAGCCCGCCGTGGTGCGTCGGATCGGCCGGGTGGGGCCTGTCGACCGGCAACGTCAACTCCGGTGGCGCCCCCGCCAGCGTCCGGCGCCAGTACGCCAGTTGTTCCGGCCCGACCTGCGCCACCAACTCCTCGTGCCACGCCGTGTAATCGCTGTACTGCACCGGCAACGGCACCCACTCCGGCGCCGTCCGCCGGCGTCGCGCCTGGTACGCCTGCCCCAGGTCCCGCGTCAGCGGCGCCAACGACCAGCCGTCACAGGCGATGTGATGCAGCAGCAGGACCAGCACATGCTCCTGGGGCGCCAGCCGGAACAGCCACGCCCGCGTCGGAATGTCGCGCGCCAGATCAAAAGGAAGCGCCGCCACCTCGCTCATCAGCCGCGGCAGCTCATCAGCGGTCACGTCGCTCAGCCGCAGCTCGACTTGCGCCTGGTCCGGCCGCAACACCTCCTGCCGCGGCACCCCGTCCCGCTCCGGGAAGACACATCGCAGCGCCTCGTGCCGCTCCACCACGTCATTCAGCGCCGCCCGCAAAGCCGGCAGGTCCAGGTCCCCGACAAGACGCAACCCGAACGGCACGTTGTACGTCGCCCCAGGCCCCTCCAACTGGCCGAGAAACCACAGCCGCCGCTGAGCGAAGGACAACGGGAACACAACAACCCCCCAGATGATCGGCCCAGTCACGGCCGCACCCGGCGTGCTCACGCACACCGTTGCGCCAGTGTCGGTCCCGAGTGAAGTCAGACGAATCGCGGTGCGTCGTGATCGGAGGCCGGCGCCTTGTCCAGGCAGAAAGGGACAGCGCCCGTCGAGAACGCCGCAGAATGCTGCATACCGCCGAAGCGTTCCCCGGCCGTGCTTCGATCAGGCCGTCGCCGACGAGGTTCTTTGAATAGTCCGGTATCGCGGTAATCCGCCGCGCACGTGAAGAACTGTGTGCCCACAGTAAAACTTTCGACCGCAAGCAGCAGCCGCCCCCATGACGCCCCCCGTGTTCCTCTCAGAACATAAGCCAAAGCAAGCGGGATCTTCCTATATCGAGATCGACAGCGACCGCAAGTAGGTATCCCGTATGACGTGGGTCACTCTTGATCACGGCGGGCTTCACGGTCCATAGTGGCGCCGCCTTTGATACGGTCCGACACCATGAAACGTGTGGTCTACCCGGGCTCTTTCGATCCAGTCACAAATGGACATATCGACATAATCGGACGTGCCGCCGCCGTGTACGACCACGTGGTGGTGAGCGTGCTGGTCAACATCAACAAGAAGTGCCGGTTTACCTCGGAAGAACGTTTGGACATGCTCCGTGAAGTGACCGCGGACATGGACAACGTGAGCGTGGACTCATTTGACGGACTGCTCGTGGACTACTGCAAAAGGGAGAACTTCGCGCTGGTCGTCAGGGGGCTGCGCACGATCAACGACTTCCAGGGCGAAATGCAGATGGCGCAGATGAATTACAGTCTCGCCAAGGTAGAAACCGCGTTCTTCATGATGAACCAGAAATACAGCGTCTCATCCAGTCTGGTCAGGGAAATCCTCGAACTGGGCGGCGATGTGTCTCATCTGATACCGCCGGCGTTGCTGGGCAGAATGAAGCGCAACGTCACCTGAGACAGGGTGGACGTGTAGCACGACATTTCTCTAGGGGGACGAAACACCGTCATGCGCAATCTGATCTCTCTGTCTGATCTCACCCCGGACGACCTGGCGCGCATCGTCGGACGCGCTGTGCGATTCGGTCGCGATGGTGTCCGGGAGCGGACTCTCGCCGGGCGCGCGGTCGGCATCTACTTCAGCAAGTCGTCGACCCGTACCCGGACGTCCTTCTGGTCGGCGGCGACCCGCCTCGGCGCGGACACCATCACCTACGGCCCGAACGACCTCCAACTCGTCACCGGGGAGACCCTTGAGGACACGTCGAGGGTGCTCGGCCAGTACTTGGACGCCCTGGTCGTCCGTACCAACGGGCCGGCCGAGGAGATGCGCAGACTCGGTTCGAGCAGCCGTCTCGCCGTCGTCAACGCGCTCAGCATCGAGGAGCACCCCACCCAGGCCATCGCCGACCTCGCCACCCTCACCGAGGAATTCGGCAGCCTGGACGGGCGACATGTCCTGTGTGTCGGCGAAGGGAACAGCTCCGGCGCCGCCCTCGCGCTCGCCGCCGCTCTCACCCCGGGGTTGCGGCTCACATTGCTGTGCCCTGCCGGATACGAGGTGCCGGACGAGGTTCTCGCCACCGTCGACCGTCTTTCCGGCGGACGCGCCCAGGTCGAACAGATCACCAGCCCGGCGGAAGTGAAGGGGCCTGTCGACGCCGTCTACACCAGCCGCTGGCAGACCATGGGGGTGGCCAAAGAGGACGCGAACTGGCTCACCGCATTCGAGGGGTTCAGCATCGACGGTGAATTCCTGGACCGGGTCGGCGCACGGCACACCGTCTTCCTTCACGACCTGCCCGCCGTGCGCGGCCAGGAAGTCACCGACGACGTCCTCGACGGAGCGCAGAGCCGGGCGTGGCGCCAGGCGTATCACAAGATGACCGCGGCCATGGCCGTACTGGAATGGTGCATGACGAGCGAAGTTCGCTGAATCCGCTCGAATCACCATCAAGGAGTGAGCAGGGGGCCGGTGCCGACGAGGACGACCAGTGCGGCCCCGGGCGCTGTGCAGGCAAGGGGGGAAATTGAACGCGGACGTACCCGAGATCGAGATCGCCGACATGGCGTCGAGGGACTCGGCCATCGGCCGGCTCCTCGCGATCACGGCCATCGAGATCGAAACAGGAATGGACCGCGATGCCTGTTGAAAAAGCACGGCCGACCCCACTGAGTGGGCGAGTGAGCGCCGGGCCGAGCCATCTGCTGCGAACAGAGGTGCTGGATCCGCAGTTCGACGCAGAGGTGCACAATCTGCTGCCGCACTACGTGGCGATCGAGAAAGCCTTGGTCTCGGAGTACGTCCGCATGGGACTTCTCACCGAGGGAAGTGCTCACGAGATCAACACGCTCCTGGACTCGGTCGATCGCGAATCGATGACCGAGCGGAGCGCGGCCAGCATGAGCGACATGGCCTTCACCCTGGAACGGCAGGTCGAGGACGGCCTCAGCGCGCCGGTTCCGGCCTGGCACGTCGACCGCAGCCGCAACGACTACCAGGCGTGCGCGCAGTTGCTCTTCGGGCGTTCCCGACTGCTCGACGCCGCCGCCACGCTGCTGGAGTTCGGCCGTGCCGCGCACCGGCTCGCCGGGCGTCACACCGAACACCCGATGCCCGGCTACACGCATCTGCAAGCAGCACAGATCATCTCTCCCGGCTTCTACCTCGCCGCCTTGTCCGAACAGGCGCAACACGCGTCGCGCCGACTCCTGTTCACCTATGACAGCATCGACGCATGCCCTCTGGGAGCGGGGGCGATGTCAGGCCAGACGTTGCCGTGGGACCGCCAGCGCCTCGCACGATCACTGGGGTTCCAGCGGGTGCAGCCGCTCGCGCTGACCTCCGTCGCGTATCGGGGCTGGACCGTCGAGATCACCGGCGAGTTCGAGATCCTCGGCGTGCAGTTGAGCCGGTTCGTCACCGACCTGATGGCGTGGGGCAGCAGTGCCTACGGGTTCCTGGATCTGCCGGACGAGCTGTCCGGAATCTCCTCCGCCATGCCGCAGAAGAAGAACTTCCCCGTTCTGGAGCGTATTCGGGGACGCCTGGCGCATCTGTCCTCGACACACCTCGACACGGTGCTCGGACAGCGCAACACCGCGTTCTCCAACTCCGTCGAGGTCTCCAAGGAGGCCGGTACGGAACTGCCGCGAGCCTACGACGCGTTCGAAAGCGCACTGCGGCTCTTCACGGTGGTGCTGGACAACGCGCGATTCGACGTCGACCGGATGGCTCGCGCGTGTGAGAAGGAGTTCCTGGGCGGCTTCGCGCTGGCGAACCGCCTCACCCTCGACGAGGGGGTGCCGTGGCGGCTCGCGCAGGTGATCGCGGGTCGGTACATCGTGATGGCCATGGACGCGGGCCTCACGCCGGCGCAGGTGGATCCTGATCTGCTGACCAGAGCCGCGGCGGAGAGCGGACGCGGTCTGACCGACCCGCACGCACTGCTCCATGGCGTCTTCGACGTGGCGGGAGCTCTGTGGTCGATGAACTCGGCGGGATCGACCCATCCGCAGGCCGTCGCCGAGGTGCTCGCGGATCAAGAGCGGGAACTCGAACGACTCGCGCGGGAGTGGGGTCGTCGGAGGGCGCGAAGCCAAGGGGGAGGCAACGGAGTTGTCCAGTTCGGACACGAGGGGGATTGAGCGGTCCGCCGGTGTGGCCCAGGGCACCGGCCGGTCGTTCGGCACATTCGGGGAGCTGCTGCAAGGCACGGTCCACTCGGGACAGCACTTCATGGTGACCTGCCCTGTGGCGGCGTGGAGCACCGCGACCTTCCGGCACGCGCCCGACGCCACGAGTGTCGACGTGCACCCCGCCCACAAGTGGAAGGCCGCCCGCCTCGCGATGTCGGCGCTGCGTCTCGCGGGCGTGGGCGGCGGCGGTCACCTGACTCTCCACAGTGAGCTGCCGGAGGGGAAGGGGCTGGCCAGCTCGTCGGCGGACCTGGTCGCCACGGCCCGCGCCGTCGCGGCCGCGGTCGGAACGCGTTTCCGCGCCGAGGACATCGAGTCGCTGATGCGGGAGATCGAACCGTCCGACGGAGTGATGTACGACGAGATCGTCGACTTCGACCACCGCAACGTGCGCGTGCGGGAAAGACTGGGCGCCCTGCCGTCCATGATCATCGTCGCGCACGACGAAGGCGGCCAGGTCGACACGGTGCGCTACAACGGGGCCGCGAGAGCCCACACCGACGAGGAACGCCGCGAGTACGCCCGCCTGCGGACAGCACTCGGTACCGCGGTACGTGCCGGTGATCTGGCGGAGGTCGGGCGAGTCGCCACCCGCAGCGCCGAGCTCAACGCCCGCCAGAACCCACGCCGCTTCCTGGCCCAACTGCGGCGACTTTGTGGGGAGATCGGCGCACTGGGCGTGGTGTGCGCACACAGCGGGACGGTGCTCGGCATCCTGATCGACCACGCCGACCCCGCCGCGGCGGCCAAGACCGAAGCGGCCCTGGCCGGCTGTGCCGCACTGCCGGGCACGACCGCCGTCTACCGATCGCTCGGGCATGAGGACGACGACTGGAGTCGCCTGGGTGCTCTCCAGCCGACCCATCACCGGAGGATGTGACGATGCTCTTTCAGTCCGCTCGCGACATGATCGGGCACACCCCGCTCGTGCGCCTCGCGCTCGACGTACCCGAGGGCACCGAGGTGTACGCGAAGCTGGAACTCGCCAACCCGTTCGCCATGAAGGACCGGGTGGCCAAGAGCATGGTGGAGGAGGCACGCCGCATCGGAGCGCTCAAGCCGGGGGCGCCCATCGTGGAAAGCTCGTCCGGGACGCTGGCCCTCGGTGTGGCCTTGGTGGGGCGGACCCTGGGACATCCGGTCCACATCGTGACCGACCCCAGGATCGACCCCATCACCCTGACGAAACTGCGCTGCCTGGACGCGCACGTCCACATGGTGCGGTCGATGACCGGACAGGGCTGGCAGTCCGCCAGGCTGGAGCGTCTCGCGGAGTTGATGCGGGACCTGCCGGGGGCGTTCTGGCCGCGTCAGTACACCAATCCCGACAACCCGCGCGCCTATCGGCCGCTTGCGGAGGAACTGATCGACGACCTCGGGACGGTCGACGTCCTGGTGGGCGCGGTCGGTTCAGGCGGCTCCCTGTGCGGTTCGACCCGCGAGTTGCGCAAGACCTTCCCGAGCCTGCGATCCATCGGCGTGGACTGCGTCGGCAGCGCGCTGTTCGACCAGCCGGACCGTCCCGGCCGGCTCCAGAGCGGCCTGGGCAACAGCCTGTCACCGAACAACCTGGACCGCGACGTCATCGACGAGGTGCACTGGCTCAACGATCACGAGGCGTTCGCCGCGACCAGGGCCCTGGTGCGGGAGCAGGGCATCTTCGCGGGCAACACGTCCGGCTCGGTGTATCGCGTGCTCACCGAGGTCGCCGCGCGAGCGACGCCGGGCAGCCGGATCGTCGGGATCTTCCCCGACCGGGGCGACCGCTACATCGACACCGTCTACAGCGACGAGTACTGGGACGAACACCGTGTCACCGACCTCCCCCTGGCCGCCGAGCCCGAGCTGGTCGAATACGGCACCGCGGTGACCCAGTGGTCGTATGCCGCTCTTCCGCGGACCGGCAAGGCGGCCAAATTCCTGCTCTTCATCGAGTCCAACACGACCGGCACGGGAATGGAGGCGCTGCGCACCGCGCGCGAACTGGGCCTGCGTCCGGTGCTGATCACCGGTAAGCCCGAGCGGTACACCGGCCTCGATGAGACCGGAAGCGAGATCGTCGTCTGCGACACGAACTCGCCCGCGGAGCTGCGCACCGTGATCCAGGAACGCTTCCCCCGCCAGGACATCGCCGGACTGACCACCACGAGCGACTTCTACGTGCCCACCACCGCCGAGTTGACCGAGTGGCTCGACCTGCCCGGCAACTCGCCCGACGCGGTCGCCGCCTGCCGGAACAAGGACGTGACCCGTGGTGTCCTCTGGGCGGCGGGAATCGGTCAGCCCCACTACGCCGTGGTCACGGACGTCGACGAAATCGCCAAGGCCGTCGCCGAGATCGGCCTGCCCTGCGTGGTCAAGCCGTCCGACGACTCGGGCTCGAACAACGTCAGGCTCTGCGACGACGTGGACGAGGCCAGGGAAACGGCCGCGCGCATTCTCGCGGTGCGCACGAACGTCCGAGGCCAACCGACCGCCCGCACCGTCTTGGTGGAGGAGTTCGTCCAGGGCGACGAGTACAGCGTGGAGACCTTCACCCACGACGGCGTCACCACCTGCGTCGGTGTGACCGCCAAGTCCGTCACGGCCGGACCGTACTTCGTCGAGACCGGTCACGTCTTCCCCGCGCCGCTGCCCGCCGGTGACGCGAGCGAGTTGGCCGAGACCGTGATCGCCGCGGTCAAGGCGGTGGGCTGGCGTTCGGGCGCCGTCCACACCGAAGTCAAGCTCACCGCGTCCGGTCCACGCGTGCTGGAGATGAACCCCCGGCTGGCAGGTGGCATGATCCCGGAGCTGATACGGCAGGCGATCGGCTCCGATCTGCTGGAGCAGCAACTGCGCGCCGCGACGGGCCTGCCGGTGGACCTCACGGCCACCCGCCGTGGGCACGCCGCGATCCGGTTCCTGCTGGCGGACCGCGCGGGCGTGCTGAGCGGCGTGGAGGGCGTCGAGGCGGCGTCGGCCACGCCCGGCGTCACCCGAGTCACCGTGACGGCACGCCCGGGTACCCCCGTGAGACGGGCCGAGAACGCCTACGGGCGCATCGGTTACATCATCGCCGCCGGCGACACCCCCGCGATGGTCACCCGGACGCTCGACGCCGCGCTGGACCATATGCGCGTCTGCGTCGACGACGAGTCGCTCCACGGCGAGAGCCACGGTGATCGAACCGTGCGGTGACCCCTTGACTCCGCTCGCGCGCGGTGCACCTGGTAGGCCGTAAACCGGGAGCGGGCGCGACCGGGTCGGTTAGGCTGAAGTCGTGCGCCTTCTGCTCATGTCCGACACCCATCTCCCCAAGCGTGCCAAGCGGCTCCCGGAGGAGCTGCTGGCCGAACTGCCGCGCGCGGACGTGGTGTTGCACGCCGGGGACTGGGTGGACACCGCCACCCTCGATCTGCTGGAGAGCCGTGGTCGCCGGCTGGTCGGGGTGTACGGCAACAACGACGGCCCGGAGCTGCGGGCCCGCCTGCCCGAGGTGGCGTACGCCGAACTCGGCGGCCTGCGCTTCGGCGTCGTGCACGAGACCGGGCCCGCGCAGGGCCGCGAGGCCCGTTGTGCCGCGCGCTTCCCCGACCTCGACGTCCTGGTCTTCGGGCACAGCCACATCCCCTGGGACAGCACCGCCCCCGGCGGGTTGCGGCTGCTCAACCCGGGGTCGCCGACCGACCGCCGCGGCCAGCCCCACTGCACCTACCTGACGGCGGAGGCCCACGACGGGACGCTCACCGAGGTGACCCTGCACCGGCTGCCGCAGCGATAGGGCCTTTCTTTCGGATCTTGTCGGCGGCCGCTCAGGCATCCCCGACGTCGTCTCCGCGGGCCGCATGGCCGAGCGGGTGAGGCGCGCCGGGTCGCGGTGACAGCGAGGCCGGCGCCGCGCGCCCCGGGCAGCAGCCAGACACGCCGACGGCTGGCACGACCAGCATCTGCACGCGACGGTGGCCGGAGACCCCGAGCAGCGGGCGGCGAGGCGGCGCTCCCGCCGGTCACCCGACCGGCTCACCTGCGCCGCCCGCGCCTCCGCCCCCGTCGCCGCAGGCGCAGGACCACCACGGCCAGCGCGGCGAGGGCGGCCACCACCGGGGCCGCGCGTTTGGCCACCGGGAAACCGGCGGTGCGCAGGAGGTCCAGCGGCGGTGGTTCCTGCTCGGCGCGGGGCACCGGGCGCCCGGCCTCGCCTTCCCCGCCCGCGGCGGCGTCCTCGGCGGCCGCCTGCGGGCGTTCGGCCAGCCGGGAGGCCAGGCAGTCGGCGAACTGCCCCACCAGCCGGTCGCCCACCTCGGCCAGCACCCCGCGCCCGAACTGCGCGGGCCGCCCCGTCACCGTGAGGTCGGTGCGCACCGACACCGCCGTTTCGCCGTCCCGCTCGCTCAGCGTGCCGGTGACCCGCGCCCTGGCCGTGCCCTGCCCGCGCGTCTCCCGGCCGTTCGCCATCAGCACCATCCGGTGCGCCACCGCGTCCTGCTCCTCGAACACCGCCGTACCGCGGTATGTCACGGTGACCGGGCCGACCTTGACCTTCACCGAGCCGGTCACCGTCTTGCCGTCGTACTCCTCCACCACCGCGCCCGGCAGACACGGCGCGACCCGCTCGATGTCGAGCAGCGCGGGCCAGGCCTGACCGACCGGGACAGGGACGGTGAACTCGTGGTGCAGCTCCATGACATGCTCCTCGGGAGTAGGGAATCAACGCGAGGCCCCCATCCCCGGCACCGCACCGCTCCGCGCCCCGCGTACCACCGCCGCGAGCCGTTCCAGCGCCGCCAGGCTGTGCCCCTCGACGAACTCGTCCACGCTCGGCAGCGCCGCCGCCATCCCCGCGGCCGTCGGCGCGTAACCCGGGCGCGCCTTACGGGGGTTGGCCCAGACGACCCGGTGCGCCAGCGCGTGCAGCCGGCGCATCTGGGCGCCCAGCAGCGCGGGGTCGTCGCGCTCCCAGCCGTCGGAGAGCAGCACGACGACCGCGCCGCGGGCCATGCCACGCTGCCCCCAGCGGTTCAGGAACTCGCGCAACAGCTCGCCCAGCCGGGTGCCGCCCCGCCAGTCGGGCACCGCCGCGGCGACCGCCGCCATCGCCAGGTCCGGATCGCGATGGGACAGCTCCCGCGTCACCCGGGTGAGGCGAGTGCCGATCGTGAAGACCTCTGTACGGCCGCCCCGCGCGGCCGCGTGGGCGAAGCGCAGCAGCGCGTCCGCGTACGGTGCCATCGAACCGCTGACGTCCACCAGCAGCACCACCCGGCGCGGCCGGTCGACGCGGGCGTGCCGGCGCAGCCGGGCCGGTTCGCCGCCGCGCCGCAGCAGTTCGCGCACGGTACGCCGCGGATCCACCTCCCCGCGCCGCGCGGGCCGCCGCCGAGCTGACCGCCGGGCCTCGCCGCGCAGCGCGAACGCGGCCAGCAATCGGTGGAGTTGGGCGCGTTCGCCGGCGTCCAGCGCGGCGACGTCGCGGTGCCGCAGCACCTCGGTCGAGCTGGCGAGCGCCGCGGCGGGCGGGCCCAGCGGATCGCGCTCGCCGGCGGTACGGCCGTCGGCGGCCGCGTCCCGCGCGCGCAGCCGTGGCCGGGGCGGGGGAGGCGTGCGCACCGCCGGCCGCGCCGGGGCACCCCCGGTGGCACCGAAGTAGGCGGCGAACACCCTCTCGTACCGCTCCAGATCGTCCGGCCCGCCGCAGAGGGTCGCCCGCCCCGCCGCGTGCACATCCGCCCGCACCCCGGGCCGCAGCACGGACACGGCCCGCAGGAAGGCGTACATCCGCTCGGCGCTCGCGTCGACCCCCGCCGCACGCAACGCCCGTACGAAGCCGAGCAGTACGGCGTCGGCCCCGGCGGGTCCCGGGGCTGGAACCCTGGCCCGTGTCTCCCCGAGCCCGTCGCCGGTCGCACCCATGCCGCTCACACTCCCCGCGCAGCCAGTACCGCGGCCAGATCGAGCCCCCTGGCCCGGTCCGTGTCCTCCCGGTACTTCAGGACCGAACCCAGGGTGGAGACGGCGAGTTCCGCGTCGACCTCCGTGGCGCCCAGGGCGTCCAGCGCCTCGGCCCAGTCGATGGTCTCCGCGACGCCCGGCGGTTTCACCAGGTCCGCGCCGCGCAACGCCTGCACGAGGGCCGTGACCTGTTCGGCCAGGCGCGCCGACACACCCGGCAACCGGCGGCGCACGATGGCGAGTTCACGGGTGAAGCCGGGATGGTCGAACCAGTGGTACAGGCAACGGCGCTTCAGCGCGTCGTGCACTTCCCGGGTCCGGTTGGAGGTGAGGACGACCACCGGCGGCACCTCGGCCCGCAGCGTGCCCAGCTCCGGGATCGTCACCGCGTACTCGGAAAGGAGTTCGAGCAGGAACGCCTCGAACTCGTCGTCGGCCCGGTCGATCTCGTCCACCAGCAGCACCGACGGCTGGGTCACCAGCGCCTGGAGCAGCGGCCGGGCGACGAGGAACCGCCGGTCGTACAGCTCGCCTTCCAGCCGGTCCGCGTCCTTGACGCCGGCCGCCTCCGCCGCCCGCAGATGCAGCAGCTGCCGCGGGAAGTCCCAGTCGTACAGGGCCTGCGAGGCGTCGATGCCCTCGTGGCACTGCAACCGGATCAGCGGCGCGTCCAGCGCCTCGGCGAGGGCGGAGGCAAGCGCGGTCTTGCCGACGCCCGCGTCGCCCTCGCAGAACAGCGGCCGGTGCAGCCTCAGCGCCAGGTAGCAGGTGACGGCCAGCCCTTCGTCGACGAGATACCCCGTCTCCTCCAGCCGGGCCCGCACCTCTTCCGGGCCGTCCATCCGGGTGATCGGCGCTCACCCCATCCCGGCGGCGGTCAGCACCGCCCGCTTGGTCAGCACCTGGGCCAGATGCGCCCGGTAGTCGGGCGAGGCCGACGCGTCCTGCCCCGGCCGCGCGCCCTCGGCCGCCGACCGCGCGGCCAGCGCCACCGCGTCCGGTCCGTCGGCACCGGCCAGCGCCGCCTCCGTCGCGGCCGCCCGCAGCGGGGTCGCGCCCATGTTGGTCAGGCCGACCCGCGCCTCGGCGATGCGCCCGTCCTGACGCCGCACCATCGCCGCGACCCCGACGATCGCCCAGGACTGCGCCACCCGGTGGAACTTCTCGTAGTGGAAGCCCCACCCGTCCCGCTTCGGCAGCCGTACTTCGACCAGCAACTCGTCAGGCTCCAGGGCGGATTGGAGGTAGTCGACGAAGAACTCCCGGGCGGGGACGGTGCGTCGGCCGTTCGGGCCCACGGCGACCAGTTCGCCGTCGAGCGCCAGGACGACCGCGGGCAGGTCGCCGGCCGGGTCGGCGTGCGCCAACGAGCCGCCGAGCGTGCCGCGATGCCGTACCGCCGGATCGGCGACGGTGGCCGTGGCGGCGGCCAGCAGCCCGGCGTGGCGGCGCACCAGCGGGTCGCGGATCACGTCGTGGTGGGGGGTGAGCGCGCCGATGACCAGCGTCTCGCCGTCCTCGCGTACCCCGCGCAGACCGGGGATCCGGCCCACGTCCACGACGAGTTCGGGGAAGGCCAGCCGCAGCCGCAGCAACGGCAGCAGGCTCTGGCCGCCGGCCAGCACCTTCGCCTCGTCGCCCGCCTCACCGAGCAGCCCTACGGCCTCCTCGACGGTTCCGGGGCGGGCGTACTCGAACGCCGGGGGAATCATGCCGTCGCCTCCCTCACCGCGCGCCACACCCGTTCGGGGGTGCAGGGCATCCGTACGTCGTGCACGCCGAGCGGCCGCAGCGCGTCCACGACGGCGTTGACCACGGCGGGCGTCGAGGCGATCGTCCCGGCCTCGCCGACCCCCTTGACGCCGAGCGCGTTGGAGGACGCGGGGGTCTCGGTCCGGGCGGTCACGAACTCCGGCAGGTCGGCGGCCGAGGGCACGAGGTAGTCGGCCATGCTGCCGGAGACGAGGTTGCCCTCGTCGTCGTAGACGGCCTCCTCGTACAGCGCCTGCCCGATGCCCTGCGCGAGCCCGCCGTGCACCTGCCCCTCCACGATCATCGGGTTGACCACATGGCCGACGTCGTCCACGCAGACGTACGACCTGATCCGCGTCCATCCGGTCTCCGTGTCGACCTCGACCGCGCACAGATGGGTGCCGTGCGGGAAGGAGAAGTTCTCCGGGTCGACCACGTGTTCGGCGTTGATGGACGGTTCCACGCCGTCGGGCAGGTCGTGGTTGGTGAACGCCTCGAAGGCGATCTCCTGGATGGACCTGCGTGCCTCCGGGGAGCCCTTCACGGAGAAGACGCCGTCCCGGAACTCCAGGTCCTGCTCGCTCGCCTCCAGCAGGTGCGCGGCGACCTTGCGGGCCTTGTCGACCACCGTGCTCGCCGCCCGGTGCACGGCCTCGCCGCCGACGGCCAGCGACCGCGAGCCGTAGGTGTCCATGCCCTGCGGGGACGACCTGGTGTCGCCGTGCAGCACCTCGACGTCCTCGAAGGGCACCCCGAGCACGTCCGCCGCGATCTGGCTCCAGCAGGTCTCGTGGCCCTGCCCGTGCGGGCTGGTGCCGGTGACCACCTCGACCTTCCCGGTGGGCAGCATCCGCACGCTCGCCGCCTCCCAGCCGCCCGCGCCGTACCGGAGGTCGCGCAGCACCCGGCTCGGCGCCAGGCCGCACATCTCCGTGAACGTCGACACGCCGATGCCGAGGCGCACCGGGTCGCCGGCCTCGGCGCGGCCGCGCTGCTCGGCGCGGAGCTCGTCGTAGCCGAACAGGGCGAGCGCCTTCGCGGTGGCCGCCTCGTAGTCGCCGCTGTCGTAGGTCAGTCCGGCGATCGTGGTGTACGGGAACTCCTCGTGCCGGATCCAGTTGCGGCGCCGCAACTCCACCGGGTCCAGGCCCAGTTCGGCGGCCAGCTCGTCCATGATCCGCTCGATGGCGAACGTGGCCTCGGGCCGGCCGGCGCCCCGGTAGGCGTCGGTGGGGGTACGGGTGGTGAAGACGCCGGTGCAGGTGAACTCGTAGGCGTCCATCTTGTAGATCGCCGGGTACATGAACGCGCCCAGGATCGGGACGCCCGGCGTGACCAGCATCAGGTAGGCGCCCATGTCCGCGATCAGGTCCACCTTCAGGCCGAGCAGCCGGCCCTCACGGGTGGCCGCGACCTCGATGTCCTGGATCATGCCGCGCCCGTGGTGGGTGGCGAGATAGCCCTCGGAGCGGGACTCGGTCCACTTCACCGGCCGCCCCAGCCTGCGGGCGACCGCGAGGGCCACGGCCTCCTCGCCGTACACCTGGAGCTTGGAGCCGAAGCCGCCGCCCACGTCCGGGGCGATCACCCGCAGCTTGTGCTCCGGGATGCCGGTGACCGTCGCGAGCATGATCCGCAGGATGTGCGGGATCTGGGTGGCCGAGTACACGGTGTACTCGCCGGAGGCGGCGAGCGGGGTGACGACGACCGCGCGCGGCTCCATGGCGTTGGGGATGAGCCGCTGCTGGTGGTAGCGCCGCCTCACCGTCACCTCGGCGCGCTCGCGCACGGCCCCGAAACTCTCGCCGGTGGCCAGCGGCCAGGTGTAGCAGCGGTTGGTGCCCTTGTCGGAGTGGACCAGCGGGGCGCCCTCGGCCAGCGCCGCCTCCAGGTCGAGGACCGGGGGCAACGGATCGTAGTCGACCTCGATCGCCTCCAGCGCGTCGGCCGCCGCGTACCGGTCGCGCGCCACCACGACCGCCACCGGGTCGCCCGCGTACCGGACCTCCCGCACCGCGATCGGCGGGTGGTCGGGCAGCACGATGTCCTCGGTCACCGGCCACGCGCAGGGCAGCGAGCCGAGGCCCTCGGCGAGGTCCGCGCCGCTGAACGCCGCGACGACGCCGGGGCGTTCGAGCGCCGGGGCGACGTCGACGCGGGTGACGCGGGCGTGCGCCATCGGGCTGCGCAGGATGGCCAGGTGCAGCATGCCGGCGACCTGGATGTTGTCGGTCCAGTTGGTCTGGCCGGTGAGCAGCCGGGCGTCCTCCTTGCGCAGCCGGGAGCGGCCGACCTCCCGACCGGTCTCGCCCGCTACGGCCTGATCGGTCATGCCGTGACCTCCTCGCTGACCTGCTGTCCGGAGGCGGCGAGCACCGCGCGGACGATGTTCTGGTAGCCGGTGCAACGGCAGAGGTTGCCCTCCAGGGCGTGGCGCACCTCCTCGGAGGCGGGGCGCGGGTTCTCCCGGAGCAGATCGCGCGCGGCCATGATCATGCCCGGGGTGCAGTAGCCGCACTGGAGACCGTGCTGCTCGTGGAACGCGCGCTGGAGCGCCGTCCACTGCCCGTCCTTCGCCAGGCCCTGCACGGTCGTCACCGCACAGCCGTCCGCCTGGACGGCCAGCACCGAGCAGCTCTTGGCGGTCGCGCCGTCCAGGTCGACCGTGCAGGCCCCGCAGCTGGAGGTGTCGCACCCGATCGGGGTACCGGTCAGGCCGAGGCGGTCACGCAGGTAGTGGGCGAGGAGCAGCCGGGGCTCCACGTCGTCCTCGTAGGTCGTGCCGTCGACGTTGACCTTGATGTGCGTCATGTGCCCTCCAGACCGTGCGGGCAGGAGTCGTTATCAGCCGGTCCGGCGTGATGTAGGTCACTCTATGACCGGGGTGTGTGCCCGGCGAGCGCTGCGCCCCCGCGCCGGCCGCGCATCGCCAGGCTGATCTTCGTCGACGAGATCGACCGGCGAGGCGGACACACTCGGCGCGCGCGATCGCGCCGGAACTGGTCTGCTGGGGGAGGGACGGGCCGTCGTACCGTCCGGGGGAGTGGCGGCCGTCGCACCCGCTGACCGGGACCGCCCGCCCCTCGTCGCTCGCGAACCCATCTGCGGAGAGATGCATGAGTAGCTACCGAGTCGCCCAAGTGACCGCGGCGAACGGCACGTTCGAGCTGGTCGAGCGCGAGGTTCCGCGGCCGGGGCCGGGCCGGGTGCGGATCGCCGTCGAGGCGTGCGGCGTCTGCCACAGCGACGCGATGTTCGTCGCCGGCGCGCTGCCGGGCGTGACGTTCCCCGAGGTGCCCGGACACGAGATCGCCGGGCGGATCGAGGAGCTGGGCGAGGGGGTGGGCGAGGGCGGCTGGCAGGTCGGCGACCGGGTGGCCGTGGGCTGGTTCGGCGGCAGCTGCGGCCACTGCCGGGCCTGCCGTGAGGGTGACTTCATCGTGTGCCAGAACCTGGAGGTGCCGGGCTGGACCTACGACGGCGGCTTCGGCGAGCAGGTGATCGCGCCCGCCGACGCCCTGGCCCGGATCCCGGACGCGCTGGCCGCGAGCGACGCGGGACCGCTGGCCTGCGCGGGTGTGACCACGTTCAACGGGCTGCGGCGCAGCGCGGGGCGCCCCGGTGACCTGGTCGCGGTGCTCGGCCTCGGCGGACTGGGGCACCTCGGGGTGCAGTACGCGACCGCGATGGGCTTCGAGACGGTCGCGATCGCCCGGGGCCCCCAGAAGGCCGACTTCGCCAAGCAGCTCGGCGCCCACCACTACATCGACAGCACCGCCGCGACCCCGGTCGCCGAGGGGCTCCAGTCCCTCGGCGGCGCCAAGGTCGTCCTGGCCACCGCAGGCAACTCCGAGGCCATCTCCGCCACGGTGGACGGCCTGGCCCACCGCGGCGAGCTGGTGGCCATCGGCGCCGACACCACGCCCCTCGACGTCAGCCCGGCCCAGCTCCTCATGGCCGGCCGCGTGCTCAGGGGCCACCCGTCCGGGACCTCGCGGGACGTGGAGGACACGATGGCGTTCAGCGTCCTGCACGGCATCCGGCCGATGACGGAGAAGGTGCCGCTGGCGGAGGCGGACGCGGCGTTCCAGAAGATGATGGCGGGGCGTGCGCGGTTCCGGATGGTGCTGACCACCGGGTGAGTGCCCGACTGACCACCGGGTGAGTACCCGAAGGGCGGCCGGGCCCGGCCACCGCGTCCGATTCGGACTGCGGCCGCGGCCCCGCCCCCCCCCGCTCAGGCCGCCGCGAGCCCCCCGGCGGCGGCCTCCGCCGCCGTCACCGTCTGTTCCAGCAGCGTGGCGATCGTCATCGGGCCGACACCGCCCGGCACCGGGGTGATCAGCGAGGCCCGTTCGACGGCCGAGTCGAAGTCGACGTCGCCGACGTTCCCCGGGTTGTAGCCGGCGTCGATCACGACCGCGCCGGGCTTGATGTCCTGGCCCCGGATCAGCCGCGGCCGGCCGACCGCGGCCACCACGATGTCGGCCTCGCGGACGGCCGCCGACAGATCCCGGGTGCGCGAGTGGCAGTACGTCACCGTCGCGTCCCTGGCCAGGAGCAGCATGCCCACCGGCTTGCCGAGGATGGCGCTGCGGCCCACCACCACGGCCCGCTTCCCGGCCGGGTCGACGCCGTACTCGTCCAGCAGCCGCAGGATGCCGCCGGGTGTGCAGGAGACGAAGCCCGGCAGACCGAAGCTCATGGTGGCGAATGAGGCGAAGGTGACCCCGTCGACGTCCTTCTGCGGGGCGATCGCCTCGAACGCGGCCCGCTCGTCGATGTGGTCGCCCACCGGATGCTGGAGCAGGATCCCGTGCACCGCCGGATCGGCCGACAACTCCCGCAGCGTGCCCACCAGTTCGGCGGTGCTCGTGTCGGCGGGCAGGGCCACGTGCCGGGAGGTGATACCGGCCTTGCGGCAGCGGTTCTGCTTCATCCGGACGTAGGTCACGGACGCCGGGTCCTCGCCGACCAGCACGGTCGCGAGACAGGGCGCGACACCGGTGCGCGCGGTGAGTTCGGTGGCCCTGCGCGCGGTGTCCTCGACGATGCGACGGGCGAGGGCGGTTCCGTCCATGAGACGGGCCTGGGTCATGCGGCACACTCCTGAGCTGGATCGATTCTCTCGCCCAGGCGCGCGGCAACCACCACGGGCCGCTCCCCGGTGGTACTCCACCTCAGCGCCAGTCACGGCCCGCGTACAGCGTAACCGAGGCGCGTACGGGGCCGGGGGCAGGGCGTCGGGAGGCTCGCGCCGCCACCGTCGCGACGCTCATGCCCCGGCCGTCGCGGCCCCGAGATCCGCCCCAAGTCCTGGCAGCGTCAGGGGAGTCGGGGACCTCACCGAGACCGGCCGTGCCGGAGCCGCGGTGCACGCGGTGCACGCGGTGCACGCGGCACCGCGGGACGCGGGCGCACCCGCACCGCCTTCAGCACCGACCGCAGCACGGCCGCGGTCACCGGGGCGCCCGCCGCGGTCACCGGCCCGCGTCGCCGGGGCCGCGCCCGGCCCGCCACCGCGCGAGCCGAGAAAGTCCAGGTCAGCCGGGAGCTGACCTGGATCCTCGCGAACCTCCTGCCTACTCGTCCCATGCCTGGATCAGAATCTGTTCGGCGATCTTCCCGTCCCGCAGCGTGATCATGGATTCGGCGAGGACACGGGTGCCGTCCCCGTACTGGCAGGACTCGGTGAACGCGGCGTGGTCGCCCTGCACCACGCACCGGTCCAGCTTGTGGGTCATGTCGCGGCGGTAGACGTCGTCGAGCATCTCGGCGATCTGCCCGCGGCCGTGCAGGACCTTGGGATGGCTGGGCTGGGTGTTGCGGTCGATGATGCGGATCTCCGCGTCGTCCGCGTACAGGGCCAGCAGCGTGTTCCCGGTGTTCCCCTCGATGCCCCGGCGCAGTGTCTCGGTGTCGAAGGCGGAGCCTGTCGCGGTGCCCATGTGGTGACCTCCTTCAGGCGCTCGCGGCCCGGTGCGGCGGACCGTACGGCCCCGTCTTCGAGCGTCCTCCGGCCCGGCGGCCTCGGCAAGCGCGCGGGGCGCGCTGCGACCGGCTCGGCGGACTCCACCAGGTCACCGACGCGGGGCCCGACGTGGGGCCCCGACGTGCGGTCCCGACGTGGGGTCCCGACGCGCGGCCCCGGACGGACGCGGGTCGCGGCTGGCCGTCGGAGGGAAAGATCCACGATCACCGCCGTGGCCCGTCCCGCCGCATGTGGGGACGCGCGTAGGGTCAGCATCGTAAGCACTCGATGGAAGGAACCAGACCATGGCGCAGGAAGTACGCGGCGTGATCGCACCGGGCAAGAACGAGCCCGTACGAGTCGAGACGATCGTGGTGCCGGATCCGGGGCCGGGCGAGGCCGTCGTACGCGTCCAGGCCTGCGGTGTCTGCCACACCGATCTGCATTACAAGCAGGGCGGCATCTCCGACGACTTCCCCTTCCTCCTCGGCCATGAGGCCGCCGGTGTCGTGGAGTCGGTCGGCGAGGGTGTCACCGAGGTGGCGCCCGGCGACTTCGTCATCCTCAACTGGCGTGCGGTGTGCGGCAATTGCCGGGCCTGTCTGCGTGGCCGCCCCTGGTACTGCTTCAACACCCACAACGCGAAGCAGAAGATGACCCTCGCCTCCACCGGCCAGGAACTGTCCCCGGCCCTCGGCATCGGCGCGTTCGCCGAGAAGACCCTCGTCGCGGCCGGCCAGTGCACCAAGGTCGACCCGTCCGTCTCCCCGGCGGTCGCGGGCCTCCTCGGCTGCGGTGTGATGGCCGGCATCGGCGCCGCCATCAACACCGGCAATGTCGGCCGGGGCGACTCGGTCGCCGTCATCGGCTGCGGCGGCGTCGGCGACGCGGCCGTCGCGGGGGCCAACCTGGCCGGCGCGGCGAAGGTCATCGCCGTGGACATCGACGACCGCAAGCTGGAGAAGGCCCGCGCCCTGGGCGCCACCCACACCGTCAACTCCAAGCAGACCGACCCGGTCGAGGCCATCCGCGAGCTGACCGGCGGCTTCGGCGCCGACGTCGTCATCGAGGCGGTCGGCCGCCCGGAGACGTACAAGCAGGCCTTCTACGCCCGCGACCTCGCCGGCACCGTCGTCCTCGTCGGCGTGCCCACCCCGGAGATGAAGCTCGAACTGCCCCTGCTGGACGTCTTCGGCCGCGGCGGCGCCCTCAAGTCCAGCTGGTACGGCGACTGCCTGCCCTCCCGCGACTTCCCGATGCTCATCGACCTGCACCTGCAAGGCCGGCTGCCGCTCGACGCGTTCGTCACCGAGACCATCCAGCTGGACGAGGTGGAGAAGGCGTTCGAGCGAATGCACCAGGGCGACGTGCTGCGCTCGGTGGTGGTGCTGTGATGACCGCCCGCATCGAACGCCTCGTCACCGCAGGGAAGTTCGCCCTCGACGGCGGTAGCTGGGACGTCGAGAACAACGTCTGGATCATCGGCGACGACGACGAGGCGATCGTCATCGACGCCGCCCATGACGCCCAAGCCATCGCCCGCGCCGTCGGCGACCGCCGGCTCACCGCCATCGTGTGCACCCACGCGCACAACGACCACATCGACGCGGCGCCCGAACTGGCCGACCGCACCGGCGCGGTCATCTGGCTGCACCCCGACGACCTGCCGCTGTGGCGGATGACCCACCCCGACCGCGAACCCGACCGGCTCCTCGTGGACGACCAGGTCATCGAGGCGGCCGGCGCGGACCTCACGGTGCTGCACACTCCGGGGCACGCCCCCGGCGCGGTCTGCCTCCACGACCCCGGACTGGGCGTCGTCTTCACCGGCGACACCCTCTTCCAGGGCGGCCCCGGCGCCACCGGCCGCTCCTTCTCCCACTTCCCGACGATCATCGACTCCATCCGAGGCAAGCTGCTCACCCTCCCGCCCGAGACCAAGGTCCTCACCGGCCACGGCGACTCCACCACCATCGGCGACGAGGCCCCCCACCTGGAGGAGTGGATCAAACGCGGGCACTGAGCCGCACCCCGCGCATAGGGTCACGACCATGACCACGAACACGCTCGTGACCCTGCACGACGTCCGCGTCCTGCGCTGCGCTCCCGACGGCCCGCCCCTGGACGGCGAGCGCGCGGCGCTGGACCTGATCGGCGACGCCTTCGGAGGGGACGCCCAACTGGTCGAGGTGCCCGTGGCCCGGATCGCCGAGGAGTTCTTCCGGCTGCGGTCGGGCGTCGCGGGCGCCGTCGTCCAGAAGTTCGTGAACTACCGGGTACGGCTCGCCGTCGTCGGCGACATCTCGGCCCACCTCGACGCGAGCGACGCCCTGCGCGACTTCGTGCACGAGTCCAACCAGGGCGACCAGTTGTGGTTCCTGGCGGACACCGACGCCCTCGCCGGGCGGCTGGCCCGGTAGGGGCGTGCGGGGGCGCCCACAACCGGCTCGGGGCGAACGGAAGTTGGGGCGATGCCGCGCAAGGCGGTGAAAGACCGCGCGTACGGTCGTACCGTCGCCCCATGAGCGAACACACTCGTTTCGCGGGACACGGAGTTCTCGTCACCGGAGCGGCCCGCGGCATCGGTGCCGTCGTCGCCCGGCGGCTCGCCGAGGAGGGCGGCCGGATCCTGGTGACCGACCGGGACCTGCCCGAGGCCGAGGGGACCGCCGCCGGGCTGCGCCGACAGGGCCTGGCCGCCGAGGCGTTCGCGTGCGACGTGGCCGACCGCGACGCCGTGGAGGCGGCCGTGGCCCGCGCCGTCGACGCCTTCGGCTCCCTGGACGTCCTGGTCAACTGCGCGGCCCACTGCACCCCGGACGGGCCGCGCTTCGAGGACGGCTCGGACGAGACGTGGGCGCGCGACCTCGACATCACCCTGACCGGCGTGCACCGCTGCTGCCGCGCCGCCCTGCCGCACCTGGCCGCCTCCGGACGCGGGGCGATCGTGAGCATCGGTTCCGTCAACGGCCTCCAGGACTTCGGCAACCACGCCTACAGCGCCGCGAAGGCCGGTCTCGGCTCCCTGACCCGCACCCTCGCCGGGCACGCGGCGGCCCGGGGCGTCCGGGTGAACCTCGTGGCGCCGGGCACGGTGCGCACCTCGGCGTGGGAGGGGCGCGACGACGACCTCGAAGCCGTCCGCGCCCTCTACCCGCTGGGCAGGATCGGCGAACCCGAGGACATCGCCGCCGCGGTCGCCTTCCTCGCCTCCCGCGACGCCGCCTGGATCACCGGTACCACCCTCGTGGTCGACGGCGGCCTCACCGCGGTGCACACCGGCTTCCACACGGCCATGGGGCATCCGCGCGACTGACCTTCCCGGCATGTTCCGGTACGGCCGGCGGCGCGGTGTGGAAGTTCACCGTTTCGTCACAGCGTGAGCAGAACCACAACGCAGACAGGCCCGCTCGGGTCTACTTGTCCGAGATCGTAGGAATCGCGCGGGAAAGCACCCGGGGGAGTCCCCGGGCGAACCGGCAAGAAGGAGAAGAAGCCCTCATGGGGGACATACGCAGACGAGGTGTCGTCGTACTCGGCGTCACGGGCCTGGTGGCGCCGCTCACACTCGCCCTCACCGCGGCACCGGCCCAGGCCGCGGGCAACTGCACCACATCGACGGGGCCGTACCAGAAGCAGGTGGAGAAGTTCCTCGGCCGGCCGGTCGACGGCCGGCAGTCCGCCGCCGACTGCAAGGCCACCCAGGCGTTCCAGAGCAAGCACGGAATCACCCCGACCATCGGCTACGCCGGGCCCGTCACCTGGGGCGTGATGGACCTGATGAATCAGCAGAAGGCCGTGGGGAACAACCCGAACAAGAGCGGGAAGTGCCCGGTCAACAAGGGCCGGATCGCCTGTGTGGACCTGACGCACCAGCTCAGCTGGATCCAGGACGGCAAGAAGCTCGTCTACGGCCCGGTGCCGGTGCGCACCGGCCGCAAGGGGTACGTCACCCGTACCGGCCTGACGACGGTCTACTGGCGTGACATCGACCACGTGTCGAGCCTCTACGACGTGTCGATGCCCTACAGCCAGTTCTTCAACGGCGGCGAGGCCTTCCACTCGGTGGGCCTGAGCATGTGGAACCCGCCGGGCTCGCACGGCTGCGTCAACATGACCCCCAAGGACGCCAAGAAGTACTGGTCGCTGCTGCGGACGGGCGATGACGTCTTCGTGTACGGGCGCAAGCCGGGCACCTGAGCGTCCAGCCGTCCGCTCGCCCGCGCCCGCTTCGAGCGGGTGCTGTGTGTTTGCTCACCCTCGTCCGGCGTCCCTGTGCGGCCGCCGGGTGAGGGCCGGGTGTGAACTCCCGCACGTGCCTTGACACATCGACGTGATGAGCGACACGGTCCGAAATGTCCCTATCGGGAGTGCTTGCTCACAGCGCCTTCACCCCGATCGGCATATGCTTCACAGCATGTCCACCACTCTTGAAGCCGCCTCCGAGCGATCGGCCGCGGAGGTCAACGAGGAGATCCGGGCCCTGTGGCGCCGATCGGGCGGGACGCTGACCAGCGAGCAGCGCAAGCAGTACCAGCGCCTCGTGATGGAGTGGGCCGCCGCGGCCCCACGGCCGTACCGGGCGGTCTGACCTCGCGACGCGAACCCGCGACCCCGATCGGGCGTCGCGGGTCCCCGGACCGTCCTCAGCCCTTGCGGGCCACCCCGCCGAACATGGCGACCTCCTCCGGCTCGGCCCCGTTGTCGTGCTCCGGGCGCCAGCGCGAGCAGGAGACCACACCCGGCTCCAGCAGCTCCAGGCCCTCGAAGAAGCGGGCGACGTCCGCCGGGGTGCGCTGGGTCAGCTTCGGCGTGCCGTGCTCGTTCCAGAACTTCACCGCCTCGTCCACGTCCGGCATCTCGGGATGCGTGACCGTGTGCGACAGCACGAGGTGGCTGCCCGCCGGAAGCCGCTCCATCAACTGCCGTACGAGCCCGTACGCTTCCTCGTCCTCGCCGATGAAGATGACCACGCCGAGCAGTATCAGCGCGACCGGCTCACTGAAGTCCAGCGTCTTCGCGGCGTGTTCGAGGATCGCGTCCACGTTGCGCAGATCCTCGTCCAGGTAGTCGGTACGGCCCTCGGGCGTGCTCGTCAGCAGGGCGCGCGCGTGTGCCAGGACCAGCGGGTCGTTGTCGACGTACACGATCCGCGACTCCGGCGCGATGCGCTGGGCGACCTCGTGCGTGTTGTCGGCGGTGGGCAGCCCGGTGCCGACGTCCAGGAACTGGCGGATGCCCGCTTCCTTGACCAGATGCCGCACGGCCCGGCCCAGGAACAGCCGGTCCGCGCGCGCGTACTCCCCGATGCCCGGGTGCAGTTGGCGGATCTGGTCGCCGGCCGCCCGGTCGACCTCGTAGTTGTCCTTGCCGCCGAGCCAGTAGTTCCAGATCCGCGCCGTGTGCGGCTGGCTGGTGTTGATACGGGCGCGCAGCGACACCGCCACGTCGTTGGTGGCTGCGGGGTTGTCGGTCACGTGCGTCAGCTCCTGGGTGCCTGGAGAAGTACTTCAACCTTCAAGGCGCAATCTAATCCCCCGAGTTGCCCCGCGCCGCCGGTCCGCCCGATTCCGCGACCGGATCCCCCTCGCCCCGCCCGTCTCCTCCGTCCCGTTCCGGCTCACCGCGCGGCCCCTTATCTTGTGCCCCATGACCAGCTTCCCGCGTGACACCACAGGCGAACCGGACCCGCTGCGCGCCCTCGGCATCGAGCGGCTGCGCCGTCGTACGAGCATGAAGTGGCGCACCTACCCCGAGGACGTCCTCCCGCTGTGGGTGGCCGAGATGGACGTCCCGCTCGCCCCGCCCGTCGTAAGCGCCCTCACCGACGCGCTCGCCCTGGGCGACACCGGCTACCCGGTCGGCACCGCCTATGCCGAGTCCCTCGCCGGCTTCGCCGCCCGGCGCTGGCACTGGGAGGGGATCGCCGTGGAGCGTACGGCGATCGTTCCGGACGTGATGCGCGGAGTGGTCGAGATGCTCGGACTGGTCACCGGACCGGGCGATCCGGTGATCGTCAACCCGCCGGTGTACCCGCCGTACTTCGCCTTCGTCACCCATATGGACCGCCGCGTGGTGGAGGCTCCGCTCGGCGCGGATCTGCGGCTCGACCCGGCGGCACTGGAGGAGGCCTTCCGGCGGGCCACGGCGGGCGGTGGCCGCGCCGCCTACCTGCTGTGCAGCCCGCACAACCCCACCGGCACCGTGCACACCGCCGCCGAACTGACGGCCGTCGCCGAGCTGGCCGAACACCATGGGGTGCGGGTCGTCGTGGACGAGATACACGCGCCGCTCACCGCCCCCGACGTCCCCTTCGTGCCGTACCTCAGCGTGCCCGCCGCCGCCCGGGGCCTGTCGCTGACGTCGGCTTCCAAGGGCTGGAACCTCGCGGGTCTGAAGGCCGCCCTCGCCCTGGCGGGCCCCGAGGCCGCCGCCGACCTGGCCCGGCTGCCCGAGGTGGCGGGCGACGGCGCCAGCCACCTCGCGGTCATCGCGCACACCGCCGCCCTGCGCGAGGCCACCGGCTGGCTCGACGCCCTGCTCGCCGGGATCCAGGCCAACCGGCGCCTGCTCGACGCCCTGCTCGCCGAGCACCTGCCCGAGGTCCGCGTGCACCCCGCCGAGGGCACCTACCTCGCCTGGCTCGACTGCCGCGCCCTCGGCCTGGGCGACGACCCCGCCCAGGTCTTCCTGGACCGCGGCCGGGTCGCGCTGTCCGCCGGTCTCCCCTTCGGCACCGGCGGCGCCGGCCACGTACGCCTCAACCTCGCGACCTCGCCGGAGATCCTCACCGAGGGAGTACGCCGGATGGCCGCCGCCCTGAAGTGAGCGGGGCTCCTGGGCGGTTTCGTTTGGATCACCGGGCGGAGCAGAGGAAGAGGCCTGCGGTGTGCGGTCCGGCCGGGTGGATGGTCGCGGTCTTCTCGTAGCGGGAGGCTATACCGCGCCACTGCTTCAAGCGGTTGATGCACCGCTCGACAGTGTTGTGCTTGGGCCTACTGGTCCGACGAGGCGGAAGTCCTGGGCGCCCGGGCCTCCAGCCACCGCGACCTGGCCCAACCCGAGCCCGCCGCGAACGTGTTCGCCCAACCGCACGCGCTCATCGACTCCAGGCACGCCCGCACCACCGCCCTCTACACCGCACGACAGGCCGATGCCCTACTCGACCTGGGCGACGTGGAGCGCGCGTGCGCGTCTGCCCACCGAGCCCTGGACCTTACCGAAAGGATCAGCTCTCACCGCAGCACCGGCCCGCTCCGAGACCTGACCAGCCGCCTCGCCCACGAGACAGCCCCTGCGGCCAGAGAACTGCGAGAACGCGCCCGAGCACCGTGGCGCACGACGTGATGGCCGCCACGCACGGCAGCCGGGACGGGGAGCCGCCATCGCCCGGCAATCCAAGGAGCAGTTCGCCGCCTCGATCACCCGGGAGGATCTCTCCTGGCTGCGCGAAGTGTCCTCCCTGCCCCTGGCACTTGAGGGCGTGCTCGCCCGCCTTCGGCCTGCACCGCGTGGTGCGCGGCGGGGCCGAAGGCGCCTTGTCGTACGGTCGTTGGGAGCGCGGCGTCAGCCGACCTGTCCGGTCGGCCGCATGGTGATGTGGTTGATGTCCACGCCCGCGGGCTGATTGGCGGCGAAGACGATCGTGTCCGCGACCTGCTCGGCGGTCATCACCGGCGCAGCCTCGGGGGTGCCGCCGCGCTCGTCCCAGAACGGGGTGTCCACCACCCCGGGGGCGACGACCGTCACACCGACCCCGTCCTTGCCGACCAGCAGCCGGGTGTTCTCGGCCAGTGCGTGCGCGGCCCACTTGGTGACCGAGTACAGGTTGCCAGGCGTGTTGCGCACCACGGCGACCGAACCGATGATCACGATCCGGCCCTTGGACTCCCGCAGGTGTGGCAGGGTCTCCCGCACCAGCAGGGCCGGGCCCAGGACGTTGGTGAGGACCATGGCGCGCATGTCCTCGGGGGCGTGGCTCTCCAGGTTGCCGGGCAGTGAGAAACCGGCATTGGCGATGACGTTGTCCAGTCGGCCCCACGCCTCCACCACGCGGCGCACGGCGGAGGCGACGTCGTGCGCGTCGCTGGTGTCGCCGGTGATCGTCAGCAGCCGCTCGCCCGCTGCGGCCGAAGCAGCGAAGGCGGCCAGCTTGTCCGCGTCACGTCCGGTGACGGCCACGTGGTGGCCCTGCTTGAGCAGGGCGCGGGCGGTGGCGGCGCCTATTCCGGTCGAGCCGCCGGTGATCAGCGTGACGGGTTCCATGGGACGGCCTCCTCGGCGATGTGGTCATCGGGGCTTCGCCAGGGCCCCGGATGTCGATGAACACGAGGTGGCGCGTGAGGTCGACCGACTCCAGGCCGCCGGTCCCCCGAAACGCCTGCACTATACCCGCCGTTCTTCCCGCCAAGCCGGTACGCCATAGCTGACCGGCCATGATGCGCACGACTGGGGCCGAACCCGCGCTGCTGGCCGCCTTGTTGGGACCTGCTCGGCGCGCAGGTCCCAGGCTGCGCTGACGCTGTAGATGTCAGCGGCGGCTGATCACGGCTCGCGTGTTCTTCGCGGAGTTCCCACGCTGAAGCCCGGCCATGCGGGTCTCCAGGCTCTCGATACTTCAGGAATTCACGTCGGGATTCGGCTCCATGTGGCGCCTCGCCTCAACGTCCGTTTGGTGCGGCCAGGAGGATCCGACGTCGCTCGGGGTCGACGTCGAGGATCGTGACCATCAGCTCCTGCCCTTCCGCGACAGCCGTCTCAGGGAATTCTTCTGGTCGCATGAGCCCTTCGACGCAGTCGGCGACTTGGACGAAGGCGCCGATCGGCGTGAGCTTGGTGACCTGGCCACTGACGGTCTGGCCGATCGTGTCAGCGAATGAACTCAGCAGATCTGCGTGTTCGTCCCACTCGGTGAGCTTGATCTTGACCTGGTGGTTGTGATCGGCATGCCACAGGACGAGTCCGGCAACGTGCTCTCCAACGTGCGGAAGTTCCATGCAACGGGGCATGGCGGTGATCTCGGCCAAGCCGATGGCTTCGGGGTGGTGATCGATGGCGAGGAAGACGCCGAATGGCGCGCGGTCGACGACCTCGCCGGTGACCGCGGTGCCGAGGGGGAGGTCGCGAACGGTGTCGGGCCAGGCGGCTACGACGAGGGTTCCATAGTCCTTGTCGCTCTCCCAACCGGGCCAAGGGTATTCGGGCATAGCTGGATCATGGCAGGTTCGGCCCTGATACGGGGTGGGTCCGTTCGTCGGTCATGGCCTGCAGACGTTGGGGCCCGGCCGAGCAGCGGTGGCGGGCCGTGAATGCGCCCCGCCTCGTTGCTCTGCCCTTCGTGCGTGGCGCCCTCAAGACCTGGATCTTCCCCGAGGATCTGCGGCAGTGGCAGCAGGCTCTGGACTCGCTCGACACGGGCCGACACATCGCTTGGCGCGAGGGAAAACGCGCTCCGTGGCTGTTCATCGAACTCGACGAAGAAGGCGACCGGTGCCAGGTCACGATCAAGGACCATTTCATGTCCCTGACGACAGTGACGGTCACCGTTCCGTTGGCCGACGCCTGGTTCGACGACGCGTACCAGCGCCTGGACTTGGTCTGGGGACCTGGACATGACCGTATGCAACCTCGTTGGGTCGCGGGCTCGCCACGGGCTTGATCCACAGGTCTTGACCAGCAGTCACTGACCACGGAGGAGATCGACAAGGTCCGTCGACGGGCCTTTGGCGGCACCGCCGCGCCGGTGTCCGATGTCGAGCTGGGCATGGGGATGTACGACAGCGTCTATCGCGTCACCTTGACCGGACGTGCGGAGCCGGTGATCCTGTGTGTCGCGCCGCCGGAGTCCCGCCAAGCGCCTGCGCTGCGCCGCCGAGATCGGGTGCGCCGCCGCCGGCGGCACGTTCGTCGCGTTCGCCCCGGACATTCATCTGCAGCGCTGCCTTGCCTGGGTCGACGCCGTCGGGAGCCCCGGTACCGGCGAGTTCGCCAGTACCGAGGCCGTGGTCCGTACGGTCAGTACGTCGGGAACCAGCCGGTGCACTTCGTCGTGCCGCCGTGCCGGCCGCACGCTCGGACGTACCGGTTGTCGACGAGGTTGACGGCGCGCGTCCACCGCATGGTCTTGCCCGAGGCGACCTTGTAGGGGCCGCACAGGTGGTACCGCGCCTTCGAGTGGTCCGCCCAGTCCAGCCAGACCTTGTCCCCCGCTTTGGCCTTCCAGATCTCGGCGAACCAGATGTTGTCCGAGCCGCGCTCCTGGTACTCCAGGCCCACCTTCGCCGAGCCGATCTTCTTGGTGGACTCGGAGGACCACATGCGTCCGGTCTTCACCTTGTAGGCCGGCCCGCAGCTGTAGTTGATGATCGCGCCGGCCGCCGCTCGCGGTTGGGCGGCCTGCGCCTGGAGAGGCGTGGCGAGACCCAGGAACAGGGCCGCGCCCGCCGCCAGGACCGGTAGCGTCCTCTTCACGGTCTTCCCCCTTTTTCTTCCCCCCCCGGCGCGTTCGGGCTCCTCCCGTCGAGTCGCCCGTGCCGAGCCGCGCGCGGTGATCCGTCAAGAGTGCTGGGACGCCGACCGCGCCGCATCCGATGGTGGTTGGAACTCCGCCTGCAACCCCGGCGGTAGCCGCCCGGCAGGTACACCGCACGCGGTAGGCGCGTGGCATGGCGGCCGAAGTGCTGGCCGCGTTTCCCCAAGGCGGGCAGAACGGAGACCTGCCGTGACATCCCGCCGCCGTACCGGCCCAGCGACGACGTCCGCGCCACAGTGCTAGTTGTATTGACCCGTGAGGTTGGGGACGCGGCTGGCGGGTGGTTGGCCTTTCAGCGCGGTGTGTCCGCGGTGGTGATTGTAGGTGTGCAGCC
>NZ_JBEZND010000029.1:0-116580 GCF_040706415.1 Streptomyces sp. NPDC048106 | reverse complement strand
GGCATCTCCCGCCTGCACAACCTCGTCCTTGCCGGGTGACGCAGAAACCACCAGGTCACCCGGCACATCAAAGATCATTTACGGGACAGCCCTTACATTGGTCGGCTCATGCGTGACCTCTTCGCGCATGAGGGTGGAAACCTCCTCAGTGCTCTTTCATTCTCTTTGGTACCCTATCTGTCACTCATCGTCCATGAGTCAGCTCGTAAACTGCGGCATGTCGATCCAGCAGCCCTGGCATTGCTCTCTCCAGAGGTCGCTGCAATCAGCGCCCGCTCCCGGCATAGCCTGAAGCTCTTTGAAGACACGAAGTGTGGCATTGACGGCCAACTCGGGTACTTCCGAGATGAGATCTTGCCCCCACACTCAGAGAGATTCCTTAATAACACTTGGCTGTGGTTGGCACGCCGCCTTGAGGCCGACCTCGGCCTGTACTGCTACGGCGGAAGGCTCATAACGACAACGCATGCCGCAACTTTCCATCCCGGCATCGAACCCAAGAAGCTGATCGCAGAGGGGGCTGGCCCGTACACCAAGGCGACGTTCGAGGAGTACGGCCAGTACTTTGGGGCGTTGGGTGCACGTCTCGACTCCTCCGGTGAGGACACCTTCATTAAACACCTGAATGCGGCCGAGTTGGACGATCCGAGCGACGTTTCGCAGTAGCCGGTACTACAGCCGTGTGTTTAACGGGACAGATACGCCAGATATCAACGGCGTCATCACGGGATTTCAGGCAATGATGAATTTTGTCGACGCAGTCGTGACTGCGGGATCCAATATCCAAGAGCTTGAATACACGGCGTTCAAGATTCGATATCTTTGCTTGTATACCGTTCTTGCAAGCTTGCGCCGGTTGCATGTTGATACTCGCTACCCGCTCACCATCGAGTCCAAGTCTATTCTGCTGAGAATTTTGGATAGTCCCGAAGCGCTCATTGTGACCGATCCGGCTTCCAAGCCCTTCCGCAACACCCTCATGCACTACAATTTGAACGCTCGGGTGGACGTCTCCATGGTAGATGTCACGCAGCCACTCTTTGGGCTAGTGCCTATTTACTTCCCCTCATACGGCGCAGCCACGTTCGCTGAGCTCGTTGACCGGTGTGTCAAGAGCGCTGCTGCCATACTCAATGGCTGGGCAGCTGCAAGTCGCTGACAGCCGGGACTCAAGAGCCTTAGTACTCTAGTGAGAGTTCGTGTTCTGAGCTGGTTCTTCTTCGGTAGTGGCATCGGTGGGCGGTGGCTTGGTGATGTCTGCGCCAGTGGGACCAGTTCAGTGCGTGGTCTCGTGGATGGACTCGGGGTCGGGGGCGGGTCCAGAGAATGTCCAGGAGCCTTCGGATCTCAGCCACGGTGAGGACGGCGATGCTGGTGGGGTCGTTTCTGCAGCCCCCTTTGCGGCCTCGTCGGCGGCGAGGCCGGCAAGGAAGGCGTGAGCGAGCATGGCCAGGGTGATGTGTCGGTACCAGCCTGTGTAGCGGCGGACTTCATACTCGTCCAGCCCGCATTCGTTCTTCGCGGTCTGGAAGCATTCCTCGATCGCCCACCGCATCCCGGCCACTCGGGCGAGGTCGGCAATCGTGCAGGCCACGGGCGCGTAGGCGAAGTAGTAGGCGATCTCCTCGGGGCGGCTCAGGCTGCGGCGGGCCAGGACCCAGCGGTGGTGGGTGGGCTCGTCGCCGTCGAAGAAGCTGATCGCCGGCAGCCTGGCACTGGCCCAGTCATAGACCCGCGGGCGCTTGGCGCCGTTGCCGCAGGAGATCCGTTGCCAGGCATCCTTGGGTGCTTCGCTGATGAGTTCGTCGATCCGCCAGAACCCCGCCAGGCTCTTGACCTGTTGCGACTTCGGGACCGTGACCACATATCCGACGCCGAGTTCCTCCAGCAGGCGCCTGAACTTCCACTCCTGGCCGTAGGCCTCGTCCGCCGTGACCCACTCCGCGGGCAGGCCCGCGGCCAGAGTTCGGGTGACCATCGCCTTGGCGAGCTCGCCCTTGGTCGCGAAGGCCCGCTCATCGGGAATTTTCGCCGCCCGGCACCGCTCCCGGTCGGCCGTCCACGCCTTGGGCAGATACAACTCCCGGTCTACCAGGGCCCGTCCGCGTTCGGTGGCGTAGGCGGCGAACACCCCGATCTGGCAGTTGTCGATCTTTCCGGAGGTGCCGGTGTACTGCCGGCCCACCCCCGCCGACGTGCTGCCCTTCTTGATGAACCCGGTGTCATCGATGATCAGCACACCACCCGGGCCGAGCCTCTCAGTGACGTAGTCCCGCACATCGTCGCGGACCTCATCCGGGTTCCAGCGGGCCCCTGCCAGCAGATGCTGCATCCCGGCCGGATCACGGTGACCTGCCCATTCCGCGAGCTGCCAGCTGTTCTTCCGGGCCACCGAAGACAGCAATCCCCGCACATACCCCCGCATCCGCCACCGCAGATCCACCCGCGAAAACCGGCCCGCAACCCGCCCGAACAACGACTCCAGCTCCGCCGCCCACACCTCGGCGTCAACCATCCCCACCATGCCCTGACAACGACACACACCAGCTCAGGACACGAACTCTCACTGGAGTATTAGGCTTCGTCGCGTCATGCACCGGTATGCACGTATGCCGCCCACAACGACGGCGCTGCTCGGTACTGGTCCCGCAGCTTCAGCACCATCTGGTGGAGGGCTTCAGCGGATCGGGTGGTTTCGAGCCCGCCCGACTCGTTGCTGAGCAAGTCGTAGAAAGACGCTGCGGCCTGTTCCGCGACGGCGTCGTCAATCTCCCAGAGCGTACCAATGACATGCCGGAAGCCCGCCAGCTGGAATGCACTGGTCAGTTGGATACCTTCATCCATGATATCGGTGTTGGTGTTTGCCGCGGTACTGCAGGCCGAGAGATAGGCGAGGTCTGCGGAGTCGAGGTTGATCCGAGCGAGGCTCGCCACGGTCAGCGGGTCGGACCGGTGGTCGCTGAGCAGGAGACGGCTCCGTGATGGGTCCGTCCGGTCGGTGATCCCGTGACAGGCGAAATGAACGATGACGCTTTGTTCCAGCGCAGTGAGGACTTTTTTCTTCGTCGGGTTCTCAGCACTGGCTCGAGCGTCGGGATGTGCCGTCGCGATGAAGGTCTGCGGGGAAGGAAGACGACGGCTCACCAAGTCTGCTTCGGCCGCAGCCTTCACCAGCGGGGCGCCGTTCGGTAGATCGGGTGTGATGGGCATGGCCACGATTACCGATCGACGATCGGCGGGAGGCACACCTCGCACGATCCGCCGCGCGTGACGCAGCGCACCCATGCTGGGTGCGTAGGAGGAGATCACCCGGTCCAACACCGTGCGGCCGTCCTGCTGGCCCTCCGGGTCTCGGTGGTATCCGGCGGCATGGAGGGGCAGGAGTCCGAGAATCCCGCCTGGGATCCACCAGACACGCGGCATCGGTGCATCGGGCGACGGGGGAGAATCCAGGCCCAGCCTTACGAGAACCGGCTCAGCAACGACATCCCAGAGCCACTCCAGAATCGCCGAGACATCACGTTGTGCCTGGACTCTCTCCGTCCGAAGAGCCTGCGGGTCGGCCGCCGTGGCGAGGGCTGTGTAGAAGGCGTTGATCCGTTCGGCGAGCGACTCGGCATCAAGTCCTTCGAGGTGGATCCTGCTGACGCCGTTCCCCGTCACTGCAATGGCATCGCTGCCGTACCCGCTGACGTTGAAGAGCACTACAGGTCCCAGTTGAGCTTCCTTGATCAGGTCATCAGCGGTCGGTTGGCGAAGGAAATCCGCGAAGCCATCCAGTGACCGCACCTGTGAGATCAGCTCGGCAAGGTCCAGAGCTGCTCGATGCCTGCCGAGTTGCTGCGTCGTATCCAGCGTGCTGGTTCGCTTGGGGGCGCCTGCCTCTATCGGAAGGGCGAGGTCGGTGTCGAGTACATCGGTCAACGCAGTGAACCGGTCCGCGATACGCGGGTGGGACAGCCGAAGGTCCGTCAGGTCTGTTCTCGTTTCCAGTGCCTGCCCCAGCAGGATCGCGCGCCCCGACTCCAACAGGATCAGTGCTCGCTCAACCGCAGAGGATTCAGGCGGTTCCGAGCCGGAGCAACCCAGAACCAGCGCTGCGGCGTCACCGGCGAGTCCAGACAGTTCACCGAGCTCGTGCTGCTGGTCGCTTCGCCGCAGCCACCGCTCAGTAACCATTGGCAACAACTCGACTGCGTCAGCGAGCAGTTCGGCACCACGCGCCGGGTCCGAGTCTGCGAGCAGTGCCGTGGCCGCCCTCGCGGCACGGATCCGAGTGGCTGGCGCACCCGAGGTGAGCTTCAGCGCTGCCTCGAAGACGCCGACCGCCTCCTCCCTGCCATGACCGGTTGCAACAAACCGGGCGTTCAGGGACACGCCGAGATTGGCTAGCACAGCCGTCAGCGAGGGCTGGTCTGCCTGGCTGGCTGCAACCGCCTGCCAGCCGGTTTCGATCGCGGACTCCAGGTCGCGCAGATTTCGGGTGGCCGTGAATCGCGAACGCAGCGCGCCGCCCAGGTTGGAGATGAAGCCCGCGCGCTCGGGGTGGCCGGCCGGGGTGACATCCACGGCCTGACGGAGCCGTTCGATAGCATCATCCAGGTCCCGTACGTTGCCGGTGAGCCCGTACCTCGCCGCCAGGGAAAGCGCGTGGTTCGACAGCAAGAGCCCTCGATCGGAACGGTCGGCCAGCGTGAGACGCGTGGCCTGGGTGTTCGCTTGAACGGCCGCGTTCACGTCTGCCTCCGCACCGGTGCGCCAGAATCTCGCCTGTAGGGCTCCACCGAGGTTGGACAGGTACATCGCCCGGTCGGGGTGGTTCTGCGGCGTCGCCGCGACCGCCTGCTCTCCGTACGAGATCGCGGCGTCCAGGTCAGCCAGGGCGCCAGACCGCCTGAACCTGTCACCCCGGGCGAGGGCAAGGTTGGACAGGTAGCCGGGCTTCCCCGGGTGGCCCTCTGGTGTCGCCTTGACCGCCTGTTCTGAGAAGGCAATGGCGGCCTCCAGGTCCGCGATTGCCCCGGCAAATCGGAACCGGGCGCTCAATGCGATGCTGAGGTTGGACAGGTAGGTCGCCCGCTCGACGTGACGGGTCGGCGCCAGCTCGACCGCCTCCCGCAGAGCTTCGATGGCACTCTCCAGATCCGTAGCCATCGCCGTCAGCCGGAATCGCGCCTGCAGCGCGCCACCGTAGTTGGACAGCGCCTCCGGTCGCTCGGGGTGCCCGATCGGGGTGGCTGCCAAGGCTCGGCCGAGGGCGTCAACGGCATCATCGATGTCCTGCACCGCCCCGCCGGCTTCAAATCTGGTCTGCATCGCGTGCCCGAGACTGCCGAGGGCTCCCCGCAGCAACAAGGAGTCGGCCGGTGCAGCGTCGACCGCACGCCGTCCCAATGCGATGGCCTGGTCCAGATCCTCCGCTTCCCCGGACTGTTCGAACCTGATCCGATGAGCAACGCCGAGGTTGGATAGACATCCGGAGAGTACAGGGTCTTGGGGCTGGGCCAATTGCACTGCCTGACGATGCCTCTCGACAGCCTCGTCCAAGTCTTTCAGGTCCCCGTTGCATCCGAAAGCGATCAACAACGCCTCACCGAGAGCCGATGACAGGGCTGGTGTGATCGTGGCGGCCTGGTCCACCGCCTGCCTAGCGGCACCGAGGGATGCGTTGAGATCTGCTGGCGCGCCTGCAGATCTGAAGCGGGTGAGCAACGCCCCGCTCAGTAGTGCCAGAGCAGCGCAACGTTGCCCGTCTCCAGCCGGAACAGCCTCAGCTGCCCGTTCGAGGACGGCGATCGCCTCGTCGAGGTCGAACAGCTCGCTGCGGCGTTGGAATCGCTCCTGGAGGGCCACCGCGAACGTGGACAACGCCTCTCCCAGCAGTGGCGAGTTCGGGAGGCCGGCAGCGACGGCCCGCTGCATGTAGTCAAGGGCCTGATCGAGATCGGTAAGTTCCTGAGAGAGTGTGTACCTGTTCCACAGGCAGGAGCCCGCGTTGTACAGAAGCCCTGCGGGCGGGGAGTGGTCCGCTGGAGTGCTCCTTACCGCGTCCTCGGCGAAAGCGATGGCAGCCTCCTGGTCCGCAGAATCGCCGAGTAGGTCGAACTGCCTTTGCAGGGCGGTACTCAGATGTGACAGGCGCACAGCTCGCATGGAGTCATCAGGCGCGGTGGCCGCAACGATGCGGTGCCACAGCCGGCTGACCGCGCGAACCGTGTATCGATCAACGGCGCTAAGAAGATGGGTCGCGTTGATCGCGGCACCGTCGACGATGGCAGGGAACAGGTCCCCGGGTAGGGGCTCGACGTCGGCGATGAAGCATCGTGCGAACGCTGCGACAGCCGCGAGAAAGTCATCGCGGCTCGTCCCCAGCTCCTGAGCCTTGAAGCGGTAGAAGTGCACCCAACCCAGCACCAGCCACCCCTCGATACCACCCTCCCCTTTCCGCAGGCTCTGTTCGAGCCGCTGCGCGTTCACGAGTATCTCGGGCCGTAGCGCTGCTCCCGGATCTGACGAGCGGGCCGAACGCAGGTGGTTCATAGCGGTGTTCAGATGGTCCTGGTACAAGGCTGCTCCGGGGTGCATTGCGCAGGAGGGTTGTCCAGCGATCGTGACAGCCGTTGAGAACCGTGTCCGGACGAACCAGGAACTGACGCATCATCAGTGAGGCTGCTCTTCCGTGGGTCTGGCCCCAAGCACCGTCCGACCTCGTCCGACGCTCCTGCAGTATCGTCATCTCGGGCTTAGCTCCATGCGCGGCAGGAAGTACCGAGTTGGAGCAGCGACACTTGGGAGGGCGAGTGACCGACAGGTCAGAGGACGACCTTGCAGACGTGGTTGCGTACGTATGCAAAGACGCGGTGGGGATCCGCGAAGCGCTTGAGCCCGCAACGGGACCGTTGGACCAGCTCCTGGTCGCGGTACGTGCCGGCGAGGATGTCACCGCTCTCCTGAATGCCCTTCATGTGGCCTTGCAGCAGCGGGTGATGCCCTGGGCGTGTACGGCCACAGCCGATCTCCTGCGAGTGGTGTGCGGCTCACTGGGGTCGCAGTCTCCCGACCGAGGGAAGCTCTCCTACTCTGCCCGACCGGACGTTGCACCCGGCATGACTGGCCAGAACCGGCCGCCTCCGCGCCGGTCTGTGCCATCGATAGCCTGGTGCTGCGCCAGACGTGGCTCTGACATGGGTGGCCTCTTGGCGACGCTCGGCAGCAAGTTCGCGGAGCGCTGGCTGTCCCTGCTGGTCCTCCCCGGTGCATTGTTCGTGTCGGCCGCCACGGCTGCCCGCGTCCTCGGTCAGGGCCATGCGCTCGATCTGACCCGGTTGGTGCGCGAGGTGAAGCACTGGCCAACCGCGGTGAGGGCGGGCGGCCTTGCCGGCCTGATCGTGACCATGTTGGCTCTCTTGCTTGCGGCCGCTGCGGCCGGGCTTGCCGCCCAAGCCCTCGGCTCGGCTTGTGAGTACTCCGTACTGGCAAGCCGATGGGATTCCTGGCCCACCCCGTTGCGGCAGATCGCTCAGCGGTGCGTCAACAACAGGCGCCACAGATGGGAGCGCGAACGGGCCCGCTATGCGAGGGAGATGGACGCTGCCGCGCGCCGCAAGGCCCTTGCAGCCCTGACCGGGCGACACGCCGGGCCGGGACAGCAGACGCAAGTCGGGCCGGACGTGCTCCTCGATGCCGCGTATCGACGAATGACGCGTGTCTCCGAGTTCGAACCCCAGCGCCCCACCTGGACCGGTGACCGGATCAATGCCATTTCAGTCCGCTTTGACGCCGCATACCGTCTCGATCTCGGAGTCGTCTGGCCATCGCTGTGGTTGACCTTGCCTGATGTTGAACGCACTGAGATCAACGCGGCCCGTGAGGCCCTGCAGCGCGCCACCACTCTGGCTGGCTGGGGGGTCCTCTACCTCGCGCTGACAGTGATCTGGTGGCCGGCTTTGATCATCGCGGCTGTCACTTCGACCACTGCCTGGCGCCGCTCCCGCGACGCCGCCGACACCTACGCGCATCTCGTTGAGGCGAGCACTCAGTTGCATGCCCACGCGCTTGCCCGCCAGCTCGGGGTCGGCGGCTCCGAGGCCGAGGAGCACCTTACCTCCGAGACGGGGTGGAGTCTCACGCTCCTTCTACAAGGGCGTGGTCAGGGCACCGTGTCTCGTGACGCGCACGCGCCGACAACCAGCCTGCCTTGACTGCACGGTGGCAGCAGCTGCCACGTTCGTGAACTACCACGGAGGAGGGTGGTCGGGCTCAAAGCATGTTCCCATGCCCGCGGAGCGTACTGCAGCGCCTGAGCGGTCCCGCTAGGTCGTGCCACCACACGTGTCAGAGGGCTGTCGCCTGCCTCCCCCCGGGCGGGGGTCTGGTCCGTGACTGGTCCGGGGGAGCCCTTGTGCAGGTCGACCATCGACCTGAGGCAGCCTGTTGCTTACCCAGAGTGACTCCGGTGTCGGCTGCCTGGAGCGTAACGGCGCCTCCAGGCAGCCGACTTCAGGCTCTAGAAGAACCCGCGTTTCTTCGCGCTGTAGGAACAAAGAACGTTGTTCGTCTGCTGGTGGTACACCCCTGCCATGGCTGCTGACCTGCGACTTCGCAGAGACGACGCGCGAGCGTCGTCTGAAGCGAGGCACGCGGTAAGGGAACCGCCCCCTGCGGATCAGGTCGTACCTCTTTGCTCGCGAAACCCAAGAGCCTTGCGGCGTCCTCCACGCTCCCCATTCCGTTCCACATCTCAGAGAGTTGCTAGCCGAGCACGATGAGGTCTGGCCCTAGCGATCGTAGATCGCTGGTGACAAGCGGCATCCCGCGCGAGCCTCGACGCCTCACCACGAGCCCGACCCGACGATGAGCGAGGTCAGGCCTCGGCATGACTGCGACTGTCGACCGTACGGGTGCGTTCCGGCACGCTGTCGAAGACCACCCGAGGGCGACGCTTTTATGGGTGACGCGAACTAACCGCATTTCCGACGGATCCAGGTCCCCCGGAGGTACAGGGCCGATCTATGGTTGCGGCCTGCCGTGGCAAAGGAACTTCGTGTGTGTGGGCGGACAGCGTTCTCACCGGTCAGGCTGTCGTGCGAGGACATCGTTCAGCCGTACACTGAGTGTGGGCAGGACCTGTGCGTAGAGGGTTTAGTGTTCACACCCCTCACCCCCGTTGGCGGCGATCTCCGCAGCGAGTTCCCGCAGCGCCAGGGGGCCCTCCAGAGCGAGTTCGGAGGCGAGCTCGCGGTTCTTCTCGAGCTTGCTGGGCTCCTGCTTGTACTTGGGGCCGGCTCGGTACAGCTCGACGTCCATGCCGACGGGAGTGACGTGGCGTTCGATGCGTTCGGTGAGGTTGTGGATGATGCGGATACCGTGGGCGTCCAGGTCCTGCCAGGCGGCAACGGGCAGTGGGGTCATGGTGCGAAGGAATTCGACGAGTCCGTCGGTGGCGTATCCGGCGCCCCAGATGCACAGCCAGTGGTCGACGATCTCGGGGATCTTGCAGACCTGTTGGAAGGCGTCCTCGTTCTCGACGAGGACGATGCCGTCGGCGTCGCAGTCGATCATTCCCAGGATGCGGAGACCGCGGGCGGGCAGGCCAAGCCAGGGACGGCAGGCGGCCGCGTCGGCGACGACGGAGCCGACGCGCCATTGGAGCGGCCCGCGGATGCGTAGTTCGGTGTCCGTCTCTTCGACGGCCCGGTCGAAGGGCCGGCCGATCAGGTTGGCGAAGGCCTGCCGGCGGGAGGCGGTCCAGGCGCTCTTGGTGTTGCGCAGTGCGTTGCCGGCCAGGGCCTTGGCGGTGATGGGTTGGGGGCTGTTGTGTGCGGGCCACCAGAAGCATGCGGCGCGCACGGCGATCTCGTAGACGCGCCAGTCCCCGGTCCCGCTCGTGCTGGAGGCCGGTACCTGCAGAGTCCGGCCGGGCGGTGTCGCCGCCAGCAGTTCCCGTTCGTCGGCCAGTTGCGGAACCTGCGCCATTGCCTCGAGCAGTTCGGCATGGAGCGCCAGGGCGTCGGGGCGGCCACGGAGCTCGTCGAGCTTGTCCTCGCGGACGTCCTCCCAGATCTCGGTCAGCCGCCACAGACGCGGTGCGTAGCGGACGGCCCGCTCGACGCGGCACCGCAGGGTGACGGCCCCGCACTGGATCAGCGCGACGGCCACGTCCCAGGCCCGGTCGCCGAAGTCGCCCTCGATCGTGGCCCACCGTTTGTGGTCGCCCGTGGTGAGCACCTTGATCAAGTCGCGTGTGCTCAGGCCCGGGGGAGGTGCGTAGCCGTTCACGGGGGCTGCGGCGACGAGATCCACTTCTCGGGTGTTGACGCGGCCCTTGCGGTCCCGGGGGACCCGGACATCCGGGAGGTCGTCCTCGGTGCGGGTGACTCGGGGAACGGTGACGGCGATGACGCCAGCTGGCAGCCCGGGCAGTGGGACGGGCTCGCGGCCGTGCGTCTCTCCGATGAGGAGAGGGAACCGCGGTGCATCGGCCTCGGGTTCAGACATGCGGGCGTCCCGCCGTGAGCCAGTCGGCGGTCAGTTCGACGCGCCCGGTGTCGGCGTCGTAGGCCCAGGCGCAGGTGGGCTGGTTGTAGACGTCGGACGTGGAGGCATGGGTGAACCACAAAAGCTCGTCGCACACGTCGGCGGCATCGGTCAGCACGCTGTCCTGACAGGTGCCCAGGATCGTGATGCGTCGCCGCGCGGCGACGTCCCGCAGGGACGCCAGCAGGTCCTTGCGGTTGTTCTCGCCCAGGCTGTTGCCCAGCTCGTCCAGAATCAGCACCCGCCCCTGGGTCTCGGAATCCGCGAGCAGTGCGGCCAGGACCAACTGCACGGCATACACCTTCACCTGGGCGCTGTTGGCGTTCTCCCGGTAGGAGATGAACCTGCTGTAGGGCGAGCGTTTCCAGCGCGGTGTCACCTCCCACCGCCACGGGCGTGGCCCGTCGGGCCGCACGCTGTGCACCTCCAGCGTGGCGCCGTGTCCGCCCGGGCGTTGCAGGTCGAGCTGGTTGAAGGCCTGATCGATCTGCTTGAACAGGCCGTCGAGATGCTGCTCGATCATGTCCTGCAGCGTGGTGAGCTGCTGGGCGCTCTCGTCGACCCCGGCGACGAGCTCGTCCCAGGCGCCCTGCCGCAGCTCGCGTTCGGCCTCGATCCGGGCGGCGGTGACGCGGTCCATGTCGGCCTGGCCGTCGAGCCGGATCCGCAAGGGGGCCGCGGCGTCCTCGAAGCCGACTACGGGCGGCGTTGCCGGGTCCTGCGCGGCCAGGTCGCGGCACAACTCCATTCCGCGCAGCAGGTCTTCGTGCATGTCGGCAGGCTGGCCCTCGCGCAGCCCGTAGCGTTCGTAGGCGAGGCGCAGCCGGCCCTCGGCCGCCCGGTGCAGGAGCCCGGGGCGGGGCGATCGTCCCTCCGGTGCGGCCAGTTCGTCGGCGGCCTCCTCGAGGCTGCCGCTCCACCGGGACTGCCAGGCCTGCACCTGCAGACGCTCACGCTCCCGCTCGAGCGCGGCGATCGCCTGGCCGGCCGCCCGCGCGGCCTCCGCCGCTGCCCGGGCCGTCAGCGTGGCCGTCTTCACCTTCTCCGCGTGGCTGGCCGCCAGGTCCCGGGCCTTTTCATAGGCGGCCAGCTTCTGTGCCACGTCGTCGACGACCTCTCCCATTGCCCCGACCACGGCGGCGAGTTGCTTGTCGAGTTCCATCTCGCGTTCCTGCAAGTCGTCCAGCTGCTGCATCGCGGCCGCCGCCCGGTGCTCGCCCTCGGCGAGGACCCGTGCTGCCCGTTTCTCTCGCTGGACGTTCCGCGCGGACTCGACGTCGCCTCTGCGCGCCTCCAGGTCCTGTTCGGCGCGCTGCAGCCGCAGGGCCCGCCCGGCGAGCGGATCGGGGAACCCGCCGACCACCGTCAGGTGCAGGCGATCGTCGCGGGCCCCGGACGGGCAGGACAGCGCCGCGAGGCGCTGCTCGAGGGCTGTGAGGAACCCGGAGATGCAACGGTCGCTGCTCACACCGTCGAACACGGCGGTCGGGGCACCGGCGGTATCGGCGGCGACGACCAGAGCGCCGGGCAGCGAACGCAGGGCCTCCAGCGCCTCGTCCGCCCGTCCCGCGTCCACCACTACGGCGTCGCGCCACGGGCTCAGCCGGGGCTCCCAGACTGCGCGTGCCGCCTCGGACAGATGCAGCTGGTCCAGCAGTCCCACGGCGCCGATGCCCGCGGTCTCCAGGACGGCGATGGCGGCACCGGCCTGCCCGTGTCTGCCCTGCTCGACCTCGGCCAGCACCTGCTCGGCGGCATTCACCGCCTCTTGTGCATCCTGCAGGTCCCGGCCGGCGGTGAACTCCTGGCCCCGGGCTGCCTCCAGCAGCTGCCGGGCTGTGTCGGGGGATGTGCCCTGCCATCCGTCCGCCTGCGGCAGAAGTTTCGCCCGCTTCCCCTTCAGGTCCTCCTTGCGGGTCTCTAGCTGGGTGCGCCGGCGTTCCGTCTGCCGCAGCAGGTCCTGAGCGTCCGACCAGGTCTGTCGGGCCACTCCTGCGACCTCGGACAGGCCGGTGGCCGCGCGGAGCGCATCCAGGGCGTCCCGGGTGCCCTGGGCGTCCTCCCGGCACTCCGCGGCCGCCTTCCGCAGCCCGCCGCCCTTGGCCACGAGCTCCCGGTCCGCCTCGGTGGCCCGTACGTAGCAGGTCGCGACGTACCGCCGCCACTGCGACTGCCCCTCCTCCAGGGCCAGCCGGGCCGCGTCCCGGGCACGCACGCCCGACAGGACGGTCTCGTCCGCGGTGTCCGCCTCCTCGTTCTCCTTGCGGACCTGGTCCATGCGCACCCGGCGGTCCAGCGCCTGTCCGCGCAACGCTTCCTCCTGCTCCAGCAGCTCGGTCATTCCCGACAGCGCGATCAGCGAGGCGCCGATCGCCTCCGGCTCCATCTCGGACAGCTGCTGGCTCAGCAGCGACGGCACGGCCGGACGCAGAGCCGTATCGAGATAGGTCAGACACCGAGGGGCGTTGCCGTACAGTTCACCGGCCATCCGACGCGCCGACACCACTCCACCGCCCAGCTCGCGCCACAACGCATCGGCCTGCTGCGTGCGCTCGGTGTGGGTGGCCCCGTCGGCCACATGCAGTCCCTGCACCCACTTGACCTGCACGTAGGGCGCGGTGGTCGCGATCCGAACCCACACCGTCAGGGCGCTCGCGGGGGCGCGGTCCGGCTCGGCGAAGACCCCGATCACATAGCCGTGCGGTGCGGCCGATGCCTGCTGGGCCCGGTCCACTCCCGCGGCATCGGGCTTGAAGAGGATCTCGCTGGCATACCGGCCGCCGTTGGACTCAAAGCGCCACTGCGGATCAGCCAGCAGCACGGAGACGGCGATGAGGAACGAGGTCTTGCCGGAGCCGTTGGAGTCCTCGCGCGGCCCCATACCGGAAACCGCGATGAACCCCTCCGGCACCACCGGCACCGCGTGCGTGGTCAGCCGTGCGATGTCGAAAGTCTGCAGGGCGACCAGATGCCGGCCCCCGACGACCCCGCGCCCTTCATTCAGACCGGGCAGTGCCTCAACCACCGCTCTCCTCCCCGCCGTTGCTCCGATCCTCGCCCGGCCCCTCCCGGCGACGCTGGATGGACTCGGCCAGCGCCCCGTGCGGGTCCGCCAGCAGCACCAGCTCCTCGAACAGCCTCGTCTCGACCCGGGGCGTCAGTCGCAGGAACTGGTGCCCGAGCAGCAGCCCCGGCCGAACCGAGCGCACCAGATCGGCGTCGACCAGCCGCCGCAGGGCCGCGTCCAGGACCCCGTCGGAGACGGCGGCCTCCCGCAACCGTTCCTTGCGCACCGGCTCGCCCTGCGTCCACAACGTCTCCGGGAGCACCGCACCGGACGCCCGGGGGATGACCACGGAGAACAGCACGACCAGCGTCAGCACCGCGCGGTCCTCGACGGGCAGGACACCGAGCCCCTCCCGCACCAGCCGCCCGCGGATCTTATCGTCGTAGCCGGACAGATAACCGGGGCCGACCGCCAGCAGAGTCCGGCCCGCCGAGGCCAGCACGCTCTCGACCACCATCCGCAACGGCGTCTCGGCTAACGCCCGGTAGCCGGAGGCGGGCACCGGCAGCATCGACGTCTCCACCGCGTACACCGCGGCCTGCACATCCGCTCGGCGCTGCGGCGACAACGCCTCCAACAACCCTGTATCCACGCCCCTACCCTTCCTCGATGTGAGGCAGCACCGGATAGCCGCGGCGCAGCTCGTCCACGTCCCGCTCCGGCCAGGCCGCCACCACCGGCCCCAGCCGCACCATGCCGTCCCCGGCGTCCGCGGCCAGATATCCGCACGCCCGCAGCACCCGCAGCGCCTTGCGGTACGGGGCCGTCGGCGCGTAATGCGCGATGCCCGCACGCACCGTCACCGCATCGGGCGGCACGACCGCGGCGAGCACGTCCTCCTCGGCCGCAGCCGTGCCGGGGTAGGGGGTTTGTTCCACATCCGTCCAGCACGCCCGCAGGCACGCCCCCAGCATCAGCAGCACCGACGGCGAGGCCTCCCGGTGCGTGCCGCTCCGCTCCTGGCCGGCCCCGGCCAGCTCAACATCCTGCCCCCACGTCACCAAAAACCCCGCGGCACCGTCGCCCGCAGCGAGGGTGACCAGCCTCCGCTCCACGGCCTCCGCCGCACGGCCCAGGCGCTGCAGGACGTCCGCCTCGTCCGGCACCGGAACCACCCGCAGGGCCCGCGCCCGGGCCAGCAGGTAGGCGTCGTCACCGCTCATCGGCGTCTTCCGGCAGGGTCTGTGACACCTCGTCGACGGCGGACGTGTCCTGCGGGACACGGAACAGCGACACCGGAGACGCGTACGTCACCGGCCCGGCCGGATCGATCGCGAGCCCGCCGGACACCTCCACCATGAACGGCACCGACGGGTCAGCCGAGGCACGCAGAACACGGGCGAGCATCGTGACAGCCGCCCTCCACGACCGTCCCCGCAGCGCCTGCGTCAGGTCCGCTTCGTCCCGCCCGCCGATCAGCAACTCCATCGCGGCGAGACGCTGTTCCCGCAGTGCAGCGGCACGCGCCCGCGCCGTCTCGACCGGATCGGGCCCCGGCGCTGGCTCCGGCGGGGGAGCGGCCCGCCTACGCGGAGCGGGCGGACGGTGCTTCTCGGCCGCCTCCAAAATCCCCGCCGGCGACACCTGCATTGCGGGCGGATCGAACACCACCTCCGAGAACACACCGGCCAGCGCCGCCACCGACGACGTCAGTGCAGCCGTCCGATACTGCTCCGCCGGGAGCATGCTGAAGTCCCGCCGCGTACTGGCCTGGGCCAGCAGCCGGTCATAGAACTCGTCGACGGCCGCGGAGTAGCGCAGCGCTTCCCGGATCAGGTGTGTCCCATCCGCCCGCAGCCCCGGAAAGTCGCGGGACACCATCTCCACCAACCGCCGGGCGTTGACCATCAGCGCCGCCTTCGCACGATGATGATGACGCTGCCCGAGCAGCTCCTCGATCGGGCGGGACCGGACCCGCCGCAGCAGATAGTCCGTGGTAATGCGCAAGTCGCGCCGCACACGCCTGAGCTTGCGCACCAGCTCCTTCTCGTCCAGTACTCCCTCGGCCACATCCCGCTGCGTCCGGTCGAGGAGAGACATGATATCCTCCACCCCACCGGCCTCGGCCAGACGCTCGAAGACGAGCAGCGCAGCGCCGCTGGTGGGATTGAACACGTAGCGGCCCTCGTGTGCCTTCTCCCGCACCCGCTCCAGCAGCCGCAGCGCGACGAAGACCCCGAACCGCTGCTCGAACGCCTCCGGACCAGCCACCGCAGAGCAGGCCGCCTCGAGCTCGGAACGCGTCAAGCCCCGCTCGGACGACAGATCACCAAACGCATCGTGGATGGCCTCGGCGATCCGCAACGACGTGGCGTCCTCTACCACCGCACCGCGAGATGCCGCGACCGGAGCGATGAAAGGAGGCAACTGTGCCTGCAAGTCATCCTCAGGATGCGAACCGGAGAACAGGTCCGGCCCGTTTTGCCCGCGCATACCGGCCAAGCGTCCCCCCACGGTACGTCAGCAACTCCCCACTACCGACATTACGCCCCACCTGCTGCTCCAGAGCCCGAAGCACAACACCGGCCACAGCCTGGCCAATTCTCGCCCCTCCGGTTGCACGCCGTCCCGGCGTGGACCGAGACGCTGTCCTTCACGAGCAAGCCCGGAGCGGGACACCTCCGACCAGGCGTAGGTGTCCCGAACTTCTCCACGACCACGGGGAAGGCGTTCATTAGCATCGAGCGGCCTTCGACCTGGCTCTGATGTCGTCATCCGGCCCCGCCCGGACGGCTGGAGCTGGCCCAGTTCGTGAAGATCCATGACCGTTCGACGTGGCCGGGGCTATCGGTTGCCGCTGGTCATGGCCAGGCGAAGGCGGGGCCGCTTCGAGCCGTCACTTCACAATTTGGAGCCAGTGGAGAACATCATGGTGGGGCTGCTGAACAACGTGTAAGCCACTTCGACCTCCGCTCCTTTGTCGGTAACAGCGGCACGATCTGAGCGCGTTCTAGGCGTGGGATGCCTAAGCGTTGTCCCGTAAATGATCTAGGACGTGTGCGTTGACCTGCCTGTTCGTCGTCACCCGACGAGGGCGAGGTTGTGCAGGCGGGCGATGCCGAGCATCGCGTGGTGGACGCCTTCGCCCTTGAGGCGGCAGTCGCGGAGGATCTTCCAGGTCTTCATCCGGGCGAAGGCGTGCTCGACACGGGCGCGGACCTTGCGGTGGGAGGTGTTGTGTTCCTCTTTCCATGCCTCCAGTTCGCTCTGGCCGGGTTCACGGCGGTGCGGGATGACCAGGCCGGTGCCCCGGTAACCGCCGTCCGCGATGACCGTGGTCTTGCCGACGGCGTCCTTCGCTCCGGACAGATCCCACGCCTTGCAGTCGTTGCGGTTGCCGGGCAATGGCCGGCCGACCGCGACGACCAGCCGAGTGTCTGCGTCGATGACGACCTGGTGGTTGGTCGAATACCGGTAGTTCTTCGACCGCTCGGCGATTCTGTGGTCGCGCGTGGGGACCAGGGTGCCGTCCACGATCAACACGGTGTCCTTGCGGAACCGCTTGCGTTGCTGGAGCGCGAGCGCGGGTCCGAGGTGATCGATGATGCGGTCGGCTGCGGACTTGGACACCCCGAAGAGCGGCGCCAGTTGGCGCAGGGTCAGGTTCGTCCGCCAGTACGCGGCGACCAGCAGCACGCGGTCCTCCAGCGGCAGACTCCACGGCCGGCCCTTGCGCACCGGATCTGCACCCTCGCGCCGGAGCGCGGTGATCAGCTTGCCGAACTGACGCGGGCTCAGCCCGCTGAACGGGGCTATCCAGGAGGGCTCCGACGCCGTGATCACACCAGTCACTGCGTGATCATTCCACTGCTTCAGGTTCTCCCTGCTCGAAGGCGATGCGGCAGCGTTCAACCTGCTCGGCCACGTGCTCCATGAACCAGCGCATGATCTCGTAGGGGATGACGTGCTCGTCGTGGCTGTGGATGTGGACGGTCGGCTCCAGATCCGGATCCTCGTCGGGTATCACCGCCACCAGGAAGGCAGCTCCAGGCAGGCGCGTCTCGGCGTTGGGGATCTCAGCCCACGCGGCCGGCGCCGGGACGGCCGCGCTCAGCTCCACACACCAGGCGTCGTCCGGCAAGGCGTAGTGGAACTGGATGGCGTAGTGACGACCCGCATGGACACGCAACTCTGACATGTCCGCAGGCTGTCACAGCCCTGCGTCGGAGTCCCGCGAGTATCCCGCTCAGCACCTGACGCGGGCGCCAGCCAGCCTTTTGCGGGACAGCCCTTAGACGCCTATTACGCACGCTACGGTCTGGTCAGGCGGTGGCGGGTACTTCCTGAGCCGAAGTCCGTACCCATTGCTCCACAGTCCACTCACGGCCTCCCTGTATTGAGTGAGGACGACCTCATTGCGTACGGGGGGTGACGGGGGAGTCCGCGACAGCTCCTACTTCTATTTCGGCAACGAAAGGAACGGCGGGCGACTGCTGGCGGGACGTCTGTTCTTGGACAGCCCTCGACTCGAGCCGTGGGAAGTCGTCCGTACCTGGACGGACGGGGAAGTCGACCGCCCGTGGGATGGAGCGGCCAGCGACGCGAAGCCCAGCTCCCCGGAGGCTCGTGCCGTGGCCCGCGAGGCCAGGCTCGCGGCACGAGCCGTCGAAGCTCGGAATGAGGCGGCGCTCGGCAACACCGAGCTCATCGAGAAGTTCATGGCCGTCGACCTTGGCCTGTGGCGAGGGGCCCGCTGGCAGGAACCGGTGTCCACGGCTCTCCTCGGCGACTGGGCGAGCACCCTGTACACCCACGGCACCATTCGCCGGGGGGCTCTCTCCCGGCTGATGCGTGAGGTGAGCGAGATCCACCGACAGCTCACGCCACTGTGGCGCCGGCGCTGCGCCGGAGAGCGGTTGCTCAGCCTCGATGTCCCCGTTCTGGAGAATGGGCTGACTCTCGCCGACCTCGTCGCAGGAGGGCCCGACCCAGCTGACATCCTTGCGGGGGTGCTGCCGGGTGATCCGCGTGTGCTCGCCGTGCTGGAGCAGATGTTGCCGATAGAGAGGGCCGGCCGTCGCGCTCGCTTGGTCCCGTTCGGGGACGTCTAGTTGGACCGAGGCGGCCGCCACGGTGTTGGCCCTCACTTCGCAGGCTTACGTGCAGGGTGATGCCGAGGCTCTGGGTGAGCGAGTACGTCGCAAACTCAAGCGGCTCGGTCGCCGTGTGCACCACAGCCGGGATGGCGAGGAGCCGTCCCGGTTCCGAGCGGCCCAGTCGCCTGCTGTCGGTCGAGTCGATGACCGTGCGGCGGAAGCGCGGGAGACGTGAATGCCTGACACCTTGACTCTCGCTCTGATCGCCATGGTCGGCTGCTTCGTCGTGCGCGAATCTCGGCGCGACGAACGGCTGGGCGCTGCGCTCTTGGTCGGCGTTGCCGTTGTGGCAGTGATGCTGACGCTGTACGAGGTAGGTCCTGACTGACAGTGGTCGGCTGCAGCTGGCTGGTCGGCTGGCGTAAAGCCGTCAGGGGCCTGACCCGTGATGCGGATCAGGGCCCTGTCCTGGTGTTTCAGCTGTCCGGGTGGCCAGATTTGAACCGACGACCTACTCGTCCCGAACGACGAGGGGCCCTACGAGGCCCAGTTTAGGGTCTAGGCTCACAGTTGTCTTAACGGAGTTTCGCGGAGTCGAGGGCTAGCAACATAGACAACTGCGGAGCGTGCCTATAGCCGGAAAGCGGGTCCTCCTCACAGTCCGACCTCGGCCCATGAGGGGGCCGAAATGCCTCTGTGCTGTCCTGTCGTTGGTCAGGGGCAGCCGAGGAATCGGGGTACAGGCAGCGGGTTCGGGAGCGGGTGGCGCGTCCAGCCGGTGTCGTGGTCCCAGTGCAGGACGTGGGTCTGGTCCAGCAGGCAGCCGACCCAGAGGCCGGTGATGCCGGCCGGTACGTTCGGAGACCGCGGGGGCAGCAGGCCTGGAGCGGCGAGGCGGTGCCATGCCGAGGAACGCATCCAGGTGAGCCAGAAGAACACCTCGCGGCGCGGTCGGTCGGAAGCCGCGTTGAGCTTCAGGGCCAGGTCCTCGTGCAGCCCGAACTCGACTTCCAGCAAGTCCACCAGTTCCGTTCCGCCGTCGGCGTCAGCGATGGGCGGCGGGTTCGCCGGGAGCGCGGTCCGCCAGGTCAGGGATCGTGCGAGGGTAATCCGTTCGCTCACGTCCCGGCAGGCCAGTTCTGCGAGTTCAGCATCGGTGTGGCGACCGGGGAAAAGGGCTCGCGTCGTCTCGGCCGATTTCTGTTCGTCCTCGGCCCGGCGCTTCTCCAGTGAAGCGAGGAAGTCCGGATCCAACGACCACAGCACCGGGCCCATCCGGAGTGGTTCCGGGAGGGGAGAGGGCGGTGGGGGCTTTCCCTGGCGGCGGTTCTTCTCGGCCTTCCCGGCCCAGTGGTCTGGGTTGAAAGCCGGCATCTGGTCGGACCCCGTCAGCAGGCCGGCGCTGATGTAGCCGGTAGTCGTGTCGCTGGGCATGGAACAGCCGGAGATCACCCCGGCACTGCCCAGGACGCTGTATGGGCACGCCTCCTCGTGGAACTGATGCTCGATACAGGCCGTGCCAGGGGTGAAGCGGTGCACACCACGCCGTTCCAGCTCGGCCAGGGCCGGGCTGATGACGGTCAAGGCATCCCTGAAGCGAGGGTTCCCCTTGCGGCCCCCGTAGGTTGCCTTCGCCGTACTCTCGAACACCACGTGCCAGCCCAGATTCAACTCGGGTACCGCACGCTTCTTGAGGTACGGCTCCCAGGAGCGCCGGTTCCGCTCAGCCACACTGCTGGTCACCTGTGTGACCTCAACTGCCCGATCACCGCCGCACATAAAGTCGAAGCGCCCGTCGGGGGCAGCGTGCACCTCGTGGAAATCACCGCACCGAGGGCAGCGGTCATACGGTTCGACGGTCTCACCCGTGCAGTACCGCAGGACGCCTGCCGCCCTCAGCTCCACCGGATCACTTGCTCGGGGCATGAGCCTTGTCCGTCCCGGCAGGCGCGTCCCAAGGGAGTACCAGCTGTTCCAGCGGCAGACGGGACAAGGTCTTGAACAAGTCGTCCCGGCGGTACCCGAGCCCCGCGGCAAGCAGAATTCGCACGTGCTGATCCAGTGCCTCGATCATGGTCGAGGGCAGGCCGACGGCCTCCGGGATGACCCACGCATCCCGCAGGAGCAGCGCCAGATCGGTATCGCCAACCGGCAGATGGACATGCAGCTCCCACGGAGGGACGGTCCGCAGAGGGCCCCGTACCGCCCGGCTCCGCCGCGCGAGCAAGCGCCGACCGGCCACTTGGAGAGCACGCAGCACCGCCATTTCGGCCATGGCCGCCGCCACGGTCTCACGAGGGCTCTGGATCATGATTCTCCTACTGGATCTTGGAGGCGTGCCGCGGCTGGAGGAACGGGATCAGCGGGGCCGGCAGCACGGCGGGGGATCCGAGCAGCTCCCATTGGCAGTCCGGCACTTTGCCGTCGAGGTCGCGCAACGACCGCCGCATCATCAACAGGATCAGGGAGTCCGACGCCCGGTCTGTGGGGGATCAGTGGCGGTCTCCCACCTGGGCCATCAGCACCAGCCACGACACGAAGGCCCTGCCCATCAGCCAGGCGAGGGCCGCGTCGCCCAGCTCGCCGGCCTCGAGCTCCGCCTCGACCCGTGCGCACAGGTCCAGCGCCCACTCGCGGGTCGCCCCGCTCACCTCCCAGGCGTCCCGCAGGTCCTCCAGGGTGGCCGTCTCCGCCAGACTCAGCAGGGCGCCGCGGACGTCACCGTCGGGAACGGTGCTCATCCCGCCGTCCGGAAGGAACACCTCCTGGGCGGCATCAGGGACGTCATCGACCGTGTACTCGGCCAGTGACGCCCCCGGGTTGCCCCACCCCGTCGGCTGCACGGCCCGCAGCACGTCACCGATCCCCTGCGGCGTGACGGCGGCACCTCCACGCAGCACCGTGGTCACCGCGGCAGCCGTGACCTCCCCGCCGGACAGGCTCGGAGGTTCCGGGTTCGCGTCCAGGTCGGCCAGCTCGGGAGGGGGCCACACCACCCCCCGGTCACGCATGTACCGGGCGATGCCCTCATCGATCCGACGCACCCGCGCGGGAACGAGCCGCACCCGCTGCCCCGAGGCGACCACCTCGTCGGCGACGCGCTCCGCCCACTCCTCCTCGTTCTCCCCCTCTTCCGGACCTTCCTCGCCTAGCCCGGCGCCCAGGCCCCGGACCGCCTTGCCGAAGGCGTCCCGCACGGTCTCCTCCGGCACCGGGTGCCCTTCGCCGAACAGCGCCAGCGCCAGATGAGAGGGCCGAGCGCCCCTCCGCACCAGCCGGGCGAGCGCCACGACCAGACCGAATGCCTCGTCGTCCGGAACCGACGTGCTCCCGCGCCCGCGGCCCAGCGCCCGCTTCGTGTGTTCCGGCAACAGCCCCGCCCGCCGCCACGACGCAAGCTGCTTCGCTGACACCACGAAACCGTGCTGACGCGCGTGCTCGACGAGCTGCTGATCAGCGGAGACCGGACCAGGAGAAGACATGCCGCGAACCTACCTACTTCCGTCGGAAGAGGCCGCGCCTTCGGGAATTAGAGACCCCCCACCTTTACCCGGGCCGGGCGCACCGGGCCTGGTGACCTGGGGGAACGCCGCAGCGCACGGCCCGGCGGCACATTAGGAGGAACCATGCTCACTGCACTGACCGCCCTGCTCCCGACCACCGGGCCCTTGCTCTGGGTCCTGATCACCGTCCTGCACATCTGGATCACCGTGTACGTCGTCATCGTCGGAGTCGCCCTGCTGCACCCCCGCCGCTCCCGCCGGAGGGAAGCCCGCCAGATCCTCGACTGCCACCTCCTCGTCCTCAGGCCCCTGTGACCCTGCTGGAGAAGTGACCGCGGGGTTGTGGCAAGGGCCGGCCCCGGCCCTTGCCATCCGGATAGGCTGGTGTTGCCTTAACGGAGTTTGGTGGACACCAACCGAGACAACGCCAACCGTCAGGTTCGACTGAGCTTCCTGGGCTGAGCGAGATCGTTCTGGGTGCGGCCGCCGAGTCTCCGGCCCTTGCGTGTTCGTAACGGAGAAGTCCTACGCGGTACGGACCTGAGCATGATCGAACGCCCGCCTCAGCTCGCCACGTCGTCTCCGGAGCGGCAACGCGAGGACGTGCTGACCGCCGCCGCGGTCTGTCGGGGGGCGCATCATCGGCTGGGTCGGCGTCCTCGGCTCGTAGGCGTCCAGGGTGACGAGTGATCCAGTTGGTGAGGTCCTGAGGCTTGGGCGGCGGGGTGCGCGCCGCCTTCGCGGTGTCCCGCGGCGGTCGTAGGAAGCGGCGAACTGCCTGAGGCGTGCGGCCTGGGTGGCCCTGGGCCTGGATCTCGTGGAAGCGGGCGGAGGCGTTGGTGCAGCCCTGGTTCGCGCGGTCGGGGAGGGCCTCGGGGTTCTCGCAGCGTGCGTAGCGGCGGGCGGTGTGGCGGGCCAGTCCGAGTTCGCGTCCGATCGCGCTGATCGTCCATCCTTGGGCCAGCAGGTCCTGGACGGCCTGGTAGCGCTCCCGGGCGCGGGTGATCAGCCACTGCTCGGCACCGGTGTGCGGGTCGAGGGCGGGGTCGGGCGTCTTCGACGATGCGGATTCGGCCTGCTGCGGTGGCGGTGGTGGCAAGCAGGGCCGATGGGTGATGACGGTGCGTTCGACCGTGTGGGCCAGGTTGTCCCACGGGTGCAGGCGTCGGCGACCTGCCGGGCCTGGGGTGCTCCGGCGCTTGCTGCCTCCGCGTAGGCACCGGCTCGGTCCCGGCAGACCATCTCGATACCGGGGTGATCTGCCGGCCAGGCGATCAGGGGTGCTTTCTCGCGGCCGGGCAGCAGATCTACGACGTGATGGGAGACCAGGTCGACGAGCACGGTCCGGTAGCGCCGGCTCCGACGGATCGCGAAGTCGTCGACGCCTAGCACGCCCAGCAGGTTGGGGCGGATCCGGCGGCGCCCTGGCTGCGTTGAGCAAGGTGGTCCGGCTGTTCGGGATACGCAGGACGGCCGCGAGCCCGGCGCCGGGGCCCGTCCGGCCGTACGACTGGGCGGTCGCCGGTAGCGGCTGTGGACTCGCCGAGTCGGCGTATCGCAGTCAGGACAGGGCACGATCGTGCCGTCCCGGCTCCGCGCGACGATCAGTACGTGCTTGCCGTGGCAGGCCCCTGCACCTGGACTGTGCGACACGGTGACCGTGAGGGGGCATCGTCGGCCGGGTGGCCTCGGGTGGCCTCGGGTGGCCTCGGGTGGCCGGCGAGGGACGGCTCGATCTCCTCGGGCGAGGCGGTGGCCGCTTCCCCAGCCGGAGCGGCGCCACTGTCGTCGGGCCTGCCCGTACGACAGCCGGGCGAGCCCGGTGTCCGGACAGACGCCGCGCGGGCTGAGGACCTTTCCTGGCCCGGGCTTCGTCGGCGCGAACGCCCTCACAGACGACAGCCGTTACTTCTCGTGAACCTCTGCGAACGTGCGGCGGAGACCGTCAGCCGAAGTGAAGGTCGCCATTGATGGTGCCGGCCTGGATCACGGGACCGCGGATGTCGCCTCCACTGACGGTGTTGTGGACGGTGGTGCCCTGCGCCGAGACGTGCCCTGCTGCCGCCAGCAGGGCACGCAGCTCGGCCTCCGCCGCGGGATCCTCCCTGAGCAGGAGCAGCAGCCGCGCCCGCCAATGGGACTCGATCTCGGCGAGGGCCGCCCGATCGTCGCTGTTCGCGGCGACGACCACCGCCGCGCGGACCTCTTCCAGCTCCGCGTCCGTGGTCCGCGTCCGGCCGGGCCGGTCATGCCCGAGCAGCGCCCGCACCCGATCCCTGACCGTGGCCCACGCGTCGCCCGCCATCAGCTGTACCAGGGTCGTCGCCCCGGACAAGGCCAGCGCAGTCAGTTCGGCGTCCATCCCGCCACCTCCGCTTCCCGGTGATCAGTTACCAACTCCAGGCAAAATCAGCCTACTTGGACCGCTCCGGGGACGCGTACTATCCTGCTCGATCAGGAGATGGTGGAGGTGCGCGAGACGTGGGGAGCAGGTCTCACGGCGTACACAACACCTTTCATGGTGACGCCCAGACGGTCATCCAGGCCGGTTCCATCGGCCGCGTGCACCTCTACGGGGTGATCCCCTTCCATCTGAGGCCCTTGTCCGGCTGGTTGGTCGTCCGGCGCTGCGCGGTCATGGCGGTCCTCGTGGCTCTTGGCGGCTTCCTGCTGAGTACGGGGCTCACCGCCACGACCGGCCGCAGGGCGCCCTGGCTGGTCGTCACCGGGTTCGCGCTGCTGATGGCGGCGTACTCCGTGGGATGGGTGACCTGGCAGAGCCGTCAGCTGTCGCGCGGCCGCTACGAGAACGCCCTGCGCGCCACGGTGAACGGCGTGCTCGGCGGGCTCGCCCGGGAGCAGGCCCAACAGTGGCGGGACGAGACGATCGTGCGCCGCGTACAGGGCCCGCGCCTGCTGCCCGTCCTGTGCCAGGCCGCCGAGCGCGATCTGTTCGACCACTGGTCCAACATCCGAACCGGCGAAGGGAGTGACCAACCCCTGCCCCTCGACGGCGATGTCGCCGAGATCGACCGGCTCTACGGCCTGGTGCCCTCCGGACGGCTGGTGATCCTGGGCGAGCCGGGCGCGGGCAAGAGCATCGCGGCGCTCCGGCTCGGACTGCGCCTCCTGGAGCGACGAGGACCGACCGACCGGGTCCCAGTGATCCTCCCCCTCGCTTCCTGGGACCCGGTCGAGACGGGCCTGTGGCGATGGGCCGCGCAGCGGCTCACCACCGAGCACCCCGAACTGTCGGCACCGACCGGCTTCGGAACCGTACTGGCCGAAGAGGTGGCGAAGCCCGAGCGGCTCCTGTTGATCCTCGAGGGGCTCGACGAAATGCCTGCCGAGCGACGGGCCGTCGCCCTGCGGACGCTCAACGAAAGCCTGGACGAACACACTCATCTCGTCGTCACCAGCCGCACTGATGAATACCGGAACACGGTGCGCCGGGCCGACGTACTCAGCGGCGCGGCGGCCGTGACGCTCCAGCCTCTGACCGTGCGGAAGCTGAGCGAGTACCTGAGGACCAGCACCCGGCGGAGACGGGCGGACGGCACCCCGCAGTGGGAGCCCGTTCTCGGCCGCATCCGTGACGGCGACGATCCCCATGCCCGGCGGCTGCGCGCCGTACTGTCGTCGCCACTCATGCTCGGACTGGCTCTCGGCGTCTACGGTGAGACGGACTCCGATCCCGCCGAGCTGCTGGACGCGGCCGCGTTCCCGAGCAGAGCCAGGATCGAGAAGCACCTCATCGCCCAGTTCGTCCCCGCCGTCTACACGGCCCCGCCCGATGTCGGCAGACCGTCCCGCCGGCGAGCGGAGGACGCCGAACGTCACTTGAGCCGGCTGGCACAGGACGCCGCCCGGCACGGCGTTCCCGGCGGTGAACTCGCCTGGTGGCGTTGGTATTCCGAGCAGGCGAAGGCCGCGACGGCGGTGGCCGTCACCCTGGTCTACGGCGCCGCCGTGGCCCTCACCGCCGCCTTGCCGCCGCACGGCACCATCCGGTGGTGGGGCATGACGCTCCCGCCCTGGGGCGCGCTGGCGCTGCTCGGTGTTCTTCCCCTGCTCGTCGCCCTCGTGGATGTCTACGCCACCGAGCCGCTCCCCGCGCGTCTGCAACTGCGTCGCCGCATGCCCACGATCGCCTGGCGCGCCGCCGGAAGCGGCACCGGCGTCTGCTTCGCCTGGCTGACCAACATCCCTAGTGAGAAGGACCCTTATCCGACCGGCTTCCCCGTCCCCGTGGCCATCATGTTGGGGATCCTTTTCGTCATGCGGGCCGCGCCGAGCATGACGACGGACGTGACGTCGGCCACTCCACGCTCCCTGCTGAGAGCCGACCGGGTCGCCTCCCTGGCCCTGGCGGTCAACCACTCGGTCACCGGGCCGCGCCGCTGGTGCCTGGAAGCGGTGGTGCTGCTGCCCATCCTGGTCTTCCACACCTGGAGCGACCACGCTGGAGCGGAGGTGACAGGCCCGGCGCAGTGGGTCACCGTTGTGTCGGGCGTTCTTGTCATCACCGTCCTGCAGGGAATCACCAACACGGCATGGGGCCGCCACGCCGCGGCGCGCGTCGTTCTGGCGGCCACCGGCCGGCTGCCCTGGCGGACGATGGCCTTCCTTGAGGACGCCCATGTCCGCGGTGTACTGCGCCAAACCGGCGGGGTGTTCCAGTTCCGCCACGCGCGGTTGCAGGAGCATCTGATCAGCGAAGCGCCGCCGGCCCGAAACGGCAGGGGCCGTCTCCACCCGTGGCCGCGGGCCCCCTGGCTGCTGGGTCGCTGGCCTGTCCTCCTCCTGACAGGAACCGTGTTGTTCTTCGGGAGCGACTACATCACGCAGTCCGTCAGCCGGATCAGCCGGCCAGCCGGTCCCTATGCCGCTCCTCCGCCCGCCTGCTCTCTCCTCGACGGACACACGGTCACCTCGGCCCTCCACGGCGACCCCGTGCGTGACCGTGAGGCACAACAGATGGGCGGACTGTACGTGCCCATTCCCAGACGTGATGACGTGTGGTGCAGCTGGCACACCGACGCCAACCGCTCGCGCCTGTCACTGGCCACCGATGCGGAGAAGCCGACCCCCGACCTGAGCGGCGTCCAGATCGCACGGCGCATCTTCGTGGATTACACACGCCCGTACACCCGCACCCCGCCCGTCGCCGATCCCCTGGCCATCCCCTGCGACTGGCAACACGCGTCCGTCACCGCGACGTACGACGACCAGAAGCACGAGACGTACGGGCACGCCCTGCTGCTCTGCCGAAACGTCCTCATCGAGGTCGACTACGACTCCGACACCGCAGCGGGTGTCCCCTCCGACGGCACCGCAGTGCTGAGCCGACTGCTCCGCCTCGCCGTACGCAAAGCACTTCACCCGGCAGAGGCCCCGTAGTCCTGACCCCAACACCAGGGAGGTAAGTAACCCGGGCGGTGGTTCTCAGCCTCAAGACTGAACCGCGGTCGGCCTTCGGCCGGCAGGGGAGAGTCCTGTCACGGTCGAGGTTCCTGCACACCGGCGGCCTCCAACTCACCTGACCAGGCACGACGCGGCCCCCTGCGCCGAACGCCGGGGGCCGCGTCGAGTCGGGGCTATCCGAACTTGCGGCTGGTGGCCAGGTAGACCTGCTTGGCGTTGGCACCGAGGCGCGGACCGCTGACGAAGGTCCGGCGGTCGCTCAGGGAGTTGTCGGAGACCAGGTACGTACGGCCGTTGTGGGTCATGAACCAGGGCCCACCCGAGGCACCGCCGTTCATCGTGCAGCCGATCATGTACTGCGCCGGGTAATTGCTCGGGTAGCTGTAACCGAGCACCGCGCGCTTGGTCGCGCCACGGCAGTCGTAGAGCTTCGAGCCGTCGTACGGGGACTCCGCCGGGTAGCCGCGCACCTTCATGGTCTTGATCTTGTTGGCGGCCGGGGCGTTGAACCACACCGGAAGGGCCGAACCGATCGTCTCCTGAAGGGACTTGTGGCCCTTTTCCGGCTTCACGTGGATCACTGCGTAGTCGTACGCCGAGGCCACCGTCTGTTGATGGGCGCCGCCCTTGATCCATGCCTGGGAGGTGGTGGCCCAGTCAGCCCACCAGATGCCGTAGGGCGAGACGGCGGTGGAGCGGATGCGCTGCCCGGCCTGACCCATGGTGTACTGGCCGGTGTTGTCGAACGACGGAACGAAGGCGATGTTGCGGTACCAGCCGCCGCCCTTGCCCGCGTGCACGCAGTGGCCGGCCGTCCACACCAGATTGGACTTGCCCGGGTGCGCCGGGTCGGTGACCACCGTGCCGGAGCACACCATGTCACCCTGCGGCGTGCTGAAGAAAAGCTTGCCGACGGGCGCCGCGTAATGGTGGTACGTCGTCGCGACCCGTGTGGCCGACTTCCGCTTCACCGCACCGTCGGGCATGTACATGTACGTGGTGCCGCCACCACCGGTGCTGGTGCTGTCCGCCACGGTGACCCCGGGAATGCTCGACGCGGCCTTGGCGACCCGCTCCGGCGTCCAGAAGTCCTTGATGTACGGGTTGGTGAAGTCCTCGGCCTTGGACTTCCAGTGGCTGAAGTCCTTCCAGCCGCCGTCCTTCCACTTCTGCAGGGCCTGGCCGGTGAGGTCGGTGGGCACACCGGCCGGCAGCTTGTAGCCGCCGAGCGGCGTCCCGCCGTCCTGTCCGGTGTCGACGCCCGGATCGTTCTGGCCCGCCCCGTCCGACGACGAGGCGGACGCGTTGCCGCCCTCGCCCTTCGTGCTGTCGCAGGCCGTGGTGGTCACCAAGAGCGCGGCGATCACGGCGGCAGCGGCCGCAATGCCGCGGCGGCGTATGAATGGCATGGAGCCTGGTCCCCCTGTGGCTGATTCTTGTCATGCTCCAGCTGGCTGGAGTGCACCCCACTATGCACGTGGTCGGACGCGGAATGATCATCGTCGGGGGCAGTCGTATACAAGAGCTACATGGCGGAAATCGTTCCGTGACATGACGTCACCTCCCGCGCCGTTTGCATGGGCACGGGATGCCGGGGGAGAGGGGGAGCAGCCTGCCCCCAACGGGCGGCGGCCGTAGGCCACTTCCGTACCGCCGCACCCTCTCGCGGGAAGCAGCACGCTGCTGCCCGCCGACGAGCGCAGCACCCCCCGCCCCCTACAAGCCGCTGCTGACGCGGCGTTCACCGGCAGCCGGGTACTGTCCGTCTTCCTGCCGGCCCGTACGACGAAGGGCGGGTTCAAACGCCCTCGCGTACGCGGGCCCGCGCGACAACGCGCCGCTCGTCAAGGCTGGTCCTACCTGACGCCGACAGCGTCGGCCGCCGTGGTCCTCCCCGCCGATGCGGGGGCGTTCCGTGGGTCACCGGACCGGCTCCCGGGGCTCAGACCCTCCTCGCAAGCACCGGCTCTCCGGCCAGTTCGGTGAGCCGCAACCTCGCTGGCCAGGTAGAGCCGACGGGGGCGCTCGTCGAGATGCGGCAGAACCTCGGCTGAGCATCTGAGCCGGCCTTCGAAATTCTCCAGCCGCCAGCCAAGTCCCGTACGACCGAGACGGATGAGCCCGCCAGGATCCTGCTTCTCCACGAAGCCGCGGGCAGGTTCCGACATCCAGAGACGACCCGCGTTCATCCGGCACCTCCCAGCTCATGTCTGAGGCCACGTGTGACCGGCAAGGCGCCGTCCCGCAGGGCGTTGAACCTTTAGGTGAACAGCCAGACTTCAGTGTCTTTGTCGCTGAGGGTAGACGCGCGGTCGAACGTGTCCGTCTGGGCGGCCATTCAGATATCGAGACCGGCGAGGCGAACGCGTCAAGAACGAGCCAGCCGCGTGGGCTTGTCGGTGGATTGTCGATGGTTCCCGCTTGTCCTTGATTCAGAATGTGAGGCGGCGCGGACCCAAGGGGGGGCCGCCTGAGTCCGCGAAGGACCCCAACTTCGATGTCAGCCTTTCGCCCAGCCTTGCGGGCATCCAGACATTCCACCTTCAGACCCGTCGCGGTCGCGGTAGCCGCGACTCTCGCCGTCGTGTCTCTGAGCTCGGCGGCGGCCCACGCGGCGCCGGACGCCCCCACCCGGCCGCACGCGGAGTCCACGGTAAGCACGGGCAGGACGATGACCACCGCGCACGCCCCGGCGCTGTCCACGCGCGCGGTCGACGCCACGGGCGTCCACGCTTTGGCCCGCAAGAACCCCAGCTCCTCGGGACTCCAGGCGGGTGTCGACGTGCCGCGGATCGCACCGGCTCCGACGTGCGCGATCAACACCACCAGTAGCTGCCTGAACAACACCGCCACCAGCACGTACCCCACCACGACCAGCTCGGCCGACGCCGACGGTTCCGGCAACAGCATCAACTCCGATGACCTCACGAGCACCTCGGGCTGGCAGAGCGGCAAGACGGTCACCGTCGACGGCGCCACCGTCACACTGCCGAAGTTCGGCACCGGCACCTACGACAACATGCTCGCCTCCGGACAGACCATCACCGTCCCGGACAGCGGCGTGGTGAACACCGGTGACGCGGTGGTCTTCCTCGCCTTCGCCACCGGCGGTGCGGCCAAGGGAGCCACCGGCACCATCACCTACGCCAAGAACAACTGCCTGGACCCGGACGGCAACCCCGCCGACCAGACATACCAGCTGGACACCGTGCCCGACTGGATCAGCGGACCCACCACCTCGGCTTCGCTGACCCTGGTCCACGAGAACCACAAGGACAACACCCAGACCAGCCCGGGCTCCGGCCCGAAGATCTACGCCGTCAGTGTCCCGCTGGTCTGCCCCGGCTCCGTCGTCAGCAGCATCTCCCTGCCCCTGTTCACCAACGGGGTGCAGGCCGGCCAGCCCGCCCTGCACATCCTCGGCCTCGGTATACGCCCGTTGGCCGTCACCGGCAGCGGAACGAGCACTCAGCACTGGGTCGGCACCTGGTCCTCCGTCCAGGACACCGCCCAGGTGCAGCAGTCCGGCGGCAGCACCGCCACCGTCAGCGGGCAGACGCTGCGTATCCCGGCGCATGTCAGCATCGGCACCGATGGCGGCAACGGCGTCCGCATCCACCTGTCCAACGCCATGGGCACCGCCCCCGTGACCTTCGACGCGGCATCCGTCGCCTTGCAGGACTCCACCGCGGGCGGCGCAACGGCAGCCACGGCACCAACCACACTGGCCTTCGGCGGTGCCGCCTCCGTCACCATTCCGGCGGGCGCCGACGTGACAAGCGACCCGGTGACACTGGACGTCCCACAGCAGGCGACCCTGCTGGTCAGCGTGCAGGTGCACGGCTCGGTGTCCGCCATGCCCGGCCACGCTATGGCCCGGACGCCCGTGTGGGTCAGCAGCGCGGCCAACCGCACCGGTGACACCGTCGGCGGCGACTTCACGCAGACGACCTACACCGGCCTGCCGTACCTGGCCGCGATCGACGTCACCACGCCCACCGCAGATCCCACCGGCTCCCTGGTTCTCTACGGCGACCAGAACGTCAACGCCGACACAGGAACCAGCGACGGCCGACACCACCTCAGCGACGCCATCACCGACGCCATCGCCACCGACACCAACGGCGACGGCTCCGTCGACTACGGCATCCTCAACGCAGGCACCGACAGCACCAGCCTGGACAACAGCCTGCTGCCGCAGATCACCAACAGCGACACCCCCGTGAATGCGCTCAACCCCCTGGACCGCAACGTCCTGGCCCAGGCCAACGTACGCACCGTCCTCGTCTCCACAGGCGCCGCCGACCTGCTCAACTGCACCAGCGTCGCCAACACGTGCGCGACGAAGGTCGAGAGCGGACTGGAGGCACTCAACACCCAACTGAGCTCGTATGCGACCGACGACGGACTGGCGTACGCCAACGGGCAGCCGGTCACGCAGAACACCAACCTCACCGTCTACCTCACCACCATCCCTCCGTTCACCGCTGCCCACCCAGGTACCGCCACCCAGGAAGCCGCCCGTGAACAGGTCAACGGCTACCTGCTCGACAACTACCCCACGCAGGTACTCGACTTCGCGGCCGCGGTCTCCACGGACGGCACCGACACCTCGCCGACAGTGAAGGCATCCGACCTCTCCGGAGGCAACCCCTCCGACGCGTACTACGCGGACCTCGCCGGCCTCTACCTGCACGACATCGACACCCACGTCGTCGGCATCGCACCGAACGTGATCGTCCCGCTCGCCGCAGGCAGCGATACCCGACAGTGAGCGGGCCCTGCCCGCGGACGGCACCTTCGCGCGCTGAGACAACCCGTTCACCCACGGCCCGGGGCACGACCTTCGACGCGGCTGGGCAGGAGGCGTTCCACCTCGGCTACGACAGGGGCAAACGGGGTCGGACGGATGCCCCAGACCACGACCTAGGGAGGAAAGTGCCGGTCTCCGGGTCTACCCGCGGGTTGTCTCGGCGACCGGGGCCGGCGCACTCGACTGACGGGCGCCCCACGACCTGGTCCCCGCCGCTTCCACGGTTGGTGAGGAGCCGTACGGCGGCGGTGTAGGCGCGGGCGGTCCTTACGGATATGCCGAAGCCTGCGGCGGTCTGGGCCAGGATGTCGAGCTTGCGCGGGTGGGCGAGGGCAGCGAGCGCACGTGGGTACGGCCGGAGTCACGGCTCCGGGCATTTCATCGTCGCGCGCGCCCGATTCCGCTCCGCATCGCTGCGCATCGCTGCGCAGCGGCTGCGCAGCGGACTCGGTCGTGTTGCCGGCGCGGGGCGCTGCGCGGGGCCCTGTTTCTGCCGCCACGTCGGTGCGTCTACCTCGGCTCACTCGGCATGGGGGCGGCCCAGGCCGTGGTCGTAGGCGAAGATGACGGCTTGGACGCGGTCGCGGGCGCCGATTTTGGCCAGGACTCGGCCGACGTGGGTTTTCACCGTGGACTCGGACAGGACGAAGTGAGTGGCGATCTCGCCGTTGTTCCAGCCTTTGCCGATGGCGACGAGGATCTCGCGTTCGCGGTCGGTGAGGGAGCTCAGTCGTGTGTCTTCGGCGGGGCCGCCGGGGCGCGGTGGCAGGAGGTGGGCGAACTCGTGCAGGAGGCGCCGGGTGAGGGAGGGTGCGATGACGGCGTCGCCGACGGCGACGGCGCGGATACCGGCGAGGAGTTCCTCGGGGCGGGCGTCCTTGAGGAGGAAGCCGCTGGCTCCGGCGCGCAGGGCCGCGTGGACGTATTCGTCGAGGTCGAAGGTGGTCAGCACCAGGACGCGGGAGCGGTCGCCCGTGGCGGTGATGCGGCGGGTGGCCTCGATACCGTCCATGCCGGGCATGCGGACGTCCATGAGGACGACGTCGGGGCGGAGTTCGGCTGCCTTGCGGACCGCTTCTCCGCCGTGGGCGGCCTCGCCGACGACCTCCGTCTCGGGAACGGAGTCGAGGAGCAGTCTGAAGCCGTAACGTTGCAGCGGCTGGTCGTCCACGATGAGCACGGTGGTCACTGGGCACCGCCTTGGGGGGTGAGGTCGAGGACGGCCTCGACTGTCCATCCTCCGCCGGAAGGGCCTGCGCTGAGGCTCCCGCCGTAGAGAGCGGCCCGTTCTCGCATGCCCACCAGACCATGTCCTTCCTCGTTCGCTGGATCAGGTCGGCGGCAGGCACCGGCCGGGCGGGTGTCCTGGACCGTGAGGGTCAGCCGCATGTCCTTCACCACGATGGCCAGGTTCACACGTGCGTCGGCTCCGGCGTGTTTCAGTGTGTTCGTCAGGGCTTCCTGAACGATGCGGTAAACCGTCAGCTGGACCCCGTTGTCCAGGGCGTCAACGTCACCGGCGGTCCGGTAGACGACCTCCAGGCCGGCGGCTCGAACCCTCTCGCACAGTTCGTCGATGTCCGTGAGGCCGGGCTGCGGGCTGAGTTCCGGGCCGTTCCGCGGGCCGTCCGACGCCTCCCGCAGGACGCCCAGCACACGTCTCAGTTCGCCGAGGGCCTGCCGGCCCGTGTCGCCGATGAGGTGGAGGGCTTCCCTGCCCCGTTCTGGAGCGGCGGCGGTGGCGTAGGCCCCGGCGTCGGCGAGGGTGATGATGACGGACAGGTTGTGGCCGACGATGTCGTGCATCTCGCGGGCCACCCGGGCGCGCTCGGCCGCGGTGGCGAGCCGGCTGCGCTGGTCCCGTTCGATTTCCAGGCGGGCCGCCCGCTCCCGCAGCCCCGCGACCTGGGCCCTGCGGATCCGGACCACAAGACCGAGGGCGAGGGCCGCGGTCGCCGTGCTCAGCAGGAAGAACAGCGCGTCCCCGACGGACACCGCCGCCGATGCCCGCAGGGCGACCAGCACCAACGCGGCCGCCATGACCCCGCAGGCGCAGGGCAACTGCCGCAGCCGCCCGTGCAGGGCCAGACTGTACAAGGCGATGAACAGGGCGACGTCCGCGCGCAGCGCGGCACCCAGCGACCACTGCAGGACGAACACGGCGGCCACGGCGCCGAAAGCGACCGCGGGGCCGCGTCGGCGCCACAGCAGGGGCAGTACGAGCCCGGCCTGCAGCGCGAGCATCCCCGCCACCGGCAGCCGGATGAAGGCGAGCCGGAACCGGCGGGGCCCGTCGCCGTCGCCGCCACCTGCGTGCAGCAGGTCCGGCAGGCAGAACATCAGGAAGACCAACACCACCACCGCGGTGTCCAGCACCCATGGATACGCCCGGTCGGCATGCCGCAACCGCTGGCCGGCCCGGGAGAACCGGGCGACCAGCGGTCCCATGCCACCGATGTCTTCGGTGGGCATGGGGGCCTCGGGGGTCAGGGAGGTCACGGGGATCACGTGTTCATGATGCAGGGCGTCACACGTCGCTGCGCAGCAGCCGGTATGCCGCCCCGGCCAGGGCGAGTGCCGTCCAGCCGAGGAAGACCAGCAGGCCGGCCCCGGGCGACAGGCTGGTGGCGTCGCGGGTCAGGGCGAAGATCGACTCGCCTGCGTTGCTGGGCAGATAAGGGCTGATGTCGTCGCGCCAGGAGCTGGGCAGCAGAGAGACCAGGCCGGGAATCAGCATCAGCGTGGCGACGAGTACGGAGATGCCGCCGGCCACCGAGCGCAGCAGGGCGCCCAGGGCGGTACCGATCACGCCGACCAGTCCGAGGTAGAGGCCGGCGCCGAGCAGGCTGCGTACGACGCCGGCATGCGAGAAGTCCATGGCGGCGGGTGTGCCGGAGACGATGCGGCTGCCGAAGAGGAAGGCGACGAACACGCCGAGCGTTCCGATGACCAGCGCGACCAGGCCGAACACTGCTGCCTTGGACCACAGGACCGGGAGCCGGCGCGGCACCGCGGCCAGGGTGGAGCGGATCATGCCGGTCGAGTACTCGCCTGCGGTGACCAGCACGCCGAGGACGCCCAACGCGAGCTGGGCGAAGTTCGTTCCGAAGAGCGACAGGCTCACGGCGGTCGAATGGGCGAAGTCCCCGTCCATGTGGCCGGAGCCGATCCCGGACTTGTACCGGCTGGAGGCGATCAGTCCGAACGCGATCAGGAACAGCAGTCCCAGTCCCAGGGTGATCCAGGTCGACCGCAGGGACCAGAGCTTGGCCCATTCCGAGGCCAGCACGCGCGGCCCGGTCACCCGGTAAGGGGGGCGGGAGGGGGCGGCGGGAGGCGTGTCGGTGGTGGTGGCGGTGAGGGTGGTCACGCGGTCCTCTCAAGGGGCTCGACGGTCTCGGTGCCGGTCGTGGAGCCGTGGTACTCCACGGCATCCCTGGTCAGATCCATGAACGCCTGCTCCAGCGACACCTGGCGTGTGCTCAGTTCGAACAACGCGATCCCGTGCTCGGCGGCCTTCAGACCGATCTCGCGGGCGGTCAGGCCGGTCACCTGCAGTTCCTCTGAACCGATGCGTCCGGTGATGTCGACGCCCGGTCCGGCCAGGACGTCCCGCAGCCGGGCCGGGTCCTGCGTGGCCACCTGCACGGTGTCGCCCCCCGCCTGGTGGACCAGGTCCCGCACGGTCGTGTCGGCCAGCAACCGGCCGCGCCCCACGATGATGAGATGGTCCGCCACCAGTGCCACCTCGCTCATCAGGTGCGAGGAGACGAACACCGTGCGTCCCTCCTCGGCGAGCGACGTCAGCAGGTTGCGTATCCAGAGCACGCCTTCGGGGTCCAGCCCGTTGACGGGTTCGTCCAGCATGACCGTCTGTGGGTCGCCCAGCATCGCCGCGGCGATGCCGAGTCGCTGGCCCATACCGAGGGAGAAGGCACCGGCCCGCTTCTTCGCCACGCTGCCGAGCCCGGCGAGTTCGATGACCTCGTCGACCCGGCGGCGCGGGATGCCGTGCGTCAGCGCCAATGCCCTGAGATGGTGGTAGGCCGAGCGGCCCGGGTGGATCGACTTCGCCTCCAGAAGGGCGCCGACCTCCTGCAGCGGTGCCCGGTGCCGGGCGTAGCGGTGACCGTTCACCGTGACGGAACCGCTGGTAGGGGCGTCCAGTCCGACGACCATGCGCATCGTCGTGGACTTGCCCGCTCCGTTGGGCCCCAGGAAGCCGGTCACCGTGCCTGGCTTCACGACGAAGTCCAGGCCGTCTACGGCCGTCTTTTCCCCGTACCTCTTGGTCAGCTGCTGCGCGTCGATCATGGGCGTTCTTTCTCCCGGGCTCGGCGTCCGCCGGATCCGACGCCTCATCCCGCAACGCTAAGTCCCCGATCGGCCCGACTCGGTGGTACCGGAGGCTGAAACGGAGCGCGCACGTGGTACCGCGGTACTACGCGACTCCAAGAACTCACCATGTCGTGGATCATCAAGGTGCTCACCGACTGGATGGCGCTCGGGCACACCCGGGGCGGGCTCGGGCCGGGGCCGGTTGTTCGGCGGCAGCCGACAGAAACGGCCGGATGCCCGGCCGCCCGAGCGAGACGGCGGCGCAGACCGACCATGTCACGTCCGAGACGTCCTCGCAGGGCCGGAAACGATCCTCGTCCCACGCCTCCGCCCACGGCGGCGGGCGAGTCCACGGCCCGGATGCCGGGCCTGGTGTGCCTGCCGGGCACCATCCGGCACTGTTACGTTGACCGCGAAGGGCGTGCCTGGTGCTCCCGAAGCCGACTCCGCACCCGCGCCACCGAGCCCTTGGCGACGCGGGGCGAACCTCCGGGGGAGGACATGTGAAGCCCGCCCGCACTGCGTCCGTACCGCCGGACGGACCTGCCCGGCGCCTGTCGCCGTGGCGGTTCGTGGTGGCGTTCGGGGCCGTCAGCCTGCTCATGGACTATGTCTACGAGGGCGCCCGCTCGATCACCGGCCCGCTGCTCGCCCACCTGGGAGCCTCGGCGGCCGTGGTCGGCGTGGTCACGGGGGCGGGGGAGGCCGCCGCGCTCGGACTGCGGCTGGTCTCCGGTCCGCTGGCCGACCGCAGCCGCCGTTTCTGGGCCTGGACGATCGCCGGATACGTCCTGACCGCGGTCAGCGTTCCGGTGCTCGGTCTGACCGGCGTCCTGTGGGTGGCCTGCACTCTTGTGGTCGCCGAACGGGTCGGCAAGGCGGTGCGCTCTCCGGCCAAGGACACGCTGCTCTCACACGCCACCGCCGCCACCGGGCGGGGCCGGGGATTTGCCGTGCACGAGGCGATGGACCAGGTCGGCGCATTGCTCGGTCCGCTCACGGTGGCCGGCGTCCTCGCCCTCACCCGTGATGACTACGCGCCCGCACTCGGAGTGCTCGCCCTGCCCGGCGTGGCCGCCATCGCCTTGCTGCTGTGGTTGCGGGCCAGGGTCCCCGACCCGATCGCCTACGAGACGGACGCCGGCACACCGGCGTCCGAAGCCCCTTCCCCCGTGGAACCCCGGGACTCGGGGCTGCCGCGATCCTTCTGGGCCTACGCGGCCTTCACAGCCGCGACCCTGACCGGTTTCGCCACCTTCGGTGTGCTCTCCTACCACCTGGTGACCCGCCATCTGTTGGCTACCGCGACGGTGCCCGTGCTGTACGCGGCGGCCATGGCCGCGGACGCGCTGGCGGCGTTGGCCACGGGCTGGCTGTACGACCGGTTCGGCGCCCGGGTCCTGGTCGTCCTTCCGCTGCTGTCCGCCGCCGTTCCCGCCCTCGCCTTCACCGACACGGTGGGGATCGCGGTGGTGGGTGCGCTGGTGTGGGGGGCCGCTGTCGGTGTCCAGGAGTCCACTCTGCGCGCCACCGTCGCCGATCTGGTACCGGCCGGTCGCCGGGCCACCGCCTACGGCGTCTTCGCCGGGATCACGGGCGTCGCCGCGCTGGCCGGCGGCACACTGACCGGGGCGCTGTACGACGTCTCCGTCCCCGTTCTGGTCATCGTTGTCGCCGGTATCCAGGTCGCGGCGCTTGTCCTGCTGTGGACCACCCGGGCCGCGCGGTCAGGTACGCGGGTGTCTCCCCGTGGGTGAGCCTGCGGCTGAAAGCGGCAGCACGTCCACGACCGTCCGGGGCCGCTGCCGCTTCTTGCCGATCCGGGGTTCGGACCTGCCCTTCCGGTCGCGAGCGTGTCGGTCTCGACCGGCTGAACTCGGTGAGGAAGGTGGCGCACGGTCTCGTCCACCACGGCGCCTCGGTCAGCCGCCGCCGGGCCTCCTCCACCCGGCTCGGGGGGCCCGGTGCCGCCGCCACCGCCGAGCCGGCACAGAGGACCCGCAGCCGGGCGGGCTCGCGCCCCCTGGCCGCCGAGGGCGAACGCCTGTCCTGACCGACCCTGCTGTGGCTCGGCCTGATCGGCGGCGGTCCCACCTTCCTCGGCACGCTCATCGGCCGGCACCTGGTCGACGGCACCCTGTCGATCGCCTTCCTCGGCCTTGCCGCCGGGTCGATCCTCCACCTCGTCATCGAACTGCTGGTCGTCGCCCGCAGGACCGGGCTGAAGACACTCACGACCAGTGTCGCGAGCCGCGTGCCGAGTCCGGATCGCGTCACCGCCTGCCCGTCGGTCCGGGGCCGCCGCGGCGAGGGCGGTCGCCTAGGGATCGCCTAGGGACCGTCGGGCTGGGCCCGGTGGCCCGCGCCATCGTCCAGGAGGTGCGCCTGCCCGTGTTCCTTGTCGGCGGCCCCGGCACGGGTGAGGTGCGGTGGCCCGGCGCGGCTCACGGGATGTCTTCGGATGCGGGCGTCTTGTGCGGGCCGGAACCGGACGCGGGCGTCGATGCCGCCGTGGGGTGCGGCGTCGAGTGTGACGTCGCCCCCGCCCGCCTGTGTGAGCCGCTGAACCATGGACAGGCCGAGGCCGGTGCCGTCGTGGTGGGCGTCGGTGGCACGCCAGAACCGGTCGAAGGCGCGTCGCCGTTCGGCCTCGGTCATGCCTGGGCCTTGATCGACCACGTGCAGCTCGGCCATGCGTGGTGTACGGCCGGAGTCGGTGGGTGCCGGTGCGGTGGCGAGGGTGATGGTGCCGCCGGGAGGAGACGCCCGCAGTGCGTTGGAGAGCAGGTTGTCGATGATCTGTTCGAGCGCTCCCGGGACTGCCCACACCGGTCCGGCCGGGGTTCCGGCCACGGTGATGTCGACGTGCTGTTCACCGGCGAACGCCGTCCAGATGTCCGCGCGATCGGCCACGACCGCGTCCAGGTCGATGACCTCCGGTGTGATCGCCGAGTTCTCCAGCCGGGCCAGGGCGAGCAGCCCCTGCACCATGCGGCTGAGCCGCCCCACTTCGCCGATCGCCTCGCCCAGGCTGTGCTGGGCGCAGCGGGCGAGATGGGGCTCGAAGTTCTCAAGGCGCAGGCGCAGTGAGGTCAGCGGGGTCTTCAGTTGGTGCGACGCCTCGGAGGCGAAGGCTTCCTGGGCGCGGAGCAGATGTTGGAGCCGGTCTGCCGTGTGTGTGAAGGAGGTGGCCAGTTGTCGCAGTTCCGGCGGCCCGCGGTCGGTGGCCGGAGGGTCGGTGAGTCGGCCGTTGGCGAGTTGCCTGGTGGCGCATTCCAGGGCGCGGAGGGGTCGGGTGATCCAGCGGGCCAATGCGAACCCGATGAGAGCGACCATGGCCAGCACGCCCAGCCCGACCAGGGCGAGCGCCATCCAGGTGGCGCGGACCTTCTGGGCGAGTGGGTCGAGGGAGTACAGGGTTCGCACGACGCAGGGCACCGTGTCGCTGGAGGTGCCTGGCACGGTGGCGAACAGTACTTTGCCGCCTGGGACGAGGTCGTGGCTGATGCCGGTGGCGGGCCGGTCGCTGAGGGCGGCGGCGATGTCCGGTTCGGAGGAGAGGTTCCTTCCCACGGCGTGGGCGGTCGTGGTGTCGGTGAGGACGATGCCCCTCCGGTCGGCGACGAGCACGCTGCTGCCGGTGCGCCGAGCGTAGGCGCGGGCGAGTTGGGGCAGATCGGAGGCCAGCCCGTGCTCAAGCTTCTCCTCGCACACCGAGGCGAGTGTCACCGCGCCCAGTTCCGCGGTGTGGGAGAAGCGGTTCAGCTCGCTGCGGGCGTAGACGAAACCGAACGGCACTTCGAGGGCGAGCAGGACGAGCGCCATGAGGCTGAGGTAGCTGAGCAGGAGGCGGCGGGTCATAGGGCACCTCCGCGTGGCTGTTCGAGCGGTGCCTGGTAGGTGGTGTCGGCCCTTGCCGGCGGCGGTACGAGGCGGAACCCGATACCGCGGATGTTCTCGATCCAGGAGGGGTCGCCGAGTTTGCGACGCAGGGCGGCGATGTGGACGTCGAGCGTCTTGGTCGGGCCGAAGTAGTGCGGCTCCCAGGCGGTGTCGAGGATCTGCTGGCGGGAGAAGACGGCTCCGGGGTCCTCGGCGAGGCAGACGAGGAGGTCGAACTCCTTGGGAGCCAGGGCGATGGGCGACTGGTGCAGGTGCACTTGACGGGTGCGGCGATCGATGGTCAGGGGCCCGATCCGCTGGGCGCCCGGTACACCGCCCCGGTCCGGGCCGTTGGAAGACTCCGCCACGGGACCGCCCGGGCCGGGGGACGGAGCGCGGGTCCGGCGCGTGACGGCGCGGATCCGGGCCACCAGCTCCCGGGTCCCGAACGGCTTGGACAGATAGTCGTCCGCGCCTAGTTCCAGGCCGAGTACGCGATCGACTTCGGAGTCCCGGGCAGTGATCATGATGATCGGGACGGCGGAACGGGCCCGCAGTTCCCGGCAGACGTCGATGCCGTCCATGTCGGGCAGCCCCAGGTCCAGGAGCACTATCTCCGGTTCCCTGGCAGACAGGCCGTCGGCACCCGTCCGCGCGTGTTCCACGGTGAACCCGAAGCGGCACAGCCCCTCCATCAGTGGTTCGGCCACCCGGTCGTCGTCCTCGATCAACAAAACGTGCATGGGGTCAGGCTCACAAACGGCGTGCGCACCGTGCGGGCCAATCGCCGGTGCGTTCCCCCGTGGCGGTGATCCTGTTCGAGTCAGTTCCGTGACGTCGGCGCAGGTGAGGCCCCCGATGGGCTCTTTGGAATTCCACCGGACGGCGCAGTCGGAGGGCCAGGAGAGTGCCCGGACATCCAGTGTGTCGATAGCGGCTGGTCAGCAAACAGTTAAGAGCCCCTGATGTCGGTCGCGTCGCATGGAGTGTGACCAAGAGCCTGACCTCGTGGAAGAGCCGCTGTTCCACTGTCCGTTCTTTGCTGCGGCGTGATAACTGCCTCGATCCGAACGCGGGACAGGAAAGTTCCGGAGCTCAGGCAGTTCTCCCGGCATGTTCCCTTCCTCGCGGCGCTCGCTGTATATGCGCTGTGAATTCGCTTACACGCTTCCCCGTACTGTCGAAATGCGGCGGGCCACAGGCGTGTCAAGCGAAGGAACCGCCAACACAATGTCTGGAAACAGGGATGCCAAACACAGACTCAATTGCGGTTACGAATCGGCCGTCTCCTTCTCTTCCGGGACGGTGATGATGTATCAGAAAGCAGTCGAAGAGCTGCGCATGGTGCGCCCGGATCTTGTCGAGCCGTTCATGCACGCGCTCCCGGCGGCGCGTGCCACCGTGCTGGGCCGGCTGTGGGGCGCTTTCGCCCGGGAGCCGGTTCCCGGAGTGACCGGCCGACGGCGAGAGGCGGAGACGCTGGTGGTCACTCTGGACAGCGGCGGCCGTCTCGCCGCGTCCGACGCGTGTGCCCAGCGGTTCGCCCGGATTCCCGAGGACTTCACCGTGATGGGGCCCGAAGGGCCTCTCCGGGGCCCGGCAGAGCTGCTGGCGCAGCTGAAGTCGCGCACCGCCGCGGCAAGCCGGCTCGCCGCGGAGCTCGACAACTCTGTCGTCAACCTTGCCCTGGCCCGCGCCGCGAACACCGGAGGCCCCCCTCGGCTGCGCGACTCGGCCGACGCGGAGCAGGCGGTCGTCGACGGCCACCCCCAGCACCCGTGCTGCCGCACCCGCACCGGCATGTCCGTCGCCGAAGTGCTCGCCTACGCGCCCGAACACCATCCGGTGGTCCAGCTGGCCCTGCTCGCCGTCCCGGCCGACCGCCTGCAGCAAGCCGGCACGTGGCCCGCGGAGCTGCGGGACGGGGACACGTTCCTGGTCCCGGTGCATCCCTGGCAGCGGGATCACGTGCTGGTACGCCACCGCGACCTCACCCTGACGCGGCACACACTGCCGGCCCGGCCGCTCCTGTCGCTGCGCACCCTGGCGCCGTCGGCCGGACTCGCGGGCTGCCACATCAAGACCGCGCTCGACGTACAGGTCACCAACTACCGCCGCACCATCTCACCGGTCGAGCTCGCCGACGGCCCGCCCCTGTCGGAGCTCGTCTCGGCGGTCGTCGACAAGGCCGGGGTCGGCGGAAGCCTGCGAGTCCTGCGCGAACTGGGCGGCGGCGCGGTACGGGTGGACGGCCAGGCGTCCGCGAGCCTGGCCGCGATGGTCAGGGAGTCCACCGAGTACCACCTCGACGACGGCGAGATCGCCGTTCCGCTGACGGCGGTGCACGCCACCGGCGCCGCTGTCGTGGCAGGTGATCCTGTGCGCTGGCTGGCGGACTTCGCGGAACTCGTACTGCCTCCGGTGCTGGCGCTGCTGTCCATGGGGGTGGCCCTGGAGGCCCATGGCCAGAACACCCTGGTGGTCCTGCGAGACGGACGGCCGGTGCGGGTGCTGTACCGAGACCTGGACGGGGTACGGGTCAGTCCCCGTCGGCTGGCCGCCTGCGGGTTCACGCTGCCGCCGCTGGAAGGCACCCGCGCCGGCGACGACATGGACGCGCTGCGCACCAAGCTGTTCGGCGGACTGCTCAGCGGGGTCTTCAGCGAACTGGTCGACGTGCTCGCCCGCACGCGGGCCGCGGATCCCGGGACGCTGTGGGAGACGGTGGCCGAGGCCGGCCGCCGCGTGTACAGCCATCTGCCCGACGACGGGGACGCGGCAGCGTTCTTCGGCGACACACTGCCACTGAAGGCGACCATCGCGATGCGTCTGGCCGAGGACACCGGCACGGCGCAGTGGACTGCCGTCCCCAATCCTCTCGCGCAGCACCGCTGACCCCCGCAGCCCCGGGTGCGGCCATGGAAGGGCCTGTCCAAGCGGTCCTTTCATGGCCGCACGACGGCCGGCCGACGACCGACACACGACTTCGGACGTACTGGAGCCACTGCATGACCACCTCCACCACTGCCCCCAGCGACACCACCACGACCGTCACCGCCGCCACCGCAACCGACAGCCCCACACAGACGGCCGACATCGTCACCGCTCACACACTGCTCAACTGCCTGATCCGCGAGGTCTCCGCTCCTGAGCACCAGGTGACCGTGGACCAGGACCACCTCCTGCTGCGCCTGCCCCGACGTGGCCTGCTGTTGCGCGCCCGACTGCGCAGGGTCTCGCTGATCGGCGCCCACCGTTTCCAGGGGTCGGCCGAGCGGCTCGACAGCGACGGCTGGGGCACCATCGGCTGGCAGGAACTGGCCGGCTACGTCCAGGACGAACTGGAGCAGCGCACCGGCACGGCCAACGACGAATTCCTGGACCAGGTCCGCGACAGCCGCGAGACCATCCGCACGGCCCTGGAGCACCGGGCCGGCGCGACCCCGCACACGGACCTCTACCTCGCTTCGGAACAGGCCCTGGTGTTCGGCCACCGCTTTCACCCCACACCCAAAGCCCGCACCGGGGGCCCAGCGGACTGGCTGGCCTACGGGCCGGAAACCGGCGCCCGCTTCCGGCTTCGCCATCTGGCCGTACGCCGCCACCTGGTGCGGGAGGAGGGCGACCTGAGGGATCTCGACGCACTGTGCCCGGGGGCGGACCCGGACTTCGTGACGCTGCCGGTGCACCCCTGGCAGTTCCGGCTCCTGAGTGACCACCACCTGCTGCGCGCGGCGATGGACGCGGGCGAGGTCGTGGACACCGGCCTGAGCGGGCCGGCGTGGGTGCCGACCGCATCGGTGCGCACCCTGTACCAGCCGGACGCGGACACCTTTCTGAAGTTCAGTCTGAACGTCCGCCTTACCAACTGCGTCCGCAAGCACGCCCGTTACGAACTGTCCGGTGCGGTCGCCCTGAACCAGCTGGTCCAGCCCGTCATGGCCCGTATCGCCGACCGCTTCCCCGGCTGCGCACTGCTCGCCGAGCCGGGCTACCGCACGCTCGCCGTCGACGACGACACCGCCCTGCTGGAGGGTTTCGGCGTCATCCTCCGCTCCGGCCTGCGCCCTCACCTGCGTCCCGGCGTCACACCCCTGCTCGCCGCCGCGGTCGCGGACGAGTACCCCACCAGCGAAGCCCACGTCTCCCGCCTGCTCGCCCGTGGTGACGGAGACCTCCTGGCCTGGTGGGACGCGTATCTGCGGCTGCTGCTGCCGCCAGTGCTGGCCGCCTACCTCGACCACGGCGTCGTCCTGGAACCTCACCTGCAGAACGTCATCGTCGGCGTGAACGCGGAGGGCATGCCCGCCCAGATGCTGTTTCGCGACCTGGAGGGCACCAAACTCCTGCCCCGCCACCACCGCAGCGCCCTCGCCGCTCTGCCCGAAGACGTCAGCGGGCCCCTCACCTACGACGCCGAACGCGGCTGGAACCGCGTCGCGTACTGCCTCCTGGTCAACCACGTCGCCGAAATGCTCGGCGCCCTCGCCGACCTCGATCCGGCACGCGAGCCGGCCCTGTGGAGCTTGGTCCGCGACCACCTCGGCGCCTACGCCGCCACCGCGGCCGAACCGCCACGGCTCCGTGCCCTGCTCTGCGGGGTGCCGCTGCCCGCCAAGGCCAACCTCCTTTTGCGCTGGGCCCGCCAGGCGGACCGGCACGCCACCTACGTCCCCCTGACCAGCCCGCTCGGCGCGGACTTCCCCCGTGAGGTCGCCCTGTGAGACCCGCCCTGCTGCACCACGTCCACCAACTGGCCGACGACGACCTGCCCGCCTACGTCTACGACCTGCCCGGCCTACGCGACCACGCCCGCACCATCCGGGCCGCGCTGCCGCAGCGCGTCCAGTTCCTGTACGCGGCGAAGGCCAACTCCGACCCGCGCCTGCTGCGTGCCCTCGCCGAGCACATCGACGGGTTCGAGGTGGCCTCGGGCGGCGAGATCCGCCACATCCGCGGCCTCCTCGCCGACACGCCGATCGCCTTCGGCGGCCCCGGCAAGACCCCGGCCGAACTGACCCAGGCCCTGGACGCCGGGGCGGAACGCCTCCACATCGAAAGCGAACACGAGCTGCGCACCTTGACGACCCTGCTGGGCGACCGTACCGCCGACGTCCTCCTGCGCGTCAACGTACCGGTAGTGGTCCGCTCGGCCGCGCTGGCCATGGGCGGTCGGCCCAGCCCCTTCGGTCTGGACCCCTCCCAACTGGACCGATGCCTGCGCATCATCGCCGCCGACGGGCGTATCCGGCTGCACGGGCTCCACGCCCACCTGGCCAGCGGCCTCGACGCGCGCGCCCACCTGGCCCTCGTCGACCAGGTCATGAGCTGGGCGGACCGCTGGGCGCACCAACGGGGGATCCCGCTGACCGAGGTCAACATCGGAGGCGGAATGGGCGTCGACTACGCCGACCCTCGCGACGTCTTCGACTGGCCGGCCTTCGGGATCGGACTGCGCCGGACACTGGAGCGCCACCCCGACCTGACGCTGCGGATCGAACCGGGCCGCTCGGTCACCGCCTACTGCGGCTGGTACGTCACCCAGGTCCTGGACATCAAGTCCAGCCGCGGCGAGGCGTTCGCCGTCCTGCGCGGAGGCACACACCACCTGCGCACACCCGCCGCGAAACAGCACGACCAGCCCTTCGAGGTCGTCCCCGACGACTCCTGGCACCACCCCTGGGCCCGCCCCGAGGCCCGCGACCAGCCGGTAACCCTCGTCGGGCAACTGTGCACGCCCAAGGACGTCCTGGCCCGACGCGCCATGGTCGACCGGCTGCGGGTGGGCGACCGGATCGCCTTCGCGATGGCCGGCGCCTACGCATGGAACATCTCCCACCACGAGTTCCTCATGCACCCCCACCCGACCTTCCACCACGTCGACGGCGCCGACGCTCCCGTCGGAGACGCCTGCGCCTTCCAGACGGCATGAGCACGGATCACCAAGCGGGCGAACAGAGGGGAAGCAAGGCTTCGAGCGCGGCGCTCGACACGCTCACCGTCCGCCCCTTCCGCCGGTATCTGCTGGGCCAGCTGACCTCCAACATCGGCACGTGGATGCAGCGTGCCGCCCAGGATCTGCTGGTCCTGCACCTCACCGGGAACAGCGGCAGCGCGGTCGGTGTCGTGACCGCGCTGCAGTTCCTGCCCCAGACCCTGTTCGGCCTGAGCGGGGGTGTCCTGGCCGACCGGTTTCCCAAGCGTCGCCTGCTGCTGATCACGCAGACCGCCATGGCGGTGCAGTCCCTGCTGCTGGGGCTGCTGACCGTCACCGGGGCGGTGAACCTGTGGTCCGTGTACGCGCTGGCCCTCGCCCTCGGCACCGCCACCGCCGTGGACAGCCCCGCCCGCAACGCCTTCATCGCCGAACTGGTCAGCCGGGAGCGGATGCCCGCCGCGGTCAGCCTGAACTCGGCCCAGTTCAACGTCGCCCGCATCCTCGGCCCCGCCGCGGCCGGTCTGACCGTCGCCGCCATGGACACCGGCCCGGTCTTCCTCATCAACGCCGTCTCCTACCTGGCGGTCCTGTACGGGCTGATCACCGATCCCCCCGGCGCGCCGCGCGAGCCCAGCGGGCCGCGGCGCGACGGTCCATGGCTGACCGAGGCGTTCCGTCACATCACCGCCACCCCGGAGATGCTGCTGCCGATCACGCTCATCGCCGTCGTGGGCACCTTCGGCCTCAACTTCCAGGTCACCATCTCCCTCGTAGCCACCAAGGTCTTCCACTCCGGCGCCGCCGCCTTCGGCTGCCTCTCGGCCGCCTACGCCGCGGGCAGCCTCATCGGCGCGGCGCTCGCGGCCCACGGCGGTCAGCCTCCCACCGCACGGCGTCTGGTCACCGCAACCGCGGTCTTCGGAGTGCTGGAAGCGGCGCTGGGCCTGATGCCGGGCTACGGCACGTTCATGGCGCTGCTGATTCCCACCGGCTACGCCGCGGTCACCGTCACCACCACCGCCAACGCACTGACCCAACTGCGTGCCGAGCCGCACCTGCGCGGTCGCGTGCTGTCCGTGTACTTCCTCGTCCTCCTCGGCGGCACACCCATCGGCGCCCCCCTCGTCGGCATGGTCTCCGACGCCTTCGGTACCCGCTCCACCCTGATCCTCGGCGGCATCGTCTCGACGGTCTCCGCGCTCGTTCTCTCGGCGTTGATCGCCGAGCGCCGAGGGCTGGATCGCCCTAGGAAGGTTGCCGGACCGCTCGGCGCACCACTCCCCGACACGCCTCCGGCCGGTCATTCCGGCAGGGCCCCCTGATCGGCGCATTGCTCTGGACGATCAAGATCGTGGCGATCACGCCGGGTGAGCCGAGCCGTGTGGCACCGGCTGGACGCCCATGACGATGTGCGAGTGCGCGAAACCGTTACGGACATCGCGCACCGGCAGGACCCTGAACAGGGAGAATGGAGAACTCTCACTGGAATACCTAGGGTCGGCGCGTGGCTTTTATCGTGGTGTGCGAGGATGACGCGGCGGTCCGCGACGTACTCAAGCGCGCACTCGAGCACGACGGCCACAAGGTCGCGGTCGCTCCTACCGCGGACAGCCTGCTGCGGAACCTTGATCCAGTCCCTGACCTGGTCGTCCTGGATCTCGGACTCCCGGACGCCGACGGTCGCGATGTCTGCTTGGCGCTGCGGGCACGCGGCGTTGATGCCCCCGTCCTGATGCTCACCGCTCTGGACGGCATGCATCACAAGGTGGGCGGCTTCGAGGCGGGAGCCGACGACTACATGACGAAACCGTTCGACATCCCGGAGTTGCTGGTGAGGGTCCGCGCCCTGCTGCGCAGAACAACCGCGACGACCCCGCCAAGGGGCGTCGTTCTCGATCCGGCGAAACATGTCGTGATCCACGGTTCGGCGAGCGAGAGTCTGACGCCGACCGAGTTCCGGTTGCTGGGCAGGCTCATCGCCTCACAGGGCGACGCTGTACGCCGCCACGCCCTCGTCGCTGCCGGCTGGCCGCATGGCGCGCAGGTCAGCGACAACACCCTCGACTCCTTCGTGCGCCGGCTGCGGACCAAACTCGGTGCGCTGGGCGTGGCCGATCGCCTGGCGACGGTCCGTGGGGTCGGCTATCGATGGGAGTGACGGGCTTCCGTGGGAGAGTCGTCGCGCTTGCGGTTCTGATCGCAACAGCGGTGGCCGCAGTGCTGGTGGTGGTTTCGCATGTCTTGCTGAGCCGGGTGACCGACGCCGACGCGAACGCTCTGGCGCATACGCGTGCGGAGGCGGTGGCGGCGAACGTAACCGTACGCCGTGGCCACGTCGTGCTGATCGAGAGCGGCAACGAAGCGCTGGACACGGTCTCGTGGGTGTATGCCGATGGGCAGCTCGTTGACGGGATCGTGCCGGGCAGCCTCCTTGACCGCGTCGATGCGCTTGCCGGCTCCGCGCGGTCCCAGACCACCACGATCGGCAGATACCTGCTGTATGCCCAGCCGATCCGGCTCGAAGGCCACCGCGTCGTGACGGTCGTGAGGGTGGACCTGACGCCGTACGAGACGTCGGAGCAGCGCAGCCTGGCGATGTCGCTCATCTTGGGTGGCATCACGATCCTGCTGGCGGGCGTCGTCGCGTACCTCGTGGTGGGTCGTGCGTTGCGGGTGGTTCACGAGATGGCCGCTCTTGCCGACGACTGGGGTGATCACGAACCCGGGCGCCGATTCGACCTCGGCGTTCCGCGCGATGAATTCGGGGAGCTCGGGCGAACTCTCGATCGCCTGCTCGACCGCATAGACAACGCGCTCGCGGACGAGCGCCGGCTCACCGATGAGATCGCCCACGAGTTGCGGACGCCCCTGACGGCCCTGCGTGGCGAGGCACAGTTGGCGCAACTCTCCGATCACCATCTTGCACCAGAGGCTGTTCTGACCGAGGTCGACCGTCTGACCGCGGCGATCACGACGATTCTGAGTGCCGCCCGCACCCGGATCGACGGCGGTACCCGCTGCGATCTCAGAACGGCGGCGCGACAGGCGATAGCCGGTCGCTCCATCGAACTCGCCGTCCCGACCGATGTCGACGTCGCCGTGGCAACCGAACTCGTCGTGGCTGTGTTGTCGCCCCTGCTGGAGAACGGCCTGCGCCATGCGAGCTCGCGCGTTTGGGTCACGGCGCGCGTCCAGCCCCAGGGCGTCGTGATCGATGTCCTCGACGATGGCCCGGGGTTCGATCCGGCGGAGGTCGATCGGGTCTTCGAGGCCGGTGTGACCAGCGGCGACGGGCACGGGTTGGGGCTGGCCGTGGTAAGGCGTCTCGCCGCGTCCGCAGGAGTGGCAGTCCGTGCGATCGCGGATGGTCACGGTCGCGTCGAGGTGACCTTCCCCACGCCATAGGCGATCGCGCAGTCAGGTTGTGTGCAGGTTGGCCGAGCCAACCTCGTCGCATGACAATGACGAGCGAAGCCCGCACGCGCCGCAGCGGGCGGCTGATGCTGAACAAGGTTCCCGAGGTCACCGTCTGGTTCTGGGTGATCAAGATCCTGTGCACGACCGTCGGCGAGAGTTTCGCCGACTGGATCAACATGAAGCTGGGCGTCGGCCTGGTGAACACGGCCTGGATCTTCACCGCGGTGTTCGTGGTGGTTCTGGGTGCCCAGCTGCGGCTGAAGCGGTACGTCCCGTTCCCGTACTGGCTGACCGTGGTCGTTGTCAGTGTCACGGGCACGCTGTACACCGATATCCTGACCGACCAGCTCAACGTGCCGCTGTGGATCAGCTCCGCCGTGTTCTCGGTCCTGCTCGCCGTTGTCTTCGGCGTGTGGTGGCTGCGCGAGCGCACCCTCTCGATCCACTCGGTCACGACGCTGCCCCGTGAATCGTTCTACTGGCTCGCCGTGCTCGTCACCTTCGCGCTCGGCACCGCGACCGGTGACTGGACCCTCGAACTCACCGGCTGGAGCCCGGGAGTCTCGGTCCTGCTGCCGCTCGGCCTCATCGCGGCGATCACGCTGCTGTGGAAGTCCGGCGCGAACCCGGTGCTGTCCTTCTGGCTCGCCTACATCCTGACCCGGCCGCTCGGTGCCAACATCGGCGACTGGCTCGCCTCCCCGAAGGTCGCTCAACCGGGCGAGCCGACCGGCCTTGCGCTGGGCACCTTCACCACCAGCCTGATCTTCCTCGGCCTGATCCTGGCGACTGTCATCTACCTGACGGTGACGCGCTCCGACGTGACCGAGACCGACGAGGCTACGCACACCCCGCAGGCCACCGCCAACCCGCGCAGGGAGCGCACTGCGCTGGCGGGCTTCGCCCTGCTCGCCGTCGCCACCGTGGGCCTGCTGGTCTGGGCGCACAGCCGGCCGCACGTCGGCCCGGCCCCGGAGACCGACGCCACCTCCACCGTGCACCTCGCCCCCGGCCAGGCCGTGAAGAAGTTCCCGCCCGCGAAGGTCGACGCGCTGAAGGCACTCGCCTCGACCTCGCTCAAGGACGCACGGTCGGGGAACGCGACCGGGGCCCATGCCGCCGCCCAGTCGCTGCGAGACCTCTGGGATGCCGACCAGGCGTCGTTGCAGCCGCTGGACAACACCGGCTGGACGTTCATCGACGCCCAGATGGACCAGGTCCTGAAGACCTTCGGTATCGACCACCCGAACCCGCCGATGCCGCCGGCGCAACAGGAAGCCGAGCTCAACACCCTCCTCACAGACATGCGCTGACAGACCTGAGCGGCGCCGGTATCGCACCGCTCGGCGCGATACCGGCCTCGGGGGCGGCCCCATGATCGTGGCACGGCCGGTGCCGGATGAGTTGGGGGGAGCTGTTCCAGCGGGTGGTGCCAGAGCCGCCGGCTCGGCCGCGAGGTGGCGGCCGGCGCCGGCACGTGGACGAAGGCCAGAGTGTGGGCCAAGCCTCACCGCCTGGTTCTCGACGAACTCGGTGCTCGCGGTGAGCTGGACCGGTCCCGCCGCGCGATCGACTCGGCTACAGCCGTCGGAGCACAGAGCTCAGTGTTTCGATCTCCTGCGCGGAGAGCTTGTCGGTGAAGTGGCGCCGTACCGCGGCGTCCAGGCCGGGGTGCACGGCGGTGATGGCCTGGCGTCCGGTGTCGGTGAGGGTGACGGTGACACCGCCGGCGCGTTCGCGGGTGACGAGTCCGCGCTTGCCCATGCGGGTGAGCTGGTGGGAGATGCGTGTGCGGTCCCAGCCGAGCGACGCGGCGAGTTCGCTCTGGCGTAGGGAGCCGCCCGCCTTGTTGAGGTTGACGAGGATCGTCAGGTCCGGCTCGGACAGGCCCGCTGCCTCGGCGGTGTCCGCGATCACACGGGCTCGGACGATCTCGTGGGCGCGCTTGAAGGCGGACCAGAGGTCGACGGGCTCCGGTGCGGCGTCGCCCATGCGCTCGTCCGGCCCGGCGGCCCCGCCCCCTGGTGTTGACATATCAACGCCCCTCTTCCTAGTGTTGAAATATCAACGCTAACAGGTGGCCGCTGCTTCGCCTGACCCGTCGGGCCGCGCCTGTCTCTCCCGCCCCCTCCCGGAAGGCTCCATGCAAACCCGACCCCTTGGAACCGGCGGCCCGCAGGTCGCCCCACTCGCGCTGGGCTGCGCCGGCATGTCCGACCACACCGCCCCCGCCGACGAGGCTGACGCCATCGCCACCATCCACGCGGCCCTCGCCGCCGGCGTCACCCTCCTCGACACCGCCGACTTCTACGGCATGGGCCACAACGAGGACCTCATCCGCCGTGCCCTCCGCGCCGGCGATCGCGAACAGGCGCTCCTGAGCGTCAAGTTCGGCGGTCTGCGCGGCCCCGACGGAGCCTTCGTCGGCATCGAGGGCCGTCCCGCCCACGTCAAGAACGCGCTCGCCTACTCGCTGCGCCGCCTCGGCACCGACCACGTCGACATCTACCGCCCCTCGCGCCTCGCCCCCGACATTTCGATCGAGGACACGATCGGCGCCATCTCCGAGCTGGTCCAGGCCGGATACGTGCGCCACGTCGGGCTGTCCGAGGTAGGGCCGGAGACCATCCGCCGTGCCCACGCCGTGCACCCGATCTGCGATGTGCAGATCGAATACTCCCTGTTCAGCCGTGATCCCGAGACCAACGGCATCCTGGACACCTGCCGTGAGCTGGGGATCGGCGTCACCGCTTACGGGGTCCTCGCACACGGCCTGCTCACCGGCACCTACCGACAACCCGCCGGAAGTGACCCGCGCGCCCACTGGCTGCCCCGCTTCCACCCCGACAACCTCGAAACGAACCTTGCCGTCGCCGACCGGCTGCGGCCGCTCGCCGACGCACGCGGCATCAGCGTCGCGCAACTCGCCACCGCCTGGGTCATCGCCCAGAGCCGCGAGCGCGGCACCATCGTGGCCGTCCTGGGCACCCGCCGACCGCACCGCGTCGAGGAGGCCCTGGCCGCGGCCGACGTCACCCTGACCGACGCGGACCTGCGCACGATCGACGAGATCATCCCGGCCGACGCGGTGGCTGGAACCCGGTACGCCGCACCCCTCATGGCTCTGCTGGACAGCGAGCGCGGCCCGAAGCCGTCCGCAAGCACACGGAACTGACCGCCGACGGCCAGGCGGACTCCGAGGCTCCCACCGACATGGTCTCCCTCAGCATGCTCGGCGAACCGAGCCGGAAGTTCCGCGACACCTACGGAAGAGGCTGCGAATCATGAACACATCCGAGTCACTGCTCGCCGGGCTGGCCCGCTCCGAGAAGCCGATCGGAGTAGGGATCATCGGACTCGGGGCGCACGGGAGCTGGGCCGAGCGCTCTCACCTTCCGGCCCTGCGCGCCGTCCCCGGTTACGAGCTGAGGGCCCTGAGCACGAGCTCGAAACAGTCGGCGGAGCGCTCCGGACAGAAGCACGGTGTGTCCCGCGCCTTCGGGACGGCGGCCGAACTGGTTGCCTGCGACGAGGTGGACCTCGTGGTCGTGGCGGTGAAGGTGCCGCACCACCGGGAACTGGTGCAGACGGCGCTGAGCGCCGGCAAGAGCGTGCTGTGCGAGTGGCCGCTGGGCAACGGGCTCGCGGAGGCCGAGGACATGGCGCGGCAAGCGCGCAGCCGCGCCGTGCCGACCGCCGTCGGACTCCAGGCGCGGTCGCATCCGGCCCTCGCCTACGCACGGAATCTCGTGGCCGACGGCTACGTGGGGGAGGTGCTGTCCACGACGGTCGTCGGCTCCGGCGGCGCCTGGGGTGCCACCGTCGGCCCCGGCGATCACTACGTGCTCGACGCCGCCAACGGCGCGACACTGCTGACCATTCCCTTCAGCCACACCCTCGACGGACTCGCGTCCGTCCTGGGAGAGCCCGAGGAACTGCGGATCCAACTGGCGTCGCGGCGTACGTCGGCCGTGGACACCGAGAGCGGACAGCCGGTGCCCATGACCGCCGCGGACCAGGTGGTGGCCTCGGGACGGCTGCCGGGCGGCGCGGTAGTCACCTTCCACTACCGCGGAGGCATGAGCCGGGGCACCAACTTCCGCTGGGAGATCAACGGCACCGAGGGCGACCTCGTCCTCACCGCCCCGATCGGCCATCCCCAGCTCAGCCCGGTCACCCTCGAAGGCGGTCGCGGAACGTCCACCGGGCTCGCTCCCATGACGGTGCCGGACTCGTACGTTCGCGTCCCGCGACTGGACCCCCGAGCCGACGCGCCGGCCTACGCGGTTGCTCATGCCTACCGGCAGTTCCTGGACGACCTGCGCGAGGGCACGTCAGGCGTACCCGATTTCGCGCACGGCGCCGCCCGGCACCGCAGCGTCGAAGCCGTCATCACGACAGCCTGAGCGGATGTGCGGGCCGCGGCCCACGGCGCGATGGGAGCCCGGGTCGACGGGCGCAGTCCCGTAGCGCGGACCCCGGCGGGCCGCGAAATCGTGGCAGCCGCCTCGGGCTCAGGCCGGGCCTCGGAGCTCGGGCTCCGGTTCGGACTCGGCGGCGTCCTCGAACGCCGCGAGCATCTCCGGCGACCACGTCAGACTGCCGTCCCGCAGATCGCTGATCACTCCCTGGAGCCAGCGCTCCTCGGCGCCCAGGAGGACGAGAAGGTATTCGCACTCGATCAGAGTGATGCGCGGGAGGCCGGCCGGGGGCCCGGCGATCTGGCCCTCCAGCTCGGTGCGCCGGGCGGCGATCCGCTCCAGTCGCCGCTCCAGGAGGGGGGCCACCTCCTTCGGGTTGAGCATGACCAGGTTCGCCAGCGCCGCCGGGAACACCGGGAACTCCGCCTTGGGGACGGCCACCATGTGCTCCAGCCATTCGCGGGCGACCACCCGCCCCTCGTCGGTGACCTCGTAGACGGTTCGCTCCGGGTACTGCTGGTCACGTTCGGTGTGCCGGACGGCGATCAGCCCGCCCGCCTGCAACCGCTCGATGGTGCGGTAGAGCCCGGCCCGCTGGCCGACGTTGACCACCAGCTCCTTGCCCCACTGCTTGAGCAACTGCTGGATCCCGTACGGATGCAGCGGTCGGTGGTGCAGCAGGACCAGCACGGTCAGGCCGAGCGGGGAGCTCTTCACGGGAGCGGTCATGCAGGTCATCGTAGTCGTCGCGACAACTAGTTGCATTGAGACTAGTTGCTTTGCGACTATGGAGGGGATAACGCGATGGTGAGCGCGAAGCCTGGGAGGGGCCATGAACGTCAGCAACGGCAAGGGCAGTCACGTCGCCGGGGTACGGACGGCACTCGTCATCGGCGGGGGAGTGGCGGGTCCGGTGACGGCGCTCGCCCTGCGGAAGGCCGGGATCACGGCGACGGTTCACGAGGCTTACCCGACCGCGGCGGACGGGATCGGTGCCTGGCTCGGCCTGGCGCCGAACGGTCAGGCGGCGCTGGCGACGGTCGGCGCGGACGCGGTGGTGCGGGCGGCCGGGCAGCCCGTGCCCGGTGTGGTGATGGCGGACGGCGCCGGGAACCACTTCAGTCGCTTCGACGGCTTCCCCGGACTACCGGCCACGATGATGATGCCGCGCGACCGGTTGTTCCGGGCGCTGACCGATCACGCGGTCGCCGAGGGTGTCCGCTTCGTCTACGGAAAGCGGCTCGTCGACGCGGTGGAGACGGCCGACGGCGTCACCGCGCACTTCGCCGACGGCTCGTCCGCCACCGCCGACCTGCTGATCGGCGCCGACGGCATCCGGTCCACCGTCCGTACGGTGATCGACGCCCAGGCACCCGCGCCCGAGTACGGCGGCGTGCTGAGCCTCGGCGGCTACGCGACGGTGGCGGACGACCTCCGGGCGGAGCTGAAGGTCGAACCGGGCGTGACGTACTTCGCGTTCGGCCGCGCGTTCATGGGGTACTGGCGGGGCCCGGACGGGCAGCTGATCTGGTTCGGCGGGCTGCCCACGGACAACCCGCCGAACCAGGCCGAGTTGGCGCGGGTGCCCGCCGCCGAGTGGCTGGGCAGGCTGCGCGAGCTGTACGCGGGCCACTTCCCGGGCGAGCGCCTGTTGCGGCACACCGATCCCGAATCGCTCATGGTGGTAGGCCAGATGGAGCGGATGCCCTCCGTACCGCACTGGCACCGCGGGCGGATGGTGCTGGTCGGCGACTCGGTGCACGCGCCGTCCTCCAGCTCCGGGCAGGGGGCCTCGCTCGCCATCGAGAGCGCGATCGAGCTGGGCCGGTGTCTGCGTGATCTCCCCACGTACGGCGAGGCGTTCGCCGCCTATGAAGCGCTCCGCCGCCCGCGTGTGGAGGCCGTCGGGATGAACGCCGCGGCCGCCAACAAGGTCAAGGCGGGCAAGAGCGCCCCGCCCGCACCATCGGCACCCGAGGAGATGTTCCGCGCGCTCCACTTCCACCGGATCGACTGGGAGGAGAGGGTGGAGGAGACACTGCGGCGCATGGGCGGCGTGTAGGCAGGGGCGCAACTCTTGGCGAGTGATCCTCTGATCGCCGAAGTGTGATGTGTACCGGACCCGTCGGGGTGCTCCATAGCGCCGGAGCCGAGTCTCTCTGGCCGTCCGGCCACTGCCGGCCGTGGGCGTCGGCCGCGTTCGTCGCCCCGCGCCGCTGCTGGACGCTCGTGTCGCGGAGTGGTTCCCGCAGAGGTTCGACGACGGAATGATCTCCGAGACGGTCCACGACGACAGGAACGGCGTGCTGCGACGCATGGCCGAACTCCGAGCCGGCCGGAGCTCCTGCGCGCTGACCTTCTCGCCCCCGGAGCGGTCAGTCGGCGCGCAGGGCGTCGATCACGCTGCTGAGGTGGGCGCGAACGGCCTCTTCGGCCGCTTGCGGATCCCCCCGCCCTGATCGCCTCGATCATGGCCAGGTGCTCACTCAGGGACTGCTGGGGACCCCGGGACGCAACGCCAACTGGAAGCAGTGGCAGACCAGTTGGGCGTTGAGCCGCTCCAGCAGGCCGATGGCCGTGTGCTGGCCGGAGACGTCCCCCACCAGGGCGTGCAGCTCGTGGTTCAGCTCGGAGCAGATGACCGGATCGCCGTCGGCGACCGCCTTGGGCATGGCCTTGCCCAGGCCGGCCAGCTCGTCGAGCTGCGCGTCGGTGGCGCCGGTCGCCGCCTTGGCCGCGCACAGCCCTTCGAGCGCCATACGGCTCTCCGTGATCTCCACGGCCTCCTCGACCGTGACCACCCGAACCCGCGACCCGCGATTACGGATCCGCTCGACCAGCCCGCGCCTCCAGGGCGCTCCGCCGACTGGCACATTCAGACGTCTTGTCACTGAAGGACAACGGAACTTACTCTGCGGTAGGTAACCGGCAAGTAACCGCCGCTTCATATGGCATGCGCACGACAACAGTGACGCCCGGGACGTCCGCACGGTGATCCGACCGATCCGCGACGAACAAGGAGCACGCCTTGAGCCGCCAGAGATCCTCCTCCTGTTCCACCTCCATGGATGCGCCTTCGGCGGAGCCGACGCGGCGCCGCACCGCCCGGATCGGCCTGCGGCTGCTCGCCGCCGCCGCGGCGGGCACCGTCTGCGTCTGCCTGTCGACGGTCCCGGCCGCCGCCTCGGACACGCAGCCCGTCGTCTCCCGTGGCGTCACCATCCCGACCTTCTACAACCCGCCGTCCGAACTGCCGTCCGCGAACGGCGCGTTGGTCCGGACCGAGCCGATGTCGCTGGGCTTGAGCATCCCGGGCCTGGACGGCCGCCCGATGCCGGGCACCGCGACCCGCCTGATGTACAAGTCCACCGACTCCAACGGGCAGCCCGTCGCCGTGACCGGCACCTACATCGAGCCGTCGGCGGCGTGGAAGAAGTCCGGCCCCCGTCCGCTGGTGGCGATGGCGTCGGGCACCATGGGCCAGGGCGACCAGTGCGCGCCGTCGTACTCCCTGGAGCACCCGCTGACCCTCACCGGCGACACCATGTCCGTGGGCTACGAGGCGCTCGCCGTCTATCGGATCCTGGCCACCGGCGCGGCCGTCGTCCTCACCGACTACGTCGGCCTGGGCACCACCGACCGTCTGCACACCTACGTCAACCGCGTCGACGAGGGGCACGCCCTGCTGGACGCGGCCCGCGCGGCCCGCGCCGTGCCCGGTGCCTCCGTCACCTCGTCCTCCGCCACCGGCCTGTACGGCTACAGCCAGGGCGGCGGCGCCAGCGCGGCGGCGGCCGAACTCCAGTCCTCCTACGCCCCCGATGTCCCGCTCGCCGGCACCTACGCCGGCGCACCGCCCGCCGATCTGACCGCGACCATGAAGGGCATCGACGGCAGCGCCCTGGCCGGTGCGCTGGCCTGGTCGGTCAACGGCTTCGCCCAGGCCGACCCCGATCTGCGCGCGGTCGTCGACGCGAACATCAGCGACACCGGCAGGGCGGCGCTCGCGGACGCGTCCACCATGTGCGTCGGCGACGCGCTCTTCGGCTACGGCTTCACCAGCAGCAAGAAGTGGACGAAGAGCGGCAAGTCCCTCAGCGAGGTCATCGCCGCGGACCCCCGCGCGCAGGCCGCCCTGGACAAGCAGCGCATCGGCACCCTCAAGCCCGCCGGCCCCGTCCGCGTGGCCACGGGCGTCCAGGACGACATCGTGCCCCACGCCCAGGCCCGGCAACTGGCCGTGGACTGGTGCCGCAAGGGCGGCAACGTCACCTACGACGCCATCAATCTGCCGAACCTCGGCGACAAGATCCTCACCAACCACATGGTGCCGCTCATCACCGACCAGGGCGACGCCATCTCCTGGCTGACCGACCGCCTCGCCGGTGAAGCCGTCACGTCCAACTGCTGGACCATGCCCCTGCAGCCCTGACCCGCGACCACCGGGAAACCGCCGGGCCGGCGCCGGCCCGGCGGCGCGTCCGATGCTCGTCCCTCCGGCCCGAGCCGTCCCGGACTTCGGTGAGCGCCGGGCCCGGGGGAGCCGAGGCGGCCGGCTCGTTCAGCGCCGGGTGCCTTCGGCGTCGCTCATGAGGGGGTCAGGAGGCAGGCACGGCCAGGTAATCGCCGTGTTCCAGGTCTTCGAGCAGCGTCGGGTGGGTGGGTGACCAGCCGAGCAGCTCCTGGGTGCACGAGCTGGCTGCAGGCCCGTCGTGGCCGTAGGCGGTGGCCATGAAGGGGCTGACGAAGTGCGTGGCAGCCTCCTCGGGGGTGAGTGAGACCGTGGGCAGATCGAGACCCCGGGCGATGGTCTTGGCGATGCTCTTCAGGGTGACGCCGCTTTCGGCCACTCCGTGCAGCACGCTGCCCGCAGGCGCCTTCTCCAGTGCCAGGCGGAACAGGACCGCCGCGTCGAGCCGGTGCACCGCGGGCCAGCGGTGGCTGCCGTCGCCGATGTAGGCCGACACGCCGGTCTTCCGGGCGGTGGCGATGAGCATGGGGATGAAGCCGTGGTCCGCGGGGCCGTGGACGGTGGGGGCGAGGCGGACCACGCTCGCGCGCACGCCGCGGGCGGCGAAGCCCAGACAAGCCCGCTCACCCGCGATGCGGAAGGCGGCGATGCCGGCCGCGTCGGGCTCGTCGTTCTCCGTGGCCTCCCGGCCGGCGGGCATCACCAGGGTGCCGGAGGTGACGACGAGCGGCTTGCCCGAGTGTTCCAACGGCCGGCCGAGCGTCTCGATCGCGGTCCGGTCGCGCCTCATCATGTCGTCGAGGTCGGAGAAGTCGCCGCCGTAGGCCATGTGCAGGACGCCGTCGGCGGCTGCGGCGCCGCTGCGCAGACTGTCGAGGTCGTCCAGAGAGCCGCGGTGTGGTGTGGCGCCCAGTGACTCCAGCCGGGCGGCTGCGGCGTCCGAGCGCGCCAGAGCGGTGACGGTGTGGCCGCCCGCTATGAGCTCGGCGACGACTGCGGGGCCGGTCTGGCCGGATCCGCCGGTAACAAAGACATGCATGGAACCCTCTCCCGTTTAACGTCAGTTACTGGCGCTACGTGCGCCGGTCGCCGACCCTAGGTAGTGTCAGTGACTGGCGTCAAGTAGTGCCAGTGACTGACACATGCGGTACTCTCGGGGGGTGCCACGGAGCGGAGCAGAAGCGCGTCGCCGCCTTCAGCAGGCGGCCCTGGAGCTGTACCGGGAACGCGGGTTCGATCAGACCACCACAGCGGAGATCGCCGCCCGGGCCGGCGTCAACGAGCGCACGTTCTTCCGGCACTTCCCGGACAAGCGCGAGGTGCTTTTCGACGGCGAAGCCGATCTGCGTGCCGCGCTGATGGCGGCGGTGGCCGAGGCGCCCGATGGTCTGCAGCCGCTCGAGACGCTGCTCCGCGCCTTCCGAAAAGCCGGACGGATCCTGGAGGAGAACCGCCCGTTCTCCGAACCGCGCCTGGCGATCATCGCGGTGACGCCGGCACTTCGCGAACGTGACTTGGCCAAGGCCGCGTTGCTCACGGAAGCCGTCGCGGAGGCGCTGCGGCAGCGCGGTGTCGCGGACCGGCTGGCCGGCCTGGCCGCGCAGACCGGCTGGGCCGCCTTTCACCACGCGGCCCAGGCCTGGATCGACGACCCTTCACGGAACCTGGACGCGCACCTCCGCCGAGCCTTCGACGACCTGCGCACCCTCTCCGCGACCGCCCCGCCGCCACAGGCACGGCCCGAGAGCGGTAGTGGGTGAAGTCAGGCCGAAGGCCTCTCGGTCAGCCGCTCGCTCAGCTCCCACAGGCGTTGGGCGGACCGCGGGTCGATGGAGTGGGGTACGACGTCGACCGGGACCTCGGTGTCGGGGTCGGTGAGGTCGATGGGCCTGGGGTCCTCGTCCAGCGGTGAGATGTCGCTGTTGTTGAGGTAGACGCCACCGATGTCGGCGAGCAAGGGGCTGGTGGCCGCGAACACGATGGTCGCGGCGCCCTGCTCCGGCGTCTTCTGTCCACGGTCCGGGTCGATGACCGGCTCACCGGACTCGTCGATGAGGCCCATGGCCCGCTGTGCCTCCTCGCCCACCGCCTTGTTGAAGGCGGTGGCGGGCACGATGCCGGGATGCGGGGCGTAGGCGCGGATTCCGTCGGCGGCCCAGCGGCGGTCCAACTCGACCGTGAACAGGACATTGGCGGTCTTCGACTGGGGGTAGGCGAGGGCGGGATCGTACCGGCCGGTGGTGAAATGCGGGTCGTCCCACAGGATGTCGGACATTCGCTGGGCACCCGAGGTGGTGTTGACGACCCGGGCGCCGCCGGCCGCGCGCAGTGCGGGGTACAGGCCCAGCGTCAGCTGGAAGTGGCCGAGGTGGTTGGCCGCGAACTGTGCCTCGTAGCCGCGCGCGTCGTGCTCGATCTCGGCCGAGCCCGCGTAGCCCGCGTTGTTGATCAGGATGTGGAGGGGCCGGCCGGAGTCGAGGTAGCGGGCGACGAAGGCGTCGATCGACGCCGGTTCGAGCAAGTCCAGCCGACGGACCTCGACGTCCGCGATTCCGGCGACCGCCTTCTCGGCACGGTCGGGGTTTCGGGCGCCGATGGTGACCGAGGCGCCGGCCTTGGTCAGCGCGCGGGTGGCCACCAGTCCGAGGCCGGAGTGGCCGCCGGTGATGATCACGTTCTTGCCGGTGAGGTCGATGCCCGCCATGACGTCGTCGACCGTCGACGCGGGAGTGAAGCCGGATCCGATGGGGCGCTGATCGTGCGTGGTGCTTGGTGTCATGCCTCCAGCCTGTGCCGTCGCGATGGGATTCTGAATACTTGTCAGTCCGCGTTTTCTTCGCGAGAGTACGGAGGTGGACAGAGATCAGCTCTCCGAGGTGTTCGACCTCATCGAGGTCCGCGGTGTGCTCTCCGGCGGGTTCGCGGCGCGCGGTCCGTGGGTCGCGCGCGGGGCCCTCGGGACCCCGTTGAAGTTCTTCGCGCTGGTGAGTGGTCGTGCGCGGCTGACCACGGACGGCATCGACGCGCCGGTCGAACTGGAGCCGGGCGACGTCGCCGTACTGAACAACCGGTCGTGGCTGGAGCTCCGGGGCGGCACCGGCGACGCGCCGCCCCGCGAGATCCTGCCCGAGGAGAACGCTCCCTCGACCGACCTCCGCGGAGTCGACTTCGACACCGACGACGTCGTGGTCGGTGGCCGAGTCGACCTCGACCCGACCGGTCAGGCGCTGCTGGTGCAGGCGCTCCCCCCGGTCGGGCACGTGCGGGGATCGGCCGCCGCCGCGAACAACCTGCGCGGCACCATCCATCGACTGTTCGACGAGGTGAGCACACGCCGGATCGGCGCACATTTCGCGATCCGCCAGCACGTACAGCTCCTGGTGCTGGAGATGGTGCGCGCCTACGCCGGCCAGGCCGAACTGCCCCCGGGCTGGCTGCGCGTGCTGACCGACGAGCGGTTGCGTCCGGCGATCGCCCTCATGCACACCGATCCCGGAAAGCCCTGGAGCTTGGACGAACTGGCCCGCGCCACCGCGATGTCACGCACCTCGTTCGCCGAACGATTCCGGACCGTGGCGGGCGTCCCGCCCTTGGCCTACCTCGGTCGCTGGCGGATGCTGCTCGCGCGACAGGCGCTGCGTGACGGTGACGTCCGGGTCGGAGTCCTTGCCTCGAAGCTGGGATACACGTCCGAAAGCGCGTTCAGCACCGCGTTCAAGCGCCAGGTCGGACTGTCACCCCTCCGGTACCGGCAGCGCCTGCGTACGCAAGAGCCAGGCATCAGTGCGCAGGAGAAGGCTGATCAAGTCCGCACAGCGTAAGCGGCGACCGCCCGCAACGCGACGTCCACCGCGGCCTGCAGCTCCTCACGCCTCGCGCCGGCGGCGGCGTGGACGGCCAGGCCCTGGCTCAGCGTCATGACGAAACGGGCCAGAGCGGCGGTGTCGGTGCCGGCCGCCAGGTCGCCCTCCTGCTCCGCCCGGGCCAGCCGCCGCGCGAGCTCACCCTCGAAGACCGCCCGGTAGTCGGCCAGGAACTCGGAGATACCGCTGTTCGACGGCGCACAGGACAGGCCACCCTGGATGGACAGACAGCCCGGTGGATGACCGCTGCCGGTCAGTGCGTCGACACCGGCGCGCAGATAGCTCTCGATCGCGGCATACGCGGTCGGCTCCTCCAAGGTGCCCGCCGCGTACGCCACATAGGTGTCCCGGTAACGGGCGACGGCACGCTTGAACAGCTCTTCCTTGCTGCCGAACACGATGTACAGGCTCGGCTTGTTGATGCCCATGGCCGCAGTGAGATCGCTCAGCGAAGCGCCCTCGTAACCATGCTCCCAAAAGACATGGATCGCCCGGTCGAGGGCCTCGTCCTCCACGAAACCGCGCGGACGCCCCCTGCCGCGATAGGAAGCGGTGCTGCTCATGCGCCCACTTTACCATTCGGTACAAAAATGATGGCCCCCTCGCCAACCGATCGGTACAGAAAGCTGTTACGGTGGCGTGCAACCGAACGGTTCAAAAAAAGGAGTCACCTCATGGGTCAGCTCGACGGCAAGACCGCCCTCGTCACCGGCGCCACCTCCGGCATCGGCCTCGCGTCGGCTCAAGCGCTCGCGGCCGAGGGGGCGTACGTCTTCGTGACCGGGCGGCGCAAGGAGAAGCTGGACGAGGTCGTGGCCGGGATCGGTGCCGACCGGGCGGCCGGGATCCAGGCCGACGTCACCGACCTCGCGGACCTCGACCGGGTCATGGCGGCCGTCGGGGAGAGCGGCCGGGGCCTCGACATCCTGTTCGCCAACGCGGGCGTCGCCGAGGTGGCCCCCCTGGGCGAGATCACCTGGGAGCACTTCACGGACACGTTCAACACCAACGTCGGCGGCATCGTGTTCACCGTCCAGAAGGCGCTGCCGCTGCTGAAGGACGGCTCGTCGGTCATCCTCTGCGGCTCCAACGTGGCCATCAAGGCATCGCCGGCGATGAGCGTCTACGCCGCCACCAAGGCCGCCGTCCGTTCCCTCGGCCGCACCTTCGCCGCGGAGCTGGCCGGTCGGGGCATCCGCGTCAACACCATCGCCCCCGGTCCCACCGAGACCCCCGGCCTGCTCGGGGTGACGGGTTACGGCGAGGAGGAGCGCGCGGCCATGATCGCGACCGTGCCCATGAACCGCCTCGCCCGGCCCGAGGAGACCGCCGGCGTCGTGGCCTTCCTCGCCTCCGACCGCAGCAGCTTCATGACCGGCGCGGAGGTCCATGTCGACGGCGGGGCCAGCCAGTTCTGACACCGGGGCAGTGCCGCCAGGGCGTCGCCGACTTCCTCGTCGCAGGCGGTCCCTGTGCTCCTCGGCTCCTCAGCTCGTCAGGATCGCGCTCGCGACGACATCGAGAAGGTGATCGGCGCGTGGCGCGAGCGACGGCTGGTCGCCGAGCCAGGCGAGCGCCGCCACCAGTGCGAACAGATCGGTGCCGTCGATGTCCGTCCGCGCTGTGCCCGCGGCCTGGGCGCGGGCGAGGAGCCCCGCGCCGGCCGCGCGCATGGTGACGCACGAGGCGTGCAGTGCGGACTCGGGTTCCTCGATGGCGGCGGCCATCAGCTCCGTGACGCCCCGGTACTTGTGCGCGATCGCCGCGCAGTCGCGTAGCCACGTGGTGAGGGCGACGTCGGGCGAGCTCGATGATCCGAGTTCGCCGGCCTTCGCCGTCAACTCGTCGAAGCTCGTGCGAAGCAGGGCGTCGAGCAGCGCCTCGCGGGTGGGGAAGTGGCGGAGCAGCGTGGCGAGCCCCATGTCGGCCTTGCGCGCGATGTCGCGCAGCGATGCCTCGGCGCCCTGCTCGGTGATGACGGTGCCCGCGACTGCGAGCAGGCGGTCACGGTTCTTCCTGGCGTCGGCCCGCATCTGTCCCCCTTGACTATCCGGATCAGTGGTCCATATATTCGGATCAGTGATCCGGATAACCGGATCGCTGATCCGGTCAGCGTACCCCTCCCCGGAAGAGGCAGGAAAAACGATGCCAGCACGCACGATGAGGGCCGTCCGACTGCACGAGCACGGCGGCCCCGAGGTTCTGCGGTACGACGAGGTGCCGATTCCCGAGCCGAAGCCGGGTGAGGTACTCGTCCGCGTCCACGCGGTCGGCATCAACCCCCCGGACTGGTACCTGCGCGACGGGCTGCGCAACATACCTCCGGAGACGAGGCCGAAGTTCGACCTGCCCGTGATCCCGGGGACGGACGTGTCGGGCGTCGTGGAGGCCGTCGCCGCGGACGTGGCGGGCTTCTCCGGCGGTGACGAGGTCTTCGGTCTGCTCCGCTTCCCCAGCTTCGACGGCCAGGCGTACGCCGAGTACGTGGCCGCGCCCGCGTCCGACCTCGCACGCAAGCCGGCCGGCATCGATCACGCGCACGCCGCCGGGGCGCCCATGTCCCTGCTGACGGCGTGGCAGTTCCTGATCGAGCTCGGACACGATCACCCCTCGCCCTTCCAGGCGGCGCGGCACCGCCCGGTGGCGCTCGACGCCGGCACGACGGTGCTCGTCAACGGCGCCGCGGGCGGCGTGGGGCACTTCGCGCTGCAACTGGCGAAGTGGCAGGGCGCACGGGTCGTCGCGGTGGCGTCGGGCGCGCATGAATCGTTTCTGCGCGGGCTCGGCGCTGACGAGTTCATCGACTACACCAAGGGCCGCCCCGAGGAACTCGTGGGCGACGTCGACCTCGTTCTCGACGCCGTCGGCGGCCGCGACAGCAGCCGCTTCCTGCGCACGCTCAAGCGCGGCGGCGCCCTGTTCCCCGTGTTCTTCGGCGAATACGACGAGGAAGAGACCGCGAAACTGGGTGTCACCGTCTCGGGCACCCAGGTCCGCTCGAACGGTGCGCAACTTGCCGAGGCGGGACGCCTGTTGGACGCGGGCACGGTTCGCGTCGCCCTGGACAGCACGTTTCCGCTCGCGGACGCCCGGGCGGCGCACGAACGCGCCGCGCGAGGACATATCCAGGGCAAGATCGTGCTCACGGTCGGTTGAGCGGGCCCGGCTGATGCCGGGCCCCTTTTGAGCTGTCCGCGTTCAGCGTGTGGCGCGCGCCAGGAGTTCCCCGATCGTGGCGGCGGAGGCCGGCCCGGAAGGCTGCTCGGCGAAGTCGGGACCGGGCTTCAGGGCGTACGGATCTCCGTACACGGGCGTGCCGGGCTGCTGCCGCCAGCCCTCCGCGAGGGGGCCCGCGTCGACGGTGTCGTAGCCGAGGGTGTTGAGCAGGTCCTTGGCGTGGGCCTTGGCCGTCGCGTCGTCGCCCGCGATCGGCAGGGCGGTGCGGTCGTCGGCGCCGGGCGCGCGGTTCAGGTCGGCGAGGTGCTTGTAGAAGATGTTGTTGAACGCCTTGACCACGTGTGCCTCGGGCAGGTGCCGCTGAAGCAGTTCACTGCTGGTGGCCGCGCCCGACTCCAACTCCTCGATGGCACCGTCGCGTTGCGGGTAGTAGTTGTTGGTGTCGAGTACCGTCTTGCCGGCCAGCGGCTCCACCGGCACCTGCGGGTAGGCCTTCAGCGGGATGGTCACCACGACCCAGTCGCCCGCCTCGGCGGCCTGCGCGGGGGTGCCCGCACGGGCCCGCGAGCCGAGTTCGGCCACCAGGTCCGCGAGCGTCTCAGGCCCGCGAGAGTTGCTGAGGACGACGTCGAGCCCCGCGTCGACCGCGAGGCGCGCGAGGGTGCCGCCGATGAGTCCGCTGCCAATGAGTCCGAGAGTTGCCATGGAGGCTCTAACGCCCAACGTGGCGCGGGTGTTCCGACGGCTCGGCCATGCGGGTGGGAACACCGGCCGCGGACCCCTGCGCGGGAGACGGCCCGAGCCCGGGAACGAGGCGGACGTGCCGCCGCGTGTCCGCCCGCCCCCCGCCCGGGGCCGTCGCCGTCCCGTCAGCCGGCGGCGATGATCGCCGCGCCGAGTGCCGCGATGGAGTCGGCGAGCTGGTCCATCCATGCCGAGACGGATCGGCCGCCCTCGGACTGCACGGCGACGAAGGCGCCGTCGTAGCCGGCCATCGCGAAGGGCGCGAGGGCCTGACCGATCTTCTCGGCGGTCTCCTCGCCCGCGCTCTGGAAGGACGAGCGGATCATGTGCGCCATGTAGTCGCGCCCCTCGTCGCGGACCGCGATCACGGTCTGGAGGGCCTCGGGCGCCTCGGCCGCCTCGCGGCTCATCACCAGCACGAGCAGCAGGCGCAGGAACTCCTCGCCGTTCTCCATGACGTCGCCGGTCCGGCGCAGGTACCAGCGGAGCCGCTCGTGCGGGGTGCCGCCCGCCGGGGGATCGCGGTGGGCCTCGCGCATGGCGTCGAAGAAGCCGTGCGCGCCCTTTTCCATGACGGCGGAGAGCAGCCCCGCCTTGGATTCGAAGTGGTGGTAGAAGGCGCTCTTCGGCAGGCCGGTCTCCTTGGCGAGCGCCGACATCGACGTACCGGCGTAACCGCGTACGGACATCACGCGGGCGGCCGCTTCAAGGATCTCCTGCCGTGACCGGCGGCCGCGGCGGTTGGTGCGCGTCTCCGGCGCGAGCGGCTCGATCTTCTCCACCTTCCGGAGTCTAGGCGACGCCCGGCGCGCGCCTCCCACCAGGGCCGATCACCGCGGCCCGCGACCGGGGACGGCTTTCGGCGTGCGGAAAATCCTGCCCGCAATCTCTTGACGGAACCGGCGCCGGTGCCTTCAAAATGTACCGACCGATCGGTCCAAAACTTTCCTCTGCGTTCAAGCGTGAGCAACGGAGCCAGCGCATGACCCATACCTATGACGCGGACGTCGCGATCGTCGGCTACGGCCCGACCGGTGTGATCGCCGCCCTCACCCTCGCCAGATTCGGCATCTCCGCCGTGGCGTTCGAACGCGACCGGGACATCTACCCCCGGGCGCGTGCCGTGACGGTCAACGACTGGACGATGCGGATCTTCCAGGACCTCGGTGTCGACGAGCGGGTCGACAAGGTGATCGACCCGCAGCGGGCTCTGCGCTGGATGACCTACGACGGCACGGAGATCATGCGGATCGAGCATCCGCCGTCCACCCTGGGCCGCACGCCGCGCTTCTACAACATCTACCAGCCGACGATGGAGGCCGAGCTGCGCGCGGCCATCCAGGAGAAGTACGACGACCTGGTCACCGTCCACTACGGCGACGAGGTCACCGGCATCGAGCAGGACGCCGACGGCGTCACCATCACCTCGAACGCCGACGGTGCGAGCCGCACCACCCGCGTCCGCTACGCGATCGGCGCCGACGGCGGCAGCAGTGCCACCCGCGGCCGGATCGGCTGCAAGCTGGTGGGCGACACCGACAACGTCACCTGGGTGGTCGTCGACTGCCACGTCAAGCGCTGGTGGCCCGACCGCGACTTCCTGACCTTCTGGTCCGACAAGGAGCGCCCGGTCGTCGACATCGCCCTGTCCGCGGGCAACCACCGGTGGGAGCTCACGCTCAAGCCCGACGAGACCCCGGCGGACTACCCCACGAGCGCCGAGATCTGGCCGCTGCTCAAGGCCATCGGCGTCTCCGAGGACGACGTCGAGATCCACCAGCACGCCTTCTACAAGCACCACGTCCGGATGGCCGACAGCTTCCGCCAGGGACGGGTGTTCCTGGCCGGCGACGCGGCGCACATGATGCCGCCGTGGGCGGGCGCGGGCATGCAGACCGGCATGCGCGACGCCTACAACCTGGGCTGGAAACTCGCCCGGGTGATCAAGGGCGAGCTGCCCGAGAGCTGGCTGGACACCTACGAGGCGGAGCGGCGCCCCAGCGCCGCCTTCTACACCGGCCTCGCGGTCGGCCTCGGCCGGGTCATCAAGCAGGAGGCCTCCGAGGAGGAGCAGGCCGCGATGAACGCGGTGCCCGAGAACACGGTCACCCCGTACGAGCCGCCGCTCACCGCACCGCCGGTCCTGGAGGGCGGCTGGATCCGCGGCGAGACCGGCGACGCCAGCGTCATCGGCCGCATGATCCCGCAGCCGGTCATCGGTGACACCGCAGGCCGGATGGCCCGCCTGGACCACCACCTCGGCGACCACTTCGTGCTGCTCGGCGACGACGTCGACCCGGCGGCCGTGCTGTCGGCCGAGGAGAAGGCCGGCTGGGACCAGCTCGGCGCCCGCTACCGCGCGGTACGCCCGAAGACCGCGCACACCCAGGGGCCGGACGAACTGGTCGACCTGGACGAGACGCTCCTGCCCTGGATGCGCCGGTACGGCGCCCGTGTCGTCGCGGTCCGTCCGGACAGGTTCGTCGCCGCCGCCGACACCCACGGCCTCGCCGTGCCCGCCGTCTGATCGAGCCCGCGAAGAAGGAGAAGGACTTGTCTGGAGTCAAGGAACTCGGATACGTCGTCTACGAGGTGAGCAGCCTCGCCGACTGGGAGCACTTCGGCGTGACCCTGCTCGGCATGCAGCTCGGCGAGAAGACCGCGAACGGGCTCACGCTGCGCACCGACGAGAAGGCCCACCGCTGGATCGTCACCGAGGGCCCGGCCGACGACCTGGTCGCCACCGGCTACGAGGTGGAGGGCGCGGACGCGCTCGACGCGCTGGTCGGGAAACTGCGCGCGGCCGGCATCGAGGTCACCGAGGGCGACGCGACGCTCGCCGCCGCCCGCAAGGTCGACCGGATCTTCGTCACCGCCGACCCCATGGGCAACCGGGTCGAGCTGGTCAACGGCCTGGCCGACGCCGCCACGCCGTTCGAGTCCGCGTCGCTGCTCGGCGGCTTCGTGACCGGCGCCGGCGGCGCGGGCCACCAGGTCCTGATGACCCACGGCGTCTCCCGGGAGACCTACCTGGGCTTCTACATGGACCTGCTCGGCTTCAGGATCAGCGACATCATCGTCGAGGAACTCGCCCCCGGGATCGTCGCGGACCTGATCTTCCTGCACTGCAACGGCCGCCACCACACCGTCGCCTTCGGCGACATGCCGTCGCCGAAGAAGACCCACCACTTCATGGTCGAGGTCACCGACATCCGCGACGTCGGCCTGGCCTACGACCGGTGCATGGACGCCAAGCAGCCGTTCGAGATGACGCTCGGCATGCACCCCAACGACCACATGTTCAGCTTCTACGTCCTCACGCCGTCCGGCTTCAGCATCGAGTACGGCTGGGGCGGGCTGATCATCGACGACGAGACCTGGGAGGTGAGGACGCTCGACCGGCTGCACAGCTGGGGCCACCGCCCTCCGGGCGTCGTCGCCGGCCTGCTCGCCGCCCCGCCCAACCCGATGGAGGAGAACCACTGATGACCCTCGACCCGCAGGACATCGCCCGCACCGTCGAACTCGCCGACTTCAAGCTCCGCTACTACGAGGCGGGCTCCGGGCACCCGGTCATCCTGCTGCACGGCAGCGGCCCCGGCGCCACCGGCTGGAGCAACTTCGCGGGCAACATCGAGGCCCTGGCCGAGCACTTCCACGTGTACGCGGTCGACATGCCCGGCTGGGGCGAGTCGGACGCCGCCACTGTCGACCAGCTCGACCACGTCGAGACCGCGGTCCAGTTCATGGACGCCCTCGGCATCGACAAGGCCGCCTTCGTCGGCAACTCGATGGGCGGCCAGACCTCGCTCCGCCTCGCCACCGAGCACCCCGAGCGGATCTCCCACCTGGTCACCATGGGCCCGCCGGTCGGTATCCGGCCGACCCTGTTCGGCGCCGGCGACGGCCCGTCCGAGGGCCTGAAGGTCCTGATCGAGGCCTACCGCGACGCCAGCCCGGAGAACATGCGCCGGCTGGTCGAGATCATGGTCTTCGACAAGGCCCGGTTCGCCACTCCCGAGCTGTGCCAGGCCCGTTCGGACGCCGCGCTCGCCCGCCCCGAGCACCTGCGCAACTACGTCGAGGGCATGCCCAAGGGTGCCCCGCTGCCCAAGTGGGTCGAGCCGGAGCTGCTGCCGAAGATCCAGGTGCCGACCCTGCTGATCCACGGCCGCGACGACCGTGTCGTCTCCTACGAGAACTCGCTGTTCCTGCTGGCGAACATCCCGAACAGCCGCCTGGTGGTGCTCAACCACTGCGGCCACTGGGCGATGATCGAGCACGCCGACGAGTTCAACCGGCTGGTCACCGACTTCGTCGCCAACAACTGAGCGACGGGCCGGCGTGGACGGGCCTGTGTGACACCGCCGCCGACGCGGCGGTGTCGTACAGGCCCGTCCGCCTGTTCAGGGGCCCTCGTCGGCGAGGTCCTGCTCCAGGGCGTGCGCCGCCGCCTCCAGGGTGGCGACCAGGGACCGCAGGCGGTGCGGGTCGTAACGCACGCTGGGCAGCGACACCGACAGACCGGCCAGCGCGGTGCCGTCCTGGTCGCGCACCGGCACGCCGACGGCGACGAGACCGCGTTCGGACCGCCCCCGGTTGACGGCGAAGCCGTTGCGCCGCATCCGCCGCAGCTCCGCCCGCAGCCGGTCGGGATCCGGGCGGTCGGACGGACGCTCCTGGGACGGCTCGGCGGCGTACACCTCGGCCAGCTCCTGGTCGGAGAGTTCGGCGAGCAGCAGCAGCCCCGCCGTGGTGCGGTGGGCCGGGAACACCATGCCCTCCCGGGAGCCGACCCGCAGGGCCTGCCGGCACTCGACGCTGGCGATGAACCGCACCGTGTCCCCGGTGCGCACGATCAGGTTCGCGGTCTCGTCCAGCAGGTCGACGACCCGCTGGAGATGCGGGAGGGCCGCCGCCCGCAGCCGTGAGACCAGGGACTGGGAGTGCGAGGCGAGTTCCAGCACCGGGCCCGCCCGGTAGACGCGGTCCTCGCCCTGGACGGCGAAGTCCCGGTACACCAGCATCGCCAGGATCCGGTGCGCGGTCGACCTCGCGACGCCCAGCCGTTCGGCGATCTGCGACACGCTCGCGCCGCCCTCCAACTGCAGGATGGTCGCGGCCCGCAGCGCGTGGTCCACGCTGGCGATGGGGTAGGGCGGCGGGGTCTTGAGCGGCTTGTCCATGGTCTGCTTCCCGTGCTTGTTCTGCTGTACAGAATCTACATGTTCTTCATGGAGAAACGGCGCACGCTAGCGCCTGTGACTCACTCCTCCCTCGCCCACGACACCACCTCGGGCTCCCCGGTGCGGCTGAACGCCGTCGCCGCGGAGGGGCAGCCCGAGGTCACCCCGGCGCTCGAAGAGCTGTACCGGGGCTTCGAGAACGAGCTGCTCGTCCCGCTGTGGACCGAGATCGGCGACCTGATGCCGGCCCACCCCCGGTCGCGCGCCGTACCGCACCTGTGGCGCTGGGAGCGACTGCGGGAGCTGGCCGCCCGGGCCGGCGACCTCGTCCCGGTCGGCCGCGGCGGCGAGCGCCGCGCCATCGCGCTGGCCAACCCCTCCCTGAACGGGCGGCCGTTCGCCACCCCCACGCTGTGGGCGGCCATCCAGTACCTGATGCCCGGTGAGGACGCCCCCGAGCACCGCCACACCCAGCACGCCTTCCGCTTCGTCGTCGAGGGTTCGGGCGTGTGGACCGTCGTCGGCGGCGACGCGGTGCCGATGAACCGCGGCGACTTCCTCCCGCAGGCCGGCTGGAACTGGCACGCCCACCACAACGCCACCTCCGAGCCGATGGCCTGGATCGACGGCCTGGACATCCCGTTCCAGTACGTCACCGAGGCGCAGTTCTTCGAGTTCGGCCGCGACGAGATCGGCGACGCCGAGCGGATCACCCCCCGGCGGTCGCGCTCCGAGCGCCTGTGGGCCCACCCGGGCCTGCGCCCGCTGTCCGCCGCCCCGGCCACCCCGGGCAGCCCGCTGCTCTCCTACAAGTGGGAGTACACCGACGCCGCCCTGCGCGACCAGCTACTGCTGGAGAGGGAGGGCTACGGCGGCACCGTCGAGCCCGGTCACGCGGCGGTGCGGTACACCAACCCGCACGACGGCTCCGACGTGCTGCCGACCATCCGCGCCGAGTTCCACCGCGTGGCCCGCGGCGCCGAGACCGCGCCGGTGCGCGAGACCGGCTCCTCCGTCTACCAGGTCTTCGACGGCTCCGGCGTGGTGACCGTCGGGGAGAAGTCCTGGACGGTCGGCCGCGGCGACCTGTTCGTCGTCCCGTCCTGGGAGCCGTTCTCCGCCAGGTCCGAGGCCGGCGGGACCGACTCCGACTCCGGGGCCCTCGACCTCTTCCGCTTCTCCGACGCGCCCGTCTTCGAGGCGCTCAAGCTCAACCGCACCCAGAAGGACGCCTGACCATGAAGCTCGCCACCATCCGCACCGCCGCCGGCACCCGGGCGGTCCGCCTCGACGGCGAGGTCCACGTCGACCTCGGCTACGCCGACCTGGGCGAGCTGTTCGCCGAGGCCGACTGGCAGGCCAAGGCCGCCGCCGCCTCCGGCACCACCTACCCGGTCGAGGGCGCGGACTTCGCGCCGGTCGTCCCCAGCCCGTCCAAGGTGGTCTGCGTCGGCCACAACTACACCAACCACATCAAGGAGATGGGCCGGGAGCTGCCGAGCTACCCGACCCTGTTCCCGAAGTTCGCCGAGACCCTGCTGGGCGCGGGCGACGACATCGTCAAGCCGGCCGAGACCGACGCGTTCGACTGGGAGGTCGAGCTGGCCGTCGTGGTCGGCAAGCAGGTGCGCCGCGCCGACGAGCAGCAGGCCGCCGACGCCATCGCCGGCTTCACCGTCATGAATGACATCTCGGTGCGCGACTGGCAGTTCCGCACCATCGAGTGGACCCAGGGCAAGATCTGGGAGGCGACCACCCCGGTCGGCCCGTACGTCGTCACCCCCGACGAGGTCGGCGGCGTCCGCCCCGCCCTCCAGGTCCGCACCGTCGTCGACGGCCAGGTCATGCAGCAGGACGACACCGGCACGCTGCTCTTCGACCCGGTCTTCCTGGTGCGCTACATCTCCACCGTCATCACCCTGCGGCCGGGCGACATCATCGCCACCGGCACCCCGGCCGGCGTCGGCAACGCCCGCGACCCCAAGGTCTTCCTGCTCCCCGGCCAGACCGTGGTCACCGAGATCGCCGGCCTCGGGGCCTGCGTCAACAAGGTGGTCGAGGCGTGACGAGCACCACCCGCGCCTTCGCCGACGCCCGTCGGTGGGCCCTGATCGGCGCCGAGCTGGTCTCCGAGGCCGTCAACGGGCTCGACGACGCCGGCTACGCCGCGCCCAGCGCGCTGCCCGGCTGGACCCGTGCGCACGTCGCCGCGCATGTCGCCGCCAACGCCGAGGCGCTGTGCAACCTGGTGCACTGGGCCGCCACCGGCGAGCCCACCCCGATGTACGCCTCGCCCGAGGAGCGCGCCGCCGGCATCGAACGCGGCCGCGCCCTGCCGGCCGGCCGGCTGACCGCCTGGCTGCGCCGCTCCGCGGACGCGCTGGAGGCGCGGATGGACGAGCTGGGCGAGGAGCAGTGGCGGCACGAGGTCGTCACCGCCCAGGGCCGGACCGTCCCCGCCACCGAACTGCCCTGGATGCGCTCCCGCGAGGTGTGCGTCCACGCCGTCGACCTGCTGACCGGCGTCTCCTTCGCCGACCTGCCGGCCGACTTCCTCGCCGCCCTGTGCGACGACGTCACCGGCAAGCGCGCCGCGGCCCCCGGCCCGGCCGTGACCCTGCGGGTACCGGCCACCGGCGCCACCTGGGAACTGCCGGGCGACGGCGAGCCCGTCCCGGTCACCGGCGAACTGCACGACATCGCGGCCTACCTCACCGGACGGCACGCCGACCTGCGCACCGCGGACGGCTCACCCGTCCCCGCGCTGGGTGCCTGGCTCTGATCCGGGGCCTGCCCCACCGAAGGAACAGCACATGAACACTGAACCCACCTCTGCCGGACAGCCCGACGTCCTGGTGGTCGGCGGCGGCATCGGCGGCCTCAGCACCGCCTACGCCCTCTCCCGCCAGGGACTGCGGGTACGCGTCCTCGAACAGGCCCCGGAGTACGGCGAGGTCGGCGCCGGCCTGCAGATCGCGCCCAACTGCACCCGCATCCTCGCCGAGTACGGCCTGCTGGACGAGGCCAAGTCGCTGGGCGTGGTCCCGGAGAACATGGTGATGCGGGACGCGCTGGACTCCCAGGTGCTGACCCGGCTCGACCTGCGCGACCTCGAACGCCGCTACGGCTTCCCGTACATGGTCATCCACCGCAGCGACCTGCACGGCATCTTCCTGCGCGCCTGCGAGCGCGCCGGTGTGGAGCTGCTGAACAACCAGGTCGTCGTCGGCTACGAGAACACCGCGGGCGGTGCCCGGGTCCTCCTCAAGGACGGACGGGTCGAGTCCGCCCCGCTGGTCGTCGCCGCCGACGGACTGCACTCCGTGGCGCGCCGTCAGCTCATCGGCGACGACGTGGTCAGCTCCTCCTACGTGGCCTACCGCGCGGCCGTCCCGATGGAGCAGGTCAAGGACAACGGCATCGCGGAGAAGGACGTCACCGTCTACGTCGGTCCCCACCGCCACTTCGTCCAGTACGCCCTGCGCGGCGGCGAGATGTTCAACCAGGTCGCCGTGTTCGAGTCGCCCAAGGCCATCGCCGGCCAGGAGGACTGGGGCACCCCGGACGAGCTGGACGCGGCCTTCGAGGGCAGCTGTGACACGGTGGACAAGGGCATCCCGCTGATGTGGCGGGACCGCTGGTGGCGGATGTTCGACCGCGACCCGATCGAGACCTGGGTGCACGGCCGGATCGTCCTGCTCGGCGACGCCGCCCACCCGCCGCTCCAGTACATGGCGCAGGGCGCGATCATGGCGATCGAGGACGGCTGGGTGCTCGCCCGGCACTACGCCCGGCTGGCCGAGGCCGCCCCGGCGGGCGCCGAGCCGGAGTGGGACGGCGCGCTGGCCGCCTACGAGGCGGTCCGGGTGGAGCACTGCCGCCGGGTGCAGACGACGGCCCGCGCCTGGGGCGAGCTGTGGCACCTCGACGGGGAGGCCCGGCTCCGGCGCAACGCGATCATGCGGGCGCGCGACACCTACGACTACGCCTTCACCGACTGGGTGTACGGCCCGACCGCGCTGACGCCGGACGAGGAGCCCGAGATGTTCACGCCGATCCCGCTCTCCTCGGCGCCCGTCGAGGAGCTGGCGGCCTGACCCCCGCGCCTCGTGCGCCGTGGCCGGGTGTGACGCGATGCGTCACACCCGGCCACGGCGTTTTCAGGGGCGCCGGCGGGCGAGGGTGGAGCCGAGGGCCGTGGCCGCGGCGCGCACGGCGTTCGCATGGGACTCGGGGCGGAAACGCCCGACCGGGCCGGTCACACTGATGGCGGCGACCGCTGTCCGGCCGTCGGGGGCGAGGACCGGCGCGGCGACGCAGAGCAGGCCCGGCGTCGACTCCTCGATCTCGTAGGCGACGCCGGTCTCGACCGCGTTCACGAGCTGCCGGCGCAACAGGCCCGGGGCGATCACCGTGTGCGGCGTCCGGCGTTCGAGCGGGGCGGTCAGCACCGCGGCCTGCTCGTCCTCCCCGGCGTGCGCCAGCAGCACCTTGCCGATCGCCGTGCAGTGGACCGGCATCCGCCCACCGGTGCGGGAGGGCGCCTTGGCCTGGCGATGCCCGCCGATCTTGGCGAGGTAGACGACCTCCCGGCCCTCCAGCACGCCGAGGTGCACCGTTTCGTGGGTGCGTTCGTACAGATCCTGCAGGAACGGCATCGCCAGCTCCAGCAGGGTGCGTTCGGTGGCGGCCCGCAGACCCAGCTCGAAGAGGCCCCCGGAGAGCCGGTAGCCGTGGTCGGTCCGGTCGAGCAGCCGGTGGTGGACCAGGTCCCCCGCGACGCGGTGGACGGTGCCCTTCGCCAGACCGGTACGCCGCACCAGCTCGGCGAGCGGCAGCACGGAATCGGCCGGGCCGAACGCGCGCAGGATCGCCAGTGCCTTGCCCAGGACGGTGTTGCTGTCCTCCATGGAAAAGAGCGTACCGCTGAGTGGAACGCTCTCATGGAGCCCGCCCGCCCCATGCCGCAGATTGGACGGCATGTCCCAGAACCACGCCGCTGTCGGCACCGACAGCATCGCCGCCGCCGCGGCCCGGCTCCGCACGGCCGCCGCCACCGGCACCCCCGCCGCCCCCGTGCGCGACCTGATCGGACGCGACGACGTCGAGGCCGCGTACGCCGTGCAGCGGCTGCTCACCGCCGAGCGGATCGAGGCCGGTGCCACGGTCGTCGGCCGGAAGATCGGCCTCACCTCCACGGCCGTGCAGCAGCAGCTCGGCGTCGGCCAGCCCGACTTCGGCTTCCTCTTCGACGACATGGAGTACGCCGACGGCTCGGCCGTGCCGGCCGACGCGATCCTCCAGCCGCGGGTGGAGGCCGAGATCGCCTTCGTGCTCGGCGCCGACCTGGCCGAGGGGTCGCTCGACGCCGCCCAGGTGCGCGCGGCCATCGACCACGCCGTGGCCGCGATCGAGGTCTGCGGCAGCCGGGTGGCCGGCTGGGACATCAGCTTCGGTGACACGGTCGCCGACAACGCCTCGGCCGGCGGCTACGTCCTCGGCACCCAGCGCGTCCCGCTCAGCGGGTTCGACCCCGTCGCCGCGGAGATGGCCATGACCGTCGACGGCGAGACCGTCTCCACCGGCAGCGGCGCCGCCTGCCTCGGCGACCCGGTCAACGCCGTCGTCTGGCTCGCCCGCCAGGCCCGCGAACTGGGCGAGCCGCTCCGCGCGGGCCAGGTCGTCCTCTCCGGTGCCCTCGGCCCGATGCGTCCCGTGGCGCCGGGCGCCGCCGTCCACGCCACCGTCACCGGCCTCGGCACGGTGTCGGTCACCTTCTCCGCGTAAGGAACGACGATGAGCAAGACCAAGGTCGCCATCATCGGGTCCGGCAACATCGGAACCGACCTGATGATCAAGATCATGCGCAACGCGCAGCACCTCGAAATGGGGGTCATGGTCGGCATCGACCCCGCCTCCGACGGGCTGGCCCGCGCCGCCCGCCTCGGCTTCGAGACCACCGCCGAGGGCGTGGACGGGCTGCTGAAGTCGCCGCAGATCGACGAGATCGGCATCGTCTTCGACGCCACGTCGGCCGGTGCGCACACGTACAACGACGCGAAGCTGCGCCCGCTCGGCATCCGCATGATCGACCTGACTCCGGCCGCGATCGGTCCGTACGTCATCCCGGCGGTCAACCTCGAAGAACACGTCGACGCGCCGAACGTCAACATGGTCACCTGCGGCGGCCAGGCCACGATCCCGGTCGTGGCCGCGATCAGCCGGGTCGTCCCGGTGGCGTACGCGGAGATCGTCGCCTCGATCGCCTCCAAGTCGGCCGGCCCCGGCACCCGGGCCAACATCGACGAGTTCACCGAGACGACCTCCTCGGCGATCGTGCAGGTCGGCGGCGCCCAGCGGGGCAAGGCCATCATCATCCTCAACCCGGCCGAGCCGCCGCTGATGATGCGGGACACCGTCTTCGCGCTGGTCACCCTGCCCGAGGGCGAGGACGGCGAGACCGCGAAGGCGCAGATCACCGAGTCGGTCCGGAAGATGGTCGCCGAGGTCTCGGCGTACGTGCCGGGCTACCGGATGGTCCAGGACGTCCAGATCACCGGGATCCCGGCCGACCAGCCGGTCGAGACCCTGCTGGCGGAGGGCGCGACCGCCCGGCCGACCCACCAGGTGTCGGTCTTCCTCAAGGTCGAGGGCGCGGGCATGTACCTCCCGGCGTACGCCGGAAACCTCGACATCATGACCTCGGCCGCCGTGCAGATGGCCGAGAAGATCGCCGCCGCGAAGGAGGCCGCCAAGTGAGCACCCCGATCTTCGTCCAGGACGTCACCCTCCGCGACGGAATGCACGCCGTGCGGCACCGCATCACGCCCGAGGACGTCAAGCGCATCGTCGTGGCCCTGGAGGACGCCGGCGTCGACGCGATCGAGGTCGCCCACGGCGACGGCCTCGCCGGCAGCTCGCTCAACTACGGCCCCGGCTCGAACACCGACTGGGAGTGGATCGAGGCCGCAGCCTCGGTCCTGCGCGACGCCCGCCTCACCACGCTGCTGCTGCCGGGCGTGGGCACCATCGACGAGCTGAGGCACGCCTACGACCTCGGCGTCCGCTCGGTGCGGGTGGCCACCCACTGCACCGAGGCCGACATCTCCGCGCAGCACATCGCCGCCGCCCGGGAGCTGGGCATGGACGTCTCCGGCTTCCTGATGCTCTCCCACATGGCCGAGCCCGGACAGCTCGCGGCACAGGCCAAGCTGATGGAGTCCTACGGCGCCCAGTGCGTCTACGTCACCGACTCCGGCGGCCGGCTCACGATGAACGACGTCGCCGCCCGGGTCCGCGCCTACCGCGACGTCCTGGACCCGGCGACCGAGATCGGCATCCACGCCCACGAGAACCTCTCGCTCTCCGTCGCCAACTCGGTGGTCGCGGTCGAGAACGGCGTCTACCGCGTCGACGCCTCGCTCGCCGGACACGGAGCGGGCGCGGGCAACTGCCCCATCGAGGCCTTCATCGCCGTCGCGAACCTCTCGGGCTTCAAGCACAACTGCGACCTGTTCCGGTTGCAGGACGCCGCCGACGACATCGTCCGTCCGCTCCAGGACCGCCCGGTCCGGGTCGACCGCGAGACCCTCACGCTGGGCTACGCGGGCGTCTACTCCAGCTTCCTGCGGCACGCGGAGGCCGCCGCGCAGCGGTACGAGGTCGACGTGCGCGACATCCTGATGGAATGCGGCCGGCGACGGCTGGTCGGCGGCCAGGAGGACATGATCGTCGACATCGCCCTCGGTCTGGCGGCCGCCAGCTGAGGTCCGCCACGGGCGGGCGGGGCACGGCCGGCGCCGTCGCCCCGCCCCGCCGGCAGCGCGGTCAGGACGCCCAGGCGGCCAGGCACAGCGCGCGGTCCAGCTCTGCGGTGTAGTGGGCGGCGGTCAGCCAGGCGCGGGCGAAGCGGTCGGCGTCGGCGGGCCGGAGCCGGCCGAAGACGTCATGGCCCCGGTCCGCCGCGGCGGAACAGAGACCGGTGAGCAGGTCGGCCGCCGTGGAGAGCCCGGACCGGCCCAGGCGCCGGGCGTCGGCGCGGGTGTCACCGGGAACGGCGAGGACGGCGCGGCCGCCCGAGACCGTCTGGTGGACGCGGCGGCGCAGCAGATGGACCGGTGCCTCGTCGGGGACGGGCGCCGAGCGGGCCGGGGCCACGGGCGCGGCGGGCAGGTCGGCGCCCTGGAGACGGTCCAGGCCGATGTCGAGGCGGGCGCCGGCCCCGGTCGGGTGCTCGGCGGCGAGCAACTGGGCCCGGGGGTGCGGGGCCGCCACGAGGCGGGCCACGACCCGGAGCCGGGTGCCGCGGGCGGCGGACAGCAGGCGCAGGTTGTCGCGGTGGGGGAGCGCGGGATCATCGTGTGCCGCCGTCAGCCGCAGGCTCACGCCGGCGTAGTCGGCGAGGAGACAGTCGCCCGCCGCCTCCGCCGCCCTGCCGGTGAGGGTGACGTCCAGGAACAGCAGGTCATGGCCGCCGGTCAGGGCGCGGGAGACCTGCTCGGACACCGGCTCCGCCCAGAGCCGGGCCACCGGGTCCTCGTGCCAGCCGGCACCGGGGGCCCGTACGGCCCGCACCCCCGCGCCCGCCCCGAGCCGGCCCGTGGGGGAGACGGTGGCGCCCGACACCGCGAGGCCGGCGCGGGCCAGTTCCCGGTGGGTCAGCGCGGTGTCGCCGATCCGTACGGCCCGGTCCGCCGCGCCCACCGCCCGCCCGGCGCCGCCCGGGGCCACGTCGGACACCTGGTACAGCCGGCCCTCCGCGTCGGCGGTCCAGGTCACCGCGCCCGCGTAGCCGCTCGCCGCGAGCACCGGTTCGGAGAAGAGACCGTACAGACGCAGTGACCCGTCCGGTCGGTAGGGCTGTCGTGCGGTGCCGCGCAGGGCGGCCAGCTCCGTTCCCGAGGCGCTCGGGAGGCGGTGGGCCACGGACAGGACGTCGTACAGACCGTCCACGAGATCGTCCAGGCGGTACGCCGGATCCGCCGCGCGGGCCGCGCGCAGTGCCGTGACCACGGAGACGGCCAGGGCCGCGGCCCGGTGCAGGCCCGCGAGCCGCGCGGTGTGCGCGGCCCGCAGCAACTCCGCCTGGAGCACGGCGCCCGCCCCGTCCGTACCGGCCTCCAGCACGGCGGACGCGGCGAGTTGCACGGCGCGGGCGGCGGCGCGCTGCTCCGGCGTGGCCGTCTCGGCGGGTACGGCCGCCTCCGCCGGCTGTTCCTCTTCCGAACCGCCCTGTGGAGCAGGGGAGCCGGCATCCTCCGCGACCGGGGCCAGGGAGGCGGCCGCGGCGCGGTGCAGGCAGTCCGGGGCCAGCAGACAGCCGCAGCGGACGGCGTCCGCCGCCCTCACCGCACCGTCCGGAGCGTGCAGTTCGAGGTCCGTGTCGTCGTCCACGGCGATACGGACGACGTCGCCCTCGCGGGCCACGGGCCGGTCCGCCAGCTTGGCGATCCCGGAGTCGAGGCGTTTGCGCAACCGGGGTGAGAGCGCCGCGACGAGTTCGGCGGTCACGGCCGGGGCGACCGGGGGCAGTTGCGGGCTCATGCGATCTTCTCCCCTACCCAGCGGGCGAGTTCGAGCGGACTGAGGGCGGCCACCGGCATGCCCGCGGCGACCAACTGGCCCGCGACACCGGTCGAGTAGCGCGGGCGACCGGAGTCGTCGAGGCTCGCGCAGCCGAGCACATGGCAGCCGGCGCCGACCAGGGCGCGGACCTCGGCGAGCAGCCCGCCGAGCGGATAGCCCTCCTCGAAGTCGCTGACGACCACGACGAGGGTGCGCGAGGGCACCGTGACCAGTTCGCGCGCGTGGCGCAGCCCGGCCGCGATGTGGGTGCCACCGCCGACCCGGACCTCCAGCAGCAGCGACAGCGGATCCTCGACATGGTCGGTCAGATCCATCACCTCGGTGGAGAACGCCAGGAAGTGCGTGGACAGCGTGGGCACCCCGGCCAGCACCGAGGCCGTGAGCGCCGCCCAGATGGTGGACGCCTCCATCGACCCGGACACGTCGGTGACCAGGACCAGCCGCCAGTCGGCCGCGCGCCGGGCACGGCTGCGGAACACGGGGTGTTCGGGGACGACGAGGACCGTGCCGTCCGGCCTCCGGCGGGCGGTGGCCAGGTTCGCCCGCAGGGTGCGGGGCAGATCCAGGCCGCCGCCGGGGCGCCGGCTGGGCCGGGGCAGGACGGTGCCGTGCAGCGCGGGACGCAGCCGGGTGGCCAACTGCCGGGTCAGCGCCTCGACCAGCCGGCGCACCAGCGGACGCAGCGCCGCCAGCCGGGCCTCCGGCAGTCCGCCCGCGTGCCGCAGCACCGAGCGCAGCAGGTCGACGGAGGGCCGTACGGCGTCCGGGTCCAGCTCCGTGAGCACGTCCCGCCGGCCCGCGGCGGCCGCGGCCGCCAGCACCTCCTCCCGGATGCCCGGCCCGAACAGCGCGGCCAGCTCCTGCGACCACTCCCGTGCACCGGGGTACGACGCCTCGCGCCCGGCGCGCCCCGGCTCCCTCATGTCGCCCCGGCTGCCCTCGCCGCGCCCGCTGCCGTACAGCTCGTCGAGCGCGGTCGCCAAGGGGCGGGCGGAGACGGCGAGCCGGCTGCTCTGGCGCCCCAGCAGGAGACGCCAGCGGTCGGCGGGGGAGAGGTGGTGGGGGGAGGTGGAGGTGGGGGCGAGGGTCGGGGCAGGGCCGGGGTCGGCCGTGGGCGGAGCTGGAGGCTCGATGGCGGCGGTGATGCGGTCCGCGGGGTCCTCGGCCGGGCCGTCCCCGGCGGACCGGCCGGCTGGCAGCAGGCCCAGCGCGGCCAGCGCCTCGCGGGCCGCCAGGTCGGCCCGGGTCCAGCGGGCCAGGGCCACGGGGTCGAGGTCACCGGTGTCGGCGGGGTGTTCGCCGTCCAGGCGTTCCCCGACGGCGGCAAGGAGCCGTTCGCGCGCGGCCGGGCTGAGGGTGTCGAAGCCGCCGCGCAGGGCCGGGAGCCGGTCGAGGAAGTCACGGTCGGACAGCTCCGACACCCGGCCCAGCAGCGGTGCCAGCGCGGGCGCCGCCGATTCGAGCAGCGGACCGGCCGCGGTCAGCAGACCGGTCAGGCGGGCGGTGAGCGCCGAACGGGACTCCGGGTCCCCGGCCCCGTCCACCCAGGAGGCCACCCGGTCGCCGAACGCCTGCGCCTCCTCCTGCCCCAGCAGCACCCGTACGGCCCCGGCGGCGCCGCGCATCAGCGGTGCACCGTCGGCCGCCAGCCGGGCCAGCGCGTCGGCGAGCCGGATGCCGCCCGACCGGTCGGCGCGCTGGGCGAGTTCCAGCAGGGCGCGGGCGTCGGCCGGGTCCTCGGAACCGGTGAGCCCGTCGAGCTGCCGTACCGCGGCGGCGGTCAGCGTCCCCGCGACGGCCGCCGCCCGCCCCGCACGCTCCTCGTCCGCCCCGAGCCCGGCGATGTGCCCGGCCCGCACCCGGTCCGACAGCGCCAGCCCGGCGAGGAGTTCGGGGAGGGTGGCGGTGTCCGGGAGAACCTCGGCGGTCTCGGCGAGGCGCTCGTCGGCGAGGGCGGAAAGGCCGCACTCCGCCGCCTCCTCCAGGCCCCGCAGGGCCTGCGCGGCCGTGGGGCCGCCCTCGTCCCGCTCCTGGCGCCGCCGCTCCCGCAGCACCCCCTCGGCGGCCTGGGCCGGGGTGACCCCGCGGATGCCGGCCACGGTCAGCATGGCCGCCGTGGCCGGGGTCCACCGCACCTCCCAGCGCGAGGTCAGCGCGTCGGCGCCGCCCGTGCCGGTCACCGCCCTCGGCTCGGCGTACGGCACCGAGCACACCGCGAGTCGGCGCAGCAGGAGTTCGCGGCGCCGGTCCAGGTCGGAGCGGAGCGGGTCGAGACGCAGGTCCCGGGCGGTGCCGGGGGCCGGGTCCGTGGGTCCGGGCAGGTTCAGCGCGGCCAGTTCCTCCTCCACCGCCGGGGCCAGTCCGCTGCGCGGCGCGTCCGGTGCGGGCCGGCCGGTACGTGTCCCGACGAGGACCTTCTCCATCGCCCTCGCCACGGCGCGCCCGCGGCCGTACGGCTCGCCCTGGGCCAGCACCGTCTGCACCGCCTCGACCAGTTCCCCCCGGCCCGCCGCGGGCAGCCCCCGCAGGCGGGCCAGGTCCCCGGCGAGCCGCGTGATCTCCCGCGCGTCGGCGGGCCCGGACGGATGCCCCAGCGCACGCAGCGCGGCGCAGATCCGTACGGCGGCCCTGACCAGCGCGTCCTCCAGGGCCGTCGGATCGCCGGCCGCGTCCAGCACCATGTGCTGCCACTCCGGGTCGCGGATCCCGGCCGGGTAGCCGGACCGCGCGTCCAGCAGGGTGTAGGTGTACGGGATGAGGGAGGTGGTCCAGGCCGGGACGGGCACCGGGGGCTCCTCGGCCGTGGTGCCGCTGTCCCCGGCGGCGCCGTCCGCGGGAGCGAGCAGCGCCGGGGCGTGGAACGCGCCGACCACGACCGCCGCCCGCTGTCCGCGCGCCGTGGCCCTGGCCAGACACGCCCGCATCCACCGCTCACGCCGCAGGTCCAGCGCCGGCACACCGCCGGACGCCACCGCCTCCCGGCGCAGCGCCCACCCCGTCAGCAACGCGGCCCGCCGCAGGGCCTCCGGCGGCGAACCGGGCGCGGCGGCCTCGACCAGCCGGTCCCACAGGTCGTCTCCCGGGCGCCCGGTGAGGCGCTCGCGCAGCGCCGAGGCGAGCCCGAGCCGGCCCTCCGGCGTTTCGGGGCGGGCGCGCTCCTCCGGCAGCTCGTCCTCCTCCGGCGACCCCGACCACGCCCGGTCCGCCAACGGCAGATCGCACGCGAGCACCGGTATCCCGCGCCGCGCCGCCCACCGGACCGCCGCCAGTTCGGGGGAGAAGTCGGCGAAGGGGTAGAACGCCGGACCGCCCGCCCCGGTCGCCGGGGCGGCGGCGAGCGCGACCGGGGCCCGGGTGTCCTCGTGGGCGAGCCAGGGCAGCCACTCCTCCAGCTCCGCGGGGAGCTCCACCAGGACCACGTCCGGCGCGGCCGCGTCCAGCAGGTCGGGCACGGCCGCGGCCAGCGAGGGCGCGTGGTGGCGCACGCCGATGAGGTAGGGCGCCGCCGGGTCGGTCAGGGCGGCGACGGCCGCGTCCGGAGTCTCGTACGGCACGGCCGTCAGCCCTCCAGGACCGTGCGCAGGTCCCACAGGGTGCGCCAGGTGGCGGAGCCCTGTTCGGCGCGGCGCCGGACCGGCCCGTCCCAGTAGCCGCGCAGCCGTGCCGCGTCCGCCGGATCGTCCTTGCGTACGACACCGAGCAGATGGCCCGGCAGCAGCCCGAGGACGTCACGGTCCCCCGGGAAGTACGCGGCGGCCAGCCCCAGCGCGCCTGCCACGGAGACGGCCTCCGCGGTGCTCATCACCGTGGACGGCCGCTCCACCTCCCAGCCCTCCGCCGAACGGCCCTCCCTGAGGTCGCGGAACACGGTGAGCAGGGCCTCCAGGACCGCGTCGTCGACCTGGAAGGGCGCGCCCGCCCGTTCCACCGACGTCCGCGCCTGCCCGCGGACCAGCGCGGTCTCGGCGTCGAGGTCCCCGATGGGGCCGACCGTCTCGAAGTTGAAGCGGCGCTTGAGCGCGGCCGACATCTCGGAGACGCCCTTGTCCCGCAGGTTGGCGGTGGCGATGAGGTTGAAGCCCGGCGCGGCGTGCGCCAACGCGTCCTCGCCGCCCGCGAGTTCGGGGATCGCGATGCGCCGCTCCGACAGCAACGACACCAGGGCGTCCTGCACTTCGGGCAGACACCGGGTGACTTCCTCGACGCGGGCGACCGCGCCCCGGGTCATCGCGGTGAGCACCGGCGACGGCACCAGCGCCGTCCTGCTGGGGCCCTGCGCGAGCAGCAGGGCGTAGTTCCAGCCGTACTTGAGCTGGTCCTCGGTGGTACCCGCCGTGCCCTGCACGACCAGCCCGCTGGTTCCGCACACGGCGGCGGACAGCAGCTCCGACAGCATGGACTTGGCGGTGCCGGGCTCGCCGACGAGCAGCAGGCCCCGCTCCCCGGCGAGCGTGACGACGCACCGCTCCACCAGCGCGCGGTCGCCGACGAACTTGCCGCTGATCTCCAGCCGCCGCGGCGCCCCCTTCGGCACCTCGGCGTCCTCGGGCAGACGCAGCGCCTGCCCGCCGCTGCCCATCACGAAGGTGACCACCGCACGGGGCGTGAGCCGCCAGGCGGGCGGCCGCGGACCGGCGTCGTACGCCGCGAGGAAGGCCAGCTCGGCGGCGTACCGGTCCTCGGGCGGGACGATCTGGCGGGTGGTGTCGGGGGCGAGGACGGTCGTCATCGGCGGGAGTCCTTCAGGGAGGTACGGGTGGAAAGGGAAGCGGATGGGGCGAGGGCGCCGGCGGAGGGCGAGCGGTGGGCGGGACGGACCGAGCCGGCAACGGGATGCCCGGCGACCAGGACGCCCCGGTCGCGGGAGACCCCGCCGTACCGTCCGGCGGCGCCGCTCACCGCCGCCTCCCCCGCCGGGTCGCCCGGGTCCGCAGCTCCTCGTACGCCGGGGCATCGCCCGCCCGGACGCGGTCCCAGGCGCGGGCGAACAGTTCCGGCACCGGAAGCAGCGGCACCGCGCGCTGGTGCGGGGGCACCGGGTACAGGCCCTCCTTCCAGGTCTCCACCGGCAGCGCGGGCGACTTCAGGTCGCGCCAGCCGCACGGCAGGAACAACGTCCGCCCGGCGCGCGGCCGTTTGGCCTCGACCACCAGGTCCGTCGCGGCCAGCTCGGCGCGGGCCTTCTTCAGCCGGGCCGGCCGCCAGCCGGTCCAGCGGGCGCGGTTGCGGTCCGTCGGATCGGGCAGGGCGAGCAACTGGAGGTAGAGCACGGCCGCGTCCTCGCCCAGCCCGTGCGCCTCCGCCACCTCGGCGACCAGCGCGGGCACACTGCGGGCCGGGTCCTGCGCATACCCCGAGAGGCCCTCCGCGCCGACCGCGACCGCGCGGCCCAACTCCTCGCCGAGCAGCGTGCGTACGGCCTTCAGGGGCCGCCCCTGGTGCGGTCCGACCAGCCCCTCCAGCAGCCCGAACACGGCGTCGTCAGGCCCGTCGAGCCCGGCCGGCCGGATCAGGACCGTCTCCACGTCCTGGTACCAGGGGCGCAGCACGATCGCCTCGCCCACCCGGGTCAGGCCGTGCGCGTCGGCGCCGCCGGTCGCGGGCAGCCCGTACGCCTTGCGCAGCTCGGCCGCGGTCGGGGTGCCCTTCTCCGTCCGCTCGACACCGAGGCCGAGCATCAGCTCGGGGTCGGTCAGCCGGTGGCGTACGGCGGCGAGTCCGGCCGGCAGCGCGGAGCGCAGCGGGTGACCGTGGGGCAGGCCGTAGGCGAGGGCGGCGAGCCCGTCGACGGCGTCCGCCAGGCCGCGTCCGGACGGCATCGCCGCCGGGTCCTCGGGGACGAGGTTGCCGTCCTTGTCCGGCCGCAGGACCGTGGTGCGGCTCAGCCACGGGGTGCGGGCCGGGTTGAGCACCTCCTCGGCGTGTCCGACGGGGAGTCCGGTCAGTTCGGTCCTGATGTCCTCGGACACGCGCACCAGCGAGCCGAGCCGCTCGGCCCACACCCGGCCCGCGGCGTCGGCGTCCGGGCCGGTCGACCACAGCGCGGCCGGGTCAGCGGGCAGGAGCGCGCCCAGCAGTGCCGTGCGCGGCTCCGCGCCGAGGCCGCGCAGCAGGGCGTCGCCGAACTTCCGCTGCCTGGGCTTGAGTCCGATCACGGCCAGGCCCTCGGCCCCGATGTCCTGGGGCTGGCCGGCGAGCAGGACGGCGGCCTGTACGGGGCCGAGGCCGCCGCCGCTCGCCGTGACCAGCGCCTCGGGTGCCCCGGCCGTCCAGGGCGCGGCGCCCTTCTCCCGGACCAGGCGGGTCAGCGCGGTCAGGTCCCCGGCGCTGATCGTGGTGTCGTACCGGACCTCGTGGTTCAGCGTGAAGTGGGCGACCGCGCCGAACGTGCCGCTCGGATCGTGGTCCAGCGCCAGCCAGTTGACGCGGCCCCGCTGGGTGTCGATGTTCTGGCAGCCGAGGATCACCACCGTGCGACCCGCGCGGCGCAGCACCTGTCCGGCGCGCCGCTGCCTGTCGTGCGGCTCGGTGAGGACCAACTGCCTAACCGTCCCGCCGGGTTCGGCGAGCGGTCCTTCGGCGAGGGCCTCGAACAGCAGGAGCAGCGGCTCCCGTTGGGCGTCGGTCAGGGCGGGCGAGGCGGCCCGGTAGGCCAGCGCGCGCAGCGAGCCCAGTACCGACGGCCATGTCATTCCGATGTCCGGGACGGTGAACTCCTCGCTGTCCCAGCCGTCCGTGAGGGCGCCGAGCCGCTTCCCCTCGGGCAGCGGCTTGCCGTCGGCCGGGTGGCCGGACAGCACCTGGTTCACCGACCGGATCTGGCGCAGCGCGTTCCACACCTCCCGCTGCCACCAGCCGTGCAGGGGCCCGAGCCCGGAGACGGCCTCGTACACGCTGTGGTCGTCGCCGTGCGCGGGGCGGTAGTCGGCGAACATGCCCTCGGTCCGGTTGCGCGGCGGCCGCGGCCGCTCCTGCCGGGGACGGGCGAAGGCGGTCGCCGAGTCCGTGATCCGCAGCGCCGACCTGACCAGCGCGGCGACGCCGATGAGCAGTCGTGCGTCGGTCAGTCCCGGCAGGGCGCGGGCCACGGTCTGCCGGACGACCTGGTCCGCGCTCGGCACGGCGGCCCTGGCCTGCTCGTCGTCCCCGGCGCGGGCCAGCGCCTCCTGCCGTTCCTCCAGTGCCTCGGCGGCCATCCGCAGCACCTCGGCGGTCCGCTCGTCGGACAGGGCGCGCAGCACGGCCGAGCCCTCGGTGTCGCGCGGGCGCAGGGCGTGCCAGAAGGGCAGCGGGGGCACGAAGCGGGTGCCCGCGGCGAACTCCCCGCCCTGGCCCTGGGGGGTCACCCGCCCCAGTTCGCCGGGGCCGGACCCGTCGCCGCCCAGGGTCATCAGCCCGATGCCGCGGAACCTGTCCACGACGACCGGCTCGGCGCCGCCGGGCAGCCGCAGCGCGCCCACCGGTATGCCCTCCGGCTGGGTGGCGGCCGCCGGCACCGACACGGTCCGCCCGTCCGGCGTGCCCGCGGTGCGCAGCTTGCCGTCGCCCTCGCCCTGCGCGCGCACCCAGTGTCCGAGCACGGTGCCGTCGGTCCCGAACGGGCTGTCCTCCAGGCCGGGCTGGAGCGGCAGCACCTCGCAGCGCTCGGTCAGCAGCTCGGCGTCCTCGCGGATGCCCGCGCGCAGCAGTGCGGGCAGGGAGGCGCGGCCGTGGGTTCCGGTGGCCGGGTCGTACTCCAGCCACACCGTCCGCCGGCCGTCCCTGCCCTGGCGCCAGCAGGTGCTGCCGTCACCGAGGAGGCCGCGCGTCGGCGGCAGGACGGTGTCACCGGCGTGCAGCGCCTTGCCGCCGCTCGCGCGGCCGCCGCCCGGCAGCGGGATCGAGGGGACGAGCGACTCGTTCGGGTTCCACCAGGAGGGGAGCTGCTCGCCGCCGAGTTCGAACACCGCGGCGGGCCGGGCCGACCAGTAGCCGAACTGCTTGCTGCCCTGCCGCCACATCACGAGCAACTCGCCGTCCACGTAACGGAACCGGGGCTGCTGCCAGCGGTCCAGGTCCTGCGGCAGCCGCAGGTCGTGGTCGAGGAGCACCTTGTCCGGGCCGACCACGATGGCCTTGTGGCCGCGCGAGACGATCAGGGCCGGCCATGCCTCGTGCACGGAGATCGAGTCGGCCTGCCGGTTCCCCGGCAGCCGGACGCGGGTCTGCGCGTCGAGCACGGCCATCGCCTCGTCCAGGGCGGCCCAGCCCAGTTCGTCCAGGATGCCGGCGCGCAGCGTACGCGCGAGCACCGGGGCCGTCGGGTGTCCGGCGACCTGGGCCACGGCCTCGGGGTTGACCTCCGGGGCGATCCCCCGGAAGGGGCTCAGCCGGTGGAGCGCCTGCTGGGCGCCGGGCAGGCCCACCGCGTCCGTGAAGGCGTCGGCGGCCTCCTCCAGCCACTCCCGCAGCACCTCGCGGAGGACCGGGTGCCCGGCGATCGTGTCCAGCATCCGCGTGGAGTGCGCATGGCCGCCGACCGGCCCCAGGGCCGTGTGCAGCAGCCGCCGCAGCTGCGGGTCGGCCGCCACCGCCGCCAGGTCACGCGCGCCCTGCCGGGTGTCCGTCAGCCAGTCGGCCAGCGGCAGGAACATCCGCTCGCCGCTGCCCGGCACCGTGAGCGCGATGCCCTCCGTCAGACACAGGTCGAGCAGGTCCAGGTCGGCGCCCGCGTGCCAGCCGCCCGCGAACAGGCTCACCGGGCGCCCGGCGGCGACCAGCCCCGGCGTCATCCGCTCGACCAGCGCGAGAGTGCCCGGCGAGCGCCGCGAGTACGACCCGCCGTGCTTGCGGAAGGACGCCCAACGGCTCAGCCAGTCCGCCGGATCGACCCCGTGCGCCGCGGCCGCCGCCGGCTCGGTCAGCAGCCGCTCGGCCCCCGTCTCCGCGAGCAGCGCCAGCCAGAACTCGTCGTCCTCGACGTCCCGGCCGAGCCCGGCCGGCATGATCTCCAGCAGCCGCGTCCGGGTCTCGGGCCGGCGCTCGGCGAGCACCGGCAGGACCGCGCGGTAGGCGGTCCAGAAGGACCGGGGGGCGCGCACCGCGGCCGGGGAGGCGATCAACTCGGCGACCAGCGCGCACTCTTCGGTCACCCGGTCCAGGCCCGCCGCCTTGATCAGCCCGCGCGCGTCCTGCGGCAGCGAGGCGTACGGAGGCATGCCGGCGGCGCAGCGCTCCACGGTCAGCCGCCGGAACTGCGCCCACGCGGTGGCCGGTTCGAGCCGCGCGGCGAGGTCCTTGACGTACTCCTTGAGGGCCTTGACGGTCAGCGCCCCGGCGAAGGCGAACTCCAGGAACACCGCGCGCCGCCGCTCCTCGTCCACCGCCAGCGCGTGCACCCGCTCGGCCTCGCGGGCCTTGCCGAAGAACGCCGCCGCGTACGTGGTGTTCTCGTGCTCCAGGAAGACCCGCGCGGCCTGCTCGTAGAACGTCGGCAGGAAGTGCGGCACCGCCCGCCCCAGCCGCTCGCCCAGCGTCTCGAAGCCCTCCTTGGCGGTGCCCGGACGGGACTTGGCCTGCCGGGCCAGCCGCTCGACGTCCTTCACCAGGGCGAGCGCGTGATGCCCGTTCGCCGGGTCGTGGACCAGCGCCCAGGCCGGGAAGCCCAGCGTCTCCCGGCGCACCTGCCCGACCTCCGGCGCCTCGGGCTCGCGGGCCAGGCCCAGGAACTCCAGCGCCAGGTCCTCGGCCTCGCCCAGGGTGCCCGGCACCAGCCGGACCACCCGGCGCTCGTCCAGCGCGGGATGCGTGTACGTGCGCACCGTCAGGCTGTCGGCGTCCTCGCGCGCGGTGCTGCCCGGCGGCAGTACGGCGCCGGCGTCCAGCAGCCCGGTGACCGTGGTCTCGTCGTACGTCATGCCGCCCGCTCCTCGTCCTCGATGTCCCGCCCCGCGTACAGCGCCGCCGCCATGCGCATGCCCTCCGACCAGGCCACCGACCCGACCTGGTCCAGCCTCAGCACCCGGCCGCCGGGCTCGGACCAGGCCAGCGGGCCGGTCTCGGTGCGCGCATAGCCGTCGTAGTCACCGATCCAGACGCGGGCCTCGACGGCGCGGCCGTCCTCCACCACGGAGCACACCGCGTAGCCGCCGCGCACGCGGTAGCCGAGCTGGGCGGTCCGGCCGTGCAGGAAGCGCAGCTCCTTGAAGACGCCGCCCGCGTACTCCTCGATCTGCGTCGCCTTGGCGTCGGGGGCGGCCGGGCGGTGCCAGACCTCGCGGAACAGCTGCTGGGCGCGCTGCTCGACGCCCAGCTCCACCGCGAACTCCCGCAGCTCCTCCAGGTCTTCGAGGAGTACGGGGTGCGGGATGCGGACCAGCTCGGGGGCGATGCGGACGGTGTCGCCGTCGAGGTCCACGAGGCCGAGGCCCCGCTCGGGGTCGGCGTCGCGCAGGAATCCGGCGACCGCTCCGTCGGCGCCGGTGACGACGAGGTCGCGCAGCGCGGACTGCCAGGCGGGATCCGGCCACACACCGGTGATCACGTCCAACGGCACCGGCAGCGAGCGGACCATCCACCGCTCGGCATCGGCCAGGCACTGCTTCTCGTGCCGCTCCAGCCACTCGACGAGCTGCTTCAGGCCGACGACCGCCGGATCGTCCGCGATCTTCGGCGGCACCGACTTCAGCCGTCGCCCGGACGCGTTGCGGCACACCACCTTTCCGCCGTCGAGGGCGACCTCGTAGTCACCGGCCGACACCCACCCCATCACGTGCCTCCCCGCACCGAAGTGATCAAGTGACGGGAACTCTAGGGGCGACCACTGACAACGCCCTCCGGCGGGCGGAGGGCGCTGGGGAGAGGGCCGTGGACGGGGCGGGCGGTCAGCCCTGGGCGGAGTCCTCGGCGGCAGCCTTCTGCCGCTTCAGGTTCTTGATGCGAGCCGCTTCCTTGCGGACCTCGGCCTGGGTGGCCTGCTCCTTCTGGAGCCACTCGGGCCGCTCCTGCTTGAGCGAATCGATCTGCTCCGTGGTCAGCGCCTCGGTGACCCCGCCGCGCGCCAGACCGGCGATGGACACGCCGAGCTTCTCGGCGACCACCGGACGCGGGTGCGGACCGTTGCCTCGCAGCTCGCGCAGCCACTGCGGCGGGTTGGCCTGGAGCTCGTTCAGCTCGGCGCGCGAGACCACACCCTCCTGGAAGGAGGCGGGGGTGGCGGGGAGGTACACACCCAGCTTCTTCGCCGCGGTCGCGGGCTTCATCGTCTGGGTGCTCTGCTGCGACTTCATGAGGACAAGGGTATCGGCCGTGCGCCCGGGGGCCGACCACGAGCCGGGGCGGACGAGGGGGATCACGGCCGGTGAACACGGGTGCGGCGACGGCCGGTAACCTGGCCTGGTGACAGGCTCGGAGGAAACACCGTCGTTCCGGCTCGCGTACGTCCCCGGAGTGACGCCCGCCAAATGGGTGAAGGTCTGGCACGAACGCCTGCCCGGCATCCCGCTCACCCTGGTCCAGGTCCCCGCCGCCGAGGCGCCGGAGCTGCTGCGCGCGGGCGAGGCCGACGCGGGTCTCGTACGACTGCCCGTCGACCGCGACTTCTTCAGCGCGATCCCCCTCTACACCGAGACCAGTGTGGTCGTCGTCCCCAAGGACCACGTGATCACGGCCGCCGACGAGGTCACCCTGGCCGACCTCGCCGACGAGGTGCTCTTCCACCCCCTCGACGACGTCTTCGACTGGGAGCAGCCGCCCGGCGAACCCGCGTTCGAACGGCCCGCGACGACCCAGGACGCGATCGAGCTGGTCGCGGCGAACGTCGGCCTCCTCGTCGTCCCGCAGTCCCTGGCCCGCCTCCACCACCGCCGCGACCTCACCTACCGCCCGGTGACCGACGCGCCCCAGTCCGGTGTCGCCCTGTCCTGGCCCCAGGAGGCCACCACCGACCTGGTCGAGGACTTCATCGGCATCGTCCGGGGCCGCACGGTCAACAGCACGCGGGGGCGCCCGGCGGACGGCGGCGGTACGAAGGAGGGCCGTACGGCCGGGTCGGCGGGCAAGTCCCAGCCCGACAAGAAGCCCCGCGGCGCCGGGCAGTCCGGGACCCGGCAGAAGCCCGCCGCCAAGTCGTCGGGCGGCCGGGGCCAGCGGGCCCGCACGGGCGGGGCCAAGCCGGCGGCGAAGCGCGGGAAGCCGCGGCGGCACTCGTAAGCCGCCTGGTTCCGGCACCGGACGAGGCGGCCTTGGCCGCCGGCGCCGGTCGAAACCCTCTCAAGCCGCCGGATCGTGCTCCTCCGGCCGCGCCGCGCCCCGCACCGCGCCCACCGGCTCCACCTGCCGTTCCCGAAGGTCGGCCACCGCGAGGACCAGGGCGACGGCGATGATGCCCACGGCCGACAGCAGGCCCAGCTGGAGCGCGCCCGCGGGGCTGCCGTGGTTGGCCAGATGGGCGAAGTACACGCTGCCCACGGCGGCGATCCCCGCGGCCGAGCCGATGCGCTGGGCGGTCACCAGCACCCCGCCCGCCGCCCCCGCGCGCCGCACGGGAACGCTCGCCAGGGTGAGCGTGGTGTTGGGGGAGACGGTGATGCCCGAGCCGAGGCCCGCGACGAACAGGGGCAGTGCCGCCGCCCAGGCCACGCCCCGCCCCGGCACCAGCTGCACCGCCGCGACCACCGCGAGCAGGCTCAGCGCCACCACGCCGAGACCGGCGATCACCAGCTTGCGCCCGTGGCGCACGACGAGCCGGCCGCTCACGGCCGCGCCGATCGCCGAACCGCACGCGAACGGCAGCGAGGAGAACCCGGCCGCGAGCGCGGTGTAGCCCACGCCGTTCTGGAGGAACAGCGTGTAGACGAAGAAGAGCGTGGTGAAACCCGCGAAGTAGACCAGGTTCAGCAGCACGCCGAGCGAGAAGGACCGCTGGGCGAACAGCCGCAGGTCCAGCAGCGGCGCCTGGCCCCACCACCCCTGCCACCGCTCCCACGCCCAGAACCCGGCGAGCAGCAGCGCGGCCACCGGCAGCAGCGCCCACTTCAGCCGCCCCGTCCACTGCTGCTCCTGCACCAGGGGCAGCATCAGCGCGAGCACGCCGGTGCCCAGCAGCAGCACACCGGTCAGGTCGATGCCCTCCCGCCTGCCGGTCGCGGGCGGGGTGCGCGGCAGCAGCCGCAGCGCCGCGCAGAAGGCGGCGACGCCGATCGGCAGGTTGACGTAGAAGACCCAGCGCCAGCCGTCGTCGGTGCCGAACAGATGGATCAGCAGTCCGCCGGCGGTCGGGCCGATCGCGGTGGACAGCCCGACGACGCTGCCCAGCATGCCGAACGCCCGCGCCCGCTCGGGGCCCCGGAACATCTGCTGGATCAGCCCCGTGGTCTGCGGTGCCAGGATGCCCGCGGCCACGCCCTGCGACAGCCGGAAGAACACCAGCCAGCCGGCGTCGGACGCCAGCCCGCAGGCCGCCGAGGTCAGCGTGAACAGGGCGAGCCCGAACAGGAAGACGGTCCGCCGCCCGCGCAGGTCCCCGAGCCGCCCGGCGGGCACGAGGGCGAGTCCGAAGGTGAGCGCGTAGCCCGAGACGACCCAGGACAGGGCGGCCGTGCCGGCGCCGAGGCCGCGTTCCATCGAGGGGAGGGCGACGTTCACGATCGAGCTGTCGAGCAGCGTCATGAAGCCCGCCGTCAGACAGACCCAGAGCGCCTGCCAGCGCCGGTCGTCGGCCGGCCGGGCCATGTCCATGGTCATGGGGCCACGCTAAGCAGCGGCCGGGCCTTGAGCGGGTAAGAGAGGAACACCCGGCGCGTCGGTTCATGTCCCTGGACAAGGCTTACGGGTCTTTCGTGGTCTCCCGGAGCCACGCGTACGCCGACCGTGCCGTGAACTCCCGCTGCCCGCCGCGCAGCAGCAGGCTCGCCGTGCCGAAGCCGGGTTCGTCGGCCTGTCCGGCGACGTACGGGACGGCGATGCAGCGCATCCCGGCGGCGTGGGCCGCGGCCGCGCCCGGGGCCGCGTCCTCCAGGACCACGCAGTCGCGCGGATCGGCGCCGAGCCGCCGGGCGGCCTCCAGGAACGTGTCCGGCGCGGGCTTTCCGCACCGCACGTCGGCCGCCGAGACCACCACGCGGAGGAGACCCTGGAGGTCGGTGGCGGTCAGGACCGCGGACACGGCCTCGGGGGTGGAACCCGAGGCCACCGCCGTCGGTACGCCGTCGGCGGCCAGCAGCTCCAGGAAGGCGCGCATCTCGGGGTACACCCGGGTGCGGTCGCGGGCCAGCTCCAGATAGCGCCGGTCGGCCGCGGCCAGCAGCTCCGCGGCCGGGGCGCGCAGGCCGTAGCGCTGTCGCCAGAGCAGGACGGTCTCGGGCATGCTGATGCCGACGTAGCTCTCGTGGTCCCCCCAGGTGTAGCCCGGCACGCCGTACTCGGCCAGGGCCCGCCGGCTCGCCTCGTAGTAGTTCGGCTCGCTGTCCACGAGCGTTCCGTCGAGATCGAAGATGACCGCGAGGGCGCCGAGATCGCTCATGCGCTCCAGCATGCCGGGGTCAGGCGCGGGCGGCGCGGCCCACCGACTCCACCAGGGGCCCCAGCCGGTAGGGGACGCGCTCGCGCAGCGCCACCTCGGTGCGGGTGCGCACCACGCCCGGCAGGCTGATCAGCTTCTGGATGACGTCCTCCAGATGGGCGTTGTCCCGGCCCACCACCCGGGCGAGCAGATCCCCGCCGCCCGTGATCGAGAAGGCCTCCACGATCTCCGGCACGGCCGCCAGCGCGTCCCCGACGTCGTCCAGGTGGCCCTGGGTGACCTCGATGTGCACGAACGCCAGCACCGGGTGGTCCAGGGCGGCGGGGGAGAGGGAGGGACCCGTGCCGGTGATCACACCGTCACGCTCCATGCGGTCCAGCCGGGCCTGGAGCGTGCCGCGTGCGATGCCGAGGACGCGGGCGTACTCGCGCACGCTGGTACGCGGCTGCTCCAGGAGCAGCCGCAGGATGCGGGTGTCGAGTTCGTCCACGGCCATGACGTACGACTGTACCAATGGCCCAGTACCCGCTCGGACCCGTGTACCCCTGGACCTGCGCCGTTGGATCCGCCGGACGTTCGCGACAAGGGCTTTCGGTGGGCCATTGGTCCAGTGAATCGGGCATCACTTGAGCCAGTGCGGCGGAGGATGCTCTTATGGACGGGTCGATGGCGCTGCGGATCCCCGCGGCGCCTTTTGTTTTCCGGCTTCCTTGGTGTTCCAAGGTGTCCCTTGGGGAGGGCAGCAGTGCTGAAGAAGATGTTCGTGGCTCCGGACCCGGGGCGGGCGCGGTCGCGCTGGGCGTCGCGGGCCGTCCTCGGCATCGGGCTCGCCGTGGTGGTCTGCCTGCTCGTCGGGCAGTCCGTCGTCGGCGCGGTCACCGGCGGCCTCGCCGCGCTGCTCGCCCTGTTCACCGTGGCCGACCCCACCGTGCGCGGGCAGCGGATCACCACCGCGCTGCTGCCGGTCGTGGGCCTGCCGGTGCTCGCGGCCGCGGCCGCGCTGCACCCGTACCCGGTCGCGCGGGACCTCGCCTTCCTCGCCGTCGTCGGCGCCGGCGTGTACGCGCGCCGCTGGGGGCCGCGGGGGCACAGCCTCGGCGTGTTCGCGTTCATGATGTTCTTCACGGCCCAGTTCCTGCACGCCACCCCCGGCCGGCTGCCCGAGCTGTCCGCCGCCGTGCTGCTGTCGGTGCTCAGCGCGGCCGTCGTGCGCTTCGGGCTGTGGTGCTACGAGCGCCGCCTGCCCCCGGTCGCCGCCCCCGCGCCGCTGCCCGCCGGTGCCGGGCTCGCCCGGGTGACCACGCGCCAGGCGGTGCAGGCGGTCGCGGGCGCGGGCTTCGCGCTGGTCGTGGGCGAGCTGGTGTCCGGCCAGCGGTGGTACTGGGCGGTCGGCGCCACCTGGTGGGTCTTCGTCAACACCGCCTCGCGCGGCGAGACGCTGGTACGGGGCTTCCGCCGGGTCCTCGGCACGCTGATCGGCGTCGGCCTGGGCTTCCTCGTCGCCGTCCCCCTGCACGGTGCGCCCGTGCCGACGGCCGTGCTGCTCGCGGTCGCCGTCTTCGGCATCTTCTACTCCGCCGCCGTCTCCTACACCTGGATGATGCTCTGGGTGACGGTCCTCGCGGAACTGCTGTACGGCCTTCTCGGCGTCCTCACCCCCGGGCTGCTGGCCCTGCGGCTCGGCGAGACCGCGGTGGGGGCGCTCGGCGCCGCGCTCGCGGTGCTGCTCCTGCTGCCGGTCACCACGCACGCCACGACGGACGCGTGGATCCAGCGGGCCCTGCGGTGCGTGCACGCCTGCACGGCGGAGGCGGCGGCACGGCTCGCGGGCTCAGCGACGGCCGACCCCGCGGTGCGGATGGCCGAGCTGGAGCAGCTCCTCGGCCGGGTGCGGCTGTCGGTGGCGCCGCTGGTGCATCCGCTGAACCCGTTGCGGGCCCGCAAGCGGCGGGCCCGCAGGGTGCTGGAGCTGCTCGACGACTGTGCCCGCGAGATCCGGGGCCTGGCCGCCGTCGCGGCGGACCCGGAGGCCTCGCACGACGCGCGTCTGGCCGCGGCGTGCCGGCGGGTGGAGTCGGCGGTCGAGGCGCTGACGGGAGGATCCGCCGGGCCGGCGTCCGCTGCCGCCGAGGCTCCGGCGTCGCCTGCGCTGGCCCATGTGCACGGCCTGGAGCACGCGCTCGCCGCGCTCGCGGAGCCGCTGCGCGCGCCGGCGGGGTCGCGGCTGGTGGGGGTGTGACGCCTGGCGGCGCCGGGGTACCGGCGGGAGCGCCGCGGGTACGGGCCCGTCGTGGCCGGTGGCGGTGCTCCGGCCGCCGGGGAACCGCGACCGGCGGGCGATCCCCCGGTCCGGCCTCGGCCCGCCCGCGCGGGACGCCACAACCGGAATGAGGAACTCCGGTCCCACGCCGCCCTCTTGGTCTAGACCGGAGTGGACCGGCTGCTACCGTCGGGCCGTGACGGGGTCGAACGAGAGGGGTCAGCGGTGGTGCAGGGTGGCGGCAGGACGGGCGGACGGCGGGCGTTCATCGGTTCGTTCACGGCGGCGGGCGGGCCCGGTCTGGTGACCGCCGAGGTCGCGGCGGAGGGCGGCGCGCTCACGCTGGTCGCCGCCGTCAACGACGTACCGGACCCCTCCTACCTGGCCCTCTCCCCGGGCGGCGACCTGCTCTACGCGGTCAGCGAGACCGCCGAGGGCGCCGTCGCGGCCTACCGTGTCGACGGCGGCCGCCCGGAACTCGCCGGGCCGCCCGTGCCGGTGGACGGCAGCGGGCCCACCCACCTGAGCCTGTACGCGGGGCACGTGCTCACCGCCAACTACGGCAGCGGCAGCGTCACCGCCGTACCGCTGCGCCCGGACGGCACCCTCGACGCGAAGCCCTCCGGCCGGCTCCAGCACACCGGCTCCGGCCCGCACGACCGCCGCCAGCGCGGCCCGCACGCCCACCAGGTGCAGCCGGACCCGAGCGGCCGCTGGGCGGTGAGCGTCGACCTCGGCACCGACTCGGTGCGGGTGTGCACCCTGGAGGCCGGCGCCCCGGCCCTGCACCGCGAGTGCGCGCTGCGGCCCGGCTCAGGCCCCCGTCACCTGGCCTTCCACCCCGACGGCGAGCACGCCTACGTCGTCAACGAACTCACCCCGACGGTGACCGTGTGCCGCTGGGACGCCTCGGCCGGCTCCCTGAAGCCGCTCACCGAGGTCCCCCTGCTGCCGGGCGCCCCGGCCGGCGACGCCTACCCCTCGGGGATCGTCGTCGCCCCCGACGGCCGCTTCGTGTGGGCCGCGACCCGCGGCGAGGACGTCCTGTCGGTGCTCGCCGTCGAGGCGGACGGCCTCAGACCGCTCGGCACCGTGCCCTGCGGCGGCCATTGGCCCCGCGCCCTGGCCGAGCGGGACGGCTACCTCTACGTGGCCAACGAGCGCTCCGGCGACGTCAGCTGGTTCGCCGTGGACGAGGCGACCGGCATGCCGCGCTACGACGGCTCGGTGCAGGTCGCCGCGGCCTCCTGCGTCGTCTTCGGGTAAGCGCGGCGGACACCGCATCCGCCAAGCAGCAGGGCCCGCCCCCCGAGGGGAGCGGGCCCTGCTCGTTCGGTGCCGTGCGGTCAGCGGGCGGGGGTGCCCTGCGCCGGCTGCGGCGCGATACCCAGGGTCGTCGTGTACTTGGCGAGGGCCAGCTTGCCGATCGCCGGGTAGGCGCCCAGCGGCTCGGCCGTGGCACAGCCCGCCTCCTCGGCGGCGGCCGTGAGCAGCGCCGCGTCGATCTCCGGACCGATCAGGTACGGCGCGAGCGCCAGCTGCTGCGAACCGGAGGAGCGCAGCTGCTCGGCGATGGAGGAGATGGAGCCCTCCTGGTCCAGGGCCGCCGCCATCACCGGCACGGCCAGGCGCGCGGCGAGCAGCATGCCGGTGATGCCGGCCGCCTGCACGGCCTCCTCACCGCCCACGGAGGCCAGGATGATGCCGTCGGCGGCCGTGGCCACGGTGAACAGCCGGGCACGGTCGGCGCGGGCGAGGCCCGCCTCGGACAGCCGCACGTGCAGCGCCTCGGCGAGCAGCGGGTGCGGGCCGAGGACATCGGTCAGCTCGGCGGCGACCCGGCTGTCGTTCACCGACTGCCGGATCTGCCGCAGCAGGGCGCTGTCGGGACCGGCCAGCAGGGGTACGACCACGGCGACCGGGCCGTCGGGCTCCCGGAGGCCCTCGACGCCGGCGGCGACGGCCTGCTCGTAACGGGCGGTGCGCTGCTCGGCGGCGTGCGCCAGCACCGATCGCAGCGAGGGGAACTCGGCGTCGTCACCGTCCAGGTAGCCGACCCTGGCATCCAGGCCGGGCAACTCGGAACGGGCGATGCTCACGACCTCCTCGACGAGGCCACGTGTGGCAGCGCTGGGCACACCGGGCACCGCGAGGACGAGCGCGGGCGCGCCCTCGGGAGCCACCAGCGGTTCGGGCCGACGGTGCCGTCCCGGCTGGCGGGGTCGCGGCATTCGTACTGGGAGGCCGGACTCGGGTCCAGTGGAGGAGCTCATGGCGCCGCATGTTACTGGTTTCCCGGATGCCCCTGTTCGGGGAGGGTGCAGGTGAGCGGTATCCGTCCGGTTTTGTCTGACCGCTTACGGGTGGCGGCGACGACGTGGAGCATCGCCGGGTCACCCGGCAGTGTGAGCCGCCCGGCCGCCAGCGCCGCCGCGATCCGCACCGCGCCGTGCAGCGGATCGCCCTCGGGCGGCACCTGCCGGGCATGCGGCAGCCGTCTCGCCAACTCCTCGCGCAGCGGCACCAGCAGGGGCTCGCCCAGCTTCGGCAGGCCGCCGGTGAGCGCCACCTCGGGCGCTCCGTCCGCCGGGCACACGGCCGCGGCGGAGTCGGCCATGTGCCGCGCCGCCGCGCGCAGGATCTCCGCCGCGACCGGGTCGTGTGCGGAGCAATCGGCCACCTGCGGCGCGAACGAGGCGAGTACGGCCGCCCGGTCGGTCCTCGGATAGAGCCGGCCGGGCAGTTCGCGGACCGGCCCGAACTGTTCCTCGGCGCGTCCGAGCAGCGCGGCCGAGCCGCCCTCGCGGCCGTCGTGGGCCCGCAGCGCCGCCTCCAGACCGGCCCGGCCGATCCACGCGCCGCCGCCGCAGTCGCCCAGCAGATGCCCCCAGCCGTCGGCCCGCCGCCAGCCGGTGAGATCGGTGCCGATCGCGATCAGCCCGGTGCCCGCCGCGAGCACCGCGCCCGGCCCCGAACCGAGGGCCCCGGCGTACGCGGTGACGGCGTCGGCGGCGAGCGCGACCTGCCGTACATCCAGTTCGCGGGCGAGGGCATCCGGCAGTTCGGCGCGCAGGGCGTCGCCCAGGCTGGCGAATCCGGCGGCGCCGACGACGGCCGTGACCAGCTCGTCCACGCCCGCCTCCGCCGCCAGCGCCCTGGCCAGCGGGGCGACTTGGGACATCAGATGGGCCGGGTCGATGCCCCGCTCGCCGGTGCGGACCGGCTCCCGGGTCTCCCGCTGCGCCGAGGGCGCCCGCCCCGGCACGCCGACGGCGACCCGGAGGCCGGAACCGCCGGAGTCCACGGCGAGATACCCGGCGACGGTCATGGCAGACGCCAGTCCACGGGCTGTCCGCCCTGCTCGATCAGCAGGTCGTTGGCCCTGCTGAAGGGCCGCGAGCCGAAGAACCCGCGGTCGGCCGACATCGGCGAGGGGTGCGAGGACTCCACCGCCGGCAGCCTCCCCAGCAGCGGACGCAGATTGCGGGCGTCACGGCCCCACAGGATGGACACCAGTGGCTTGCCACGGGCCGCGAGGGCCCGGATCGCCTGCTCGGTGACCTCTTCCCAGCCCTTGCCGCGATGGGCGCCCGGACTGCGCGGCGCGGTGGTCAGCGCCCTGTTGAGCAGCAGGACGCCCTGCTGGGTCCAGGGGGTGAGGTCGCCGTTGGACGGCTGGGGCAGCCCCAGGTCGCTGGTCAGCTCGCGGTAGATGTTGATCAGGCTCGGCGGCAGCGGTCGTACCTCGGGAGCGACCGAGAACGACAGCCCCACCGCGTGCCCCGGGGTGGGGTAGGGATCCTGACCGACGATCAGGACCCTTACGTCGTCGAAGGGTTGCTGGAAGGCCCGCAGGACATTGCTGCCGGCCGGGAGGTAGGTGCGTCCCGCGGCGATCTCCGCGCGCAGGAAGTCGCCCATCTGGGCGACCCGTCCGGCCACGGGTTCCAGGGCCTTCGCCCAGCCCGGTTCGACGATTTCATGCAAGGGTCGTGGTGCCACGGGCGTCACCCTACTGCCGTAGGACGGCCGATGATCAACCCATGGCCCGAACCCGGCCGGACGCCCCTCGCCCCCGGCCCCCTGGAACCCCGTTCCGCCGACACCACTGTGCCCCCCTTTTTTCGTCAGCCGACCACGGCCGCGCGCACGCAGAGCACGTCCGGCAGGTGCGCGGCCACCTGCCGCCAGCTGTCGCCGTCGTCCGCCGAGGCGAACACCTCTCCGTTGCGATTGCCGAAGTACACGCCCGCGGGGTCCGCGTCGTCGGTGCACAGGGCGTCCCGCAGCACCGTGCCGTAGTGGTCCCCGGCCGGCAGGCCCTGGGACAGGGGCTCCCACGACTTGCCCGCGTCGGCCGTGCGGAAGACCCGGCAGCGGCGGTCGGCGGGGACCCGGTCCATGTCCGCGTTGATGGGGAAGACGTACGCCGTGTCGCCGCGGCGCGGGTGGGTGGCGACCGCGAAGCCGAAGGTGGACGGCAGGCCCGCGCCGATGTCGGTCCAGTGCGCGCCCGCGTCGTCGCTGCGGTACACCCCCCAGTGGTTCTGGAGGTAGAGCCGGTCCGGTGCGGCCGCGTCCCGGGCGACCTTGTGCACGCACTGGCCGAACTCCGGGTTCGGGTCGGGCAGGAACACCGCTGCCACCCCGGAGTTCGAAGGTGCCCAGCTCGCCCCGCCGTCGGTGGTGCGGAAGACCCCGGCGGTGGAGACGGCCACGGTCAGCGCCGCCTTGTCCCGCGCGTCCGTGAGCACCGTGTGCAGCCCCTCACCGCCGCCGCCGGGCACCCAGCGGGAGCGGGTGGGGTGCTCCCACAGCGGCCGCACCAGCTCGAAGCTCTCGCCGCGGTCCACCGAGCGGTACAGCGCGGCCGGTTCCGTGCCCGCGTACACCACGTCGGGCTCGGCGGCGGCCGGGTGGAGCTGCCAGACGCGCTCCAGGGAGGCGCCGGTGTCCTTCGGGAACCTGACGGCCGGCCGGGGCGGTTCGGTCCAGGTGCGGCCGAGGTTGTCGGAGTGGAACACCGACGGCCCCCAGTGCGCGCTGTCACCGCCCGCGAGGAGCCGCGGCCGCGCGCCCCGGGTGTCGATCGCGACCGAATACACCGCCTGCGCGTTGAAGTACGGGCTCTCGTCGAACTCCCACGGGCCGGGCCCCCGCCGGCGCCCGATGAACAGGCCTTTGCGGGTGCCCACCGCCAGCAGTACCTCGGTCATGCCGATCACCTCCGGGGCGTCTTCGCCCGGGTCGCCGTCAGATATCGGCCAGTCTGCACCCCACCACTGACAGTCTCCCCTGGCGCGGCCATCGCCCCAGTTCACAGGGGGTGTCGTCGGCCGTCGGGGAGGATCCGCGGGTTCCGTTCCCCGATGCGCCTGCGCGAGGCGGGCCCGCCGTGCGAACGTCGACGACGGTCTGTCATGAGCAGCGGAACGACGCCGCCCGCGAGGTGTGCGGTCCGGTCGGTCCGTGCGGTCGCGAGGAGGATGCCGTTGAGGGCGTTCCGAAGTCCGAGGGTGTGGCTCTGGCGGTGGCGGCGCAATCCGCTCAGGCGCCGGGCGGATGTGCTGGAGGGCTGGTTGGTGCTCGGCGTCTGGCTGCTGACCGTGCTGACCGGGGTGCTCGCCGGGTTCGCGGCGGCCCGGTCGGTGGGGCAGGGGCTGGCCCGTGAACGCGCCGACTGGCGCCCCGTCGCCGCCCGTGTCGTCGCCGAGGTCCCGGACCTGTCCGCCGAGCGCCGGCACATATCCGACGGGGACCAGGGCTGGGCCGAGGTGCGCTGGACGGTGGCCGACGGTTCCGTGCACACCGGCCGGGTCCGGGTGGTGCACGGCAATGAGGCCGGTACCAGGATCACGGTCTGGACCGATTCCCGGGGCCACCTCGTGGGCAGCCCCGTCACGTCCGGCCAGGCGGCCTTCCGGGCCGGCCTCGTCGGGGTCCTGGCGGGGCTCGGCGCCGCGTTCGTCCCCTTCACGGGCGGGCTGCTGCTGCGGGCTCGGCTGGAGCGCCGCCGGATGACCGCCTGGGGCGCGGAGTGGGCCCGTCTCGGGCCGCAGTGGGGACGCACGGTCTGACCGGGTCGTCCGCTGACGGCATGGCGAGGAGAACGAGCGCGACAATGCCGAGGCAGCCGAAGCCGAGGATCTTCCCGGTGCTCGACTTCTTCGGCGGCTGCGGAGGCGGGGGCGGAGTACCCCAGCCCTGCTGCGGGGCGTCTCCACCGGGCCGCTGCGGGTACTGCCGACTCATGTGCCCCCCTGATGCTCGTGCCGCGATGACATGTGCGTGATCGGCGTCACCGCGGCCGTGGCGGGTGGCGGCGGCAAGAGCGACGACAAGGCGGACGCCGGCAAGAGCGCCGCTCCGAGCGCCGCGTCCTCGCCGGAACCGGGCAAGTCCAAGTCCGCGGGGAAGCCGGCGCCCGTGGAGATCACCGCGAAGAAGACCTCCTTCACGAAGAGCGTCCTCGCCGACGGCGACGCCTACACCAGCGTGTCCGTCACGATCCGCAACAACAGCGGCAAGAAGGTCAGCGTCAACCCGCTCTACTTCACGGTCACGGACACCAAGGGCACCAAGCACACCGACGAACTGGGCGTCGACGACAAGCAGATCGACACCGTGGACCTGGCTCCGGGCGAGAACATCTCGGGCACCGTCACCGGCAAGGGCACGTTCACGCCCAAGTACGTGACCTTCAGCGAGGACCTGTTCGGCGACCCCGTGCGGGTCGACGTCGAGTGACGCGACCGCCCGCCGGCCGGTGCGATCCCCTGGTCGGCACCGGCCGTCCGCCTGCCCGGCGCGTCCGAGACGCCGGTCAGCCGCGGTCGGGCAGGGCCCGGTCCAGGATGGCGTCCAGGTCCGTCCCGGAAGGCAGGGTGCCGAAGGAGTGGCCCCAGTCGCCGGCCAGCCGGGTGGCGCAGAAGGCGTCCGCGACCGGTCGGGGAGCGTGGCGGACCAGGAGAGAGGCCTGGAGGGCGAGGGCCATTCGCTCGACCAGGCGGCGGGCACCGAGCTGGTCGGCCCTGGGCAGCTCGGTCCTGAGGGCGGCCACGGCGGAGTCCAGGCGGGCATCCGCGCCCTGGGCCAGGGCGAGTTCGGCGAACAGGGCGTCGGCGCTCTCCGGGTCCCGGCCGAGGGCGCGCAGCACGTCGAGCGCGTTGACGTTGCCCGAGCCCTCCCAGATCGACAGCAGCGGGGCCTCCCGGTAGTGCCGGGGCATCCCCGAGTCCTCCACGTAGCCGTTGCCGCCCAGGCACTCCAGGGCCTCGGCGGTGAACGCGGGCCCCCGCTTGGTGACCCAGTACTTGCCGACCGCCGTGGCGATCCGCCGGAAGGCGCGCTCCCCGGCGTCCCCGCGCACCGCGCGGTCCGCGGCACCGGCCAGCCGCAGGGTGAGCGTGGTCGCCGCCTCCGACTCCAGCGCGAGGTCCGCCAACACGTTGCGCATCAGCGGCTGTTCGAGCAGCCGGGCGCCGAACGCGGCCCGGTGGCGGGCGTGATGACCGGCCTCGACGAGCGTCTTGCGCATGAGCGTCGCGGTGGACATCACACAGTCCAGCCGCGTGCAGTTGACCATCTCGATGATGGTCTTCACGCCCCGCCCCTCGGGACCCACCAGCCACGCCACGGTCCGGTCGAACTCCGGCTCGGAGGACGCGTTGGACCGGTTGCCCAGCTTGTCCTTCAGGCGCTGGATGCGGAAGGTGTTGCGGCTGCCGTCCGGCAGCACCCGCGGCACCAGGAAGCAGGACAGCCCGCCGGGCGCCTGCGCCAGGACCAGGAAGACGTCGGACATGGGTGCCGACGTGAACCACTTGTGCCCGCGCAGGGTGTACACGCCCGGCTCACCGGTGGGCGTGGCCGTCGTGGTGTTCGTCCGCACGTCCGAGCCGCCCTGCTTCTCGGTCATGCCCATCCCGGCGATCAGCCCGGCCTTCCCGGTCGGCACCCGCAGTCCCGGTTCGTACTCCCGGCTGGTGAGCAACGGCTCGTAGACCTCGGCCAGTTCGGGCTGCGCGCGCAGCGCGGGTACGGCGGCGTACGTCATCGACACCGGGCAGCCGTGCCCCGCCTCGGTGTGCCCCCACACCAACCCGCCCGCGGTGCGGGCCACATGGGCGCCGGGCCGTTCGTCCGCCCAGGCCGAACCGGCGAGGCCCGCCTCGACCGCCGCCCGCATCAGCCGGTGCCAACTGGGGTGGTAGTCGACCTCGTCGACGCGGTTGCCGTAGCGGTCGTGGGTGCGCAGCACCGGCTCGTTCCGGTTCGCCTGCTCGCCCCACTCCTGGGCCTCCGCGCTGCCCGCGCGGGCGCCGAGGCGGCGGATGTCGTCCTCGGCCCACTCCGCGCCCTCCCGGCGCAGGCCCTCCAGGAGGGCGGCGTCGGCGGCGGAGTCGTAGGGGGCGAGGGGCGGGGGCTGGTTGGTGACGTCGTGGGTCGCGGGCCGGTCGTGCGTCGGCACCGCGTCGTGCGCCGGGACCGCGTCGTGCGCCGCGAACGGCGTCCGCGTCTGCGTCTGCGTCTCTGTCTGCGTCGAGGTCATACGCGCCATGTTGCACTTCCTCTGCGGCTGTAGCAATAGTGCAACAAGGAGGCGGACGTAAAGTACGTGCCCATGCGCATGAACGTGTCCGCCGGGCCCGCGACGGCCGGCCTGCGGCCTCTGTCCGCGCGGTCGGTCGTACTGAGCATGCTGCTCGCCGTGCATCCGCCCGAGCTGCCGGTCAAGGACCTCGTACGCCTGGTCGAGCCCTTCGGTGTCGGCGGCTCCACGCTGCGGGCCGCGCTGAGCCGCATGGTGGCCGCGGGCGACCTGTGGCGCGGGGACGCGGTCTACGGGCTCAGCGACCGGCTGCTGGCCAGGCAACGCCGCCAGGACGACGCGGTCCACCCCCGTACCCGCGCGTGGCAGGGCGACTGGGAGATGGTGGTCATCACGGCGACGGGGCGCGGCGCGGCCGAACGGGCCGAGCTGCGCGCCCGGTTGACCGCCCTGCGCCTGGCCGAGCTGCGCGAGGGAGTGTGGCTGCGCCCGGCCAACCTCGGCCGGGGCCTGCCGGACGAGCTGCACCAGGTGGCGGCGACGTACACCGCCCGCCCCGACGAGCCCGCAACCGATCTCGCCGTCCGCCTGTGGCCGCTGGACGCCTGGGCGGCCACCGCCCGCGCCCTGCTCCGCCACGCGGCCGGCGCACCCCGTCCTGCCGACCGCCTCACCGCCTTCGCCGCGATCGTCCGCCACCTGCTCGGCGACCCCGTCCTCCCGCCGGCCCTGCTGCCCCCCGACTGGCCGGGCCCCGAACTGCGCACGGCGTACGCCGGGTATCAGCGGGAGGTGGCCGCGTCGGCGGGGTGGCGGGAGCGGGGGAGGAGTGAGGGGCCGCGCTGAGCACGCCCCCGTGGCGGAACGCGGAGCCTGCCCGCGCCGGCGCACCGCCCCTCGGGCAGGTGGCGCCCCTGCTTCCCAGGGCGTTCCCTGGGAACAAGGAGGATGACCAGGCCGGTCGCGGGCACTCGGTGGGGTGGGGGAGGAGGATCTCACCCGAGGAGAGTCATGGCTGAGCACAACGCGTCGTCGGCCCTCACGGCACCCCTGCGCGGTGCCGCCTCGGTGCTGCGCAAGGTGCCGGGTGCCACGGCGGTGGGCCGCGTCGCGGAGGAAACCCTGGACAAGGTGGGTGCCGTCTCCCCGCGCGGGCGGCGCATCGCGGTGTACGCCGGAGCGGGCGTCCTCGGCGCGGCGGGCGTCGTGGAGTGGCCCGTGGCCCTGACCGGCGCGGCGGTGGCCTGGCTCACCCAGCCCCGGCCCGGAGACGGGACGCGGCAGGACGAGGCGGCGGCCCCGCACGATCTCGGCACCGCCGCGCTCCGCTCCGGCGCCGACCCGCACACCCACGGACCCGAGCGGCAGCCCCACCGCCACCACGGTGAACAGGGACACGGACACGGACACGGACACGGACACGGAGCCAACCCCGCCGACGGTCCCCAGGACACCACCCCGAGAACGGCGACCGGCCCCCTCGGCCCGACCGCGCGTCCCGACCGCACCACCCGCTGAGGAGGGCCCCTTGCCCGGTCTCTTCACCGTGCCGCGGGCAACACTCCGGCTGCTGCCCGCGGCACCACGTCTGCTCAGCCGCGCCGCGGCGCCCGCCGTGGGGGTGGCCGCCGGTGCGGCCGCGGGGACGGCGCGCGCCGGTGTGCGCGGCGTCGACACCGCCGTACGGGTCGCCCGCGTCGCCCGCAACACCCTCCCCGGCGCCGGCGACCACTGGCGCTCGGGCAACCGCGCCCACCTCGCCCTGCGCCCCGCGACATCCGGGCCCACGGCCCCCACCGAGCCCCCTGCCCCCGGTACCGAGCCCACCGTGCCCGATCAGCCGGAGCGGACGGCGCCCCCGGCGCGCGAGCACGAGCACGGCGCGCGCCCCCCGGCACCGCGCCGCGCGGACACGACGACGCCCCCCGACACAGGCCCCGACACCGGCCCCGCGACCGGCACCCCGCCCCACGCCCACGCGGCCGACACGGAGCACCCGGCCCCCCAGTCGCCTCCACAGCCCCCTGACGACACCGCGCCTCCGCACCCCACCCACCACCTCGCCCGCCGCATCGCCGCAACCCTCGCCGACCGCCCCGACGTGCTCTTCGCGTACTGGGACGAAGGGCTGGCCCGGCTGGTCGTGGCCGCGACCGAGGAGGAGGCCACCGACGAGGTCGTCGAGCACGCCGCCCGGCTCGCCGCTCGCCACGGCCTCGAACTGGCCGCCGCCGACGTGGAGGAGAGCACCCACCCGGCCGACCCCGCCGGGGTGCGCACCGCGATGGCCGCGCTCACGGCCGACGCGCTGGGCATCGTCGTCGCGGTCACCGGGTACGCGCTGCGGCTGCCGCCCTCGCCGCGGGTGCTGACCGCGCTGGTGACGCTGCTGCGGGAGAACCCGCGCTTCCGCGCCTGGCTGCGCGCCCGCCTCGGTCCCGAGCGGATGGACCTGGTGCTGGCCACCGCCAACGCCGCCGTGCACGGGGCCGGGCAGACCCCCGCCTCCCTGCTGCTCGACGGCACCCTGCGCGCCTGCCAGGTCGTCGAGACGGTGGCCCGCGCGGTCGCCTTCGACGCGGTGCACGACGAACTGTGCGCCCCCGGCCGCGTCAGCCTCGCCCCCGGCGGCGAGCCGCGGCCGCCGCTGCGGGAGTCGCCCGCCCAGGAGTACGCCTCGCACGCCTCGGCGGGCAGCCTGCTGGGCGCCGCGGCCACCCTGCTGGTCAAGCACGACGGCGGCGAGGCGGCCGAGGCGGTGCTCGCCGGATCGCCCAAGGCCGCCCGTTACGGCCCCGCCGCCTTCCACGCCGTACTCGGCGCCGCCCTGTCCCGGACCGGGGTGCTGGTGCGCGACCCGGAGCGGCTGCGCCAGCTGGAGATGGCCGGGACCGTCGTCCTGCACGCCGGAGCGCTGCGCGGCGCGGACGGGGAGGCGGACCCGTGGGCCGAGCCGGTGCTGGACGCCGCCCGCCGGGCCGGGCTGCGGGTGGTGATCGTGGACGATCCCGCCCTGGAGGACTTCACCGGCCTCGCCGACCAGGTCGTGGACGCCCGCCGGCCGCTGGACGACGTGGTCTACGAGGCACGCGGCCAGACGCACGCCGTGCTCACGGTCGCCCGGGTGCGCTCGGCCGAGGAGAGCGACGTCCTGGCCGCGCTGCGCGGCAGCGACGTCGCCGTCGCCCTCACCGACCGGGACGGCGCGGTGGTGTGGGGCGCGGACATGCTGGCGCTGCACGGGCTGCCCGACGTGTGGCGGTTGCTGACCGCGATACCACCCGCCCGCGCGGTCGGCGGCCGTGCCCAGACCATGGCCCGGTCCGGCGCCGCGCTGTCCGGACTGCTGGTGGCCGTCGGCGAGGCCAAGGGCGGGCGGGGACGGCTCGCCATGCTGCCGGGGCTGCGGCACGCGCCCGTCGACGCGGGCGCCGCCATGGCCCTGCTGTCGGGGATGCGCTGCGCGCTCGGCGTGGCGGTGGCCCGCGCCCCGCACCCCCGGCCCCGGGTGCACTGGCACGAGCTGGACCCGGACCAGGCCCGCGACCGGCTCGAACACCAGCCCGGCGCCGACCGCGCCCCGTGGGACCCGCTGACCGGCGGGCTGCGCAAGGCGGCCCTGGGGGTCTCCCGGCATCCGCTCGTCGCCCCCGTCCGCTGGTCCTACCAGCTCGGTCAGGCCGTCCGCGGCGAACTCCACGACCCGCTCACCCCGGTCCTCGCGGTCGGCTCGGCCGCGTCCGCGATCCTCGGCTCGGCGGTGGACGCCCTGCTCGTCGTCGGCGCCCTCGATCTGAACGCCCTCGTCGGCGGGATCCAACGGCTGCGCGCGGAGCGGGCGTTGTCCGGTCTGGTCGCGGACCAGAAGCGCAAGGCGCGGCTGGTGCCGCCGGACGAGGAGGCCCCGGCCGGCGGCACCCGCACCGTGGAGGCGGGCAAGCTCACACCGGGCGACGTGATCCAGCTCAAGGGCGACGACGTGGTGCCCGCCGACGCGCGGCTGCTGTGGCAGGACGGCCTGGAGGTGGACGAGTCCGCGCTCACCGGTGAGTCCCTGCCGGTGGAGAAGGACACCGACCCCACCCCGCACGCCCTCGTCGCCGACCGCAGCTGCATGGTCTTCGAGGGCACGACCGTGGTGGCGGGCGAGGCCCGTGCCGTCGTGGTCGACACCGGCGAGCACACCGAGGCCGCCCGCGCCGTGCACCTCGCCGCCCGCACGCCCCCGGCGGCCGGCGTCCAGGCCCGGCTGCAGGAACTCACCCGCAAGGCACTGCCGTTGACCCTGGCGGGCGGCGCCGCGGTGACCGGCGTGGCACTGCTGCGCGGCACCCCGATCCGCGAGGCGGTCAGCGGCGGCGTGGCGGTGGCGGTGGCCGCCGTGCCCGAGGGGCTGCCCCTGGTGGCCACCGTCGCCCAGCTGGCGGCGGCCCGCCGGCTCAGCCGCGGCGGCGTCCTGGTGCGCACCCCGCGCACCCTGGAGGCGCTCGGCCGGATGGACACCATCTGCTTCGACAAGACCGGCACGCTCACCGAGAACCGGCTGCGGCTGGTGCGGGTCTCCGACGTCCGGGGCGCCGTCCGCGCCGTCGCCGACGCCGGGTCCGCGGACACCGTACGGGCCGCCGCGCGGGCCTGCCCCCGTTCCAACGGCGGCTCCGAACGGCCGGTGCACGCCACCGACGAGGCCGTCCTGGACGCGGCCCGCCCCGATCCCGGCTGGACCCAGCTCGCCGGGCTGCCCTTCGAGGCCGCCCGCGGCTACGCGGCCGCCGTCGGCCGGGCCGGGGACGGCCCGCGCGTCCTCGTGGTCAAGGGTGCCCCCGAGACCGTACTGCCCGCCTGCACCGGCCTCCCGGCGGGAGCCGCCGACGCGGCCCAGGAGCTGGCGGGTTCGGGACTGCGCGTCCTGGCGGTGGCCGAACGGCGCCTCGGCACCGGCGAGGACGAGTCGGACGTCCTCGAACGGCCGCTGCGGGAGCTGGAGTTCACGGGCGTCCTGGCGCTGTCCGACGTGCCGCGCGACACCTCCACGGCGCTGGTGAAGGGACTGCACGAGGCGGGCGTACGACCCGTCGTGCTCACCGGCGACCATCCGCAGACCGCGCGGGCCATCGCCGCCGAACTGGGCTGGCCGGCCGAGACCGTGGTGGTCACCGGCGACGAACTGGCGGCCGCGGACCGGGCGGCGCGGGCCCGGATGCTGCGCGACGCGGGCGTGGTGGCCAGGGTGGCGCCCGAGCAGAAGCTCCAGGTGGTGGAGGCGCTGCGGGACGCGGGCCGGGTGGTCGGCATGGTCGGCGACGGCGCCAACGACGCCGCGGCCATCCGCGCCGCCGACATCGGCGTCGGCATCAACGCCCGCGGCTCGGCCGCCGCCCGCAACGCGGCCGACATCGTGCTCACCGACGACGACCTCACGGTCCTGATCGACGCGGTCGGCGAGGGCCGCGCCCTGTGGCACAGCGTGGCCGACGCCATCGCCATCCTCATCGGCGGCAACGCGGGCGAGGTCGGCTTCGGCCTCATCGGCACCCTGCTGTCCGGCCGCGCGCCGCTGTCCACCCGGCAGATGCTCATGGTGAACCTGTTCACCGACCTGTTCCCGTCGATGGCGGTCGCCGTCACGGAGAAGGAGGGCGAGGCCGATCTCGCGCACGTCGAGGAGGCCGCCGGGGTGCTGGGCGACCCGTTGCTGCGGCAGATCAGGCACCGGGCGCTGACCACCTGCCTGGGCGCGCTCATCGCCTGGCTGATCGGCCGCTTCACCCCGGGCACCGCCCGCCGCTCCGGCACCATGGCGCTGTGCGGGGTGGTCGGCACCCAGTTGGTGCAGACCCTCCTCGACCGGCGCGACAGCCGGCTGGTGCGGATCACCTCGCTGGGCTCGGCCGCGGTGCTCGTCGCCGTCGTCCAGACCCCGGGGTTCAGCCGGGCCTTCGGCTGCACCCCGCTGGGCCCGGTCGCCTGGGCCGGTGTGGCCGCCGCCATCGCCCTCGCCCTGGCGGGACAGCGCGCGCTGCCCCGCCTGGAGGAGACGGTGGTACGGCTGCTGCCGAGCTGAGGCGGACCCGGAACGGCCCCCGCTCAGACCGAGCGCAGGTACTGGTCCGGCACCCGCACGTCGCCGCCCAGCTCCCGTGCGGCGTGCCGGGCCCAGGAGGGGTTGCGCAGCAGCTCGCGGCCGAGCAGGACGGCGTCGGCCTCGCCGTTCGCCACGATCTTCTGGGCCTGCTCGGCCTCGGTGATCAGCCCGACCGCCGCGACCGGCAGCCCGGTCTCGGCCTTCACCCGGGCGGCGAACGGGACCTGGTAGCCGGGCCCGACCGGCACGCTGACACCGGAGGCGTTGCCGCCGGTGGAGACGTCGAGGAGGTCGACGCCGTGGGCGCGCAGGTCACGGGCGAGGCGGACCGTGTCGTCCGCGGTCCAGCCGCCCTCCTCCAGCCAGTCGGTGGCCGAGACGCGGAAGAACAGCGGCTTGTCCGCAGGCCACGCCTCCCGTACGGCGTCCACGACCTCCAGCGCGAAGCGGACGCGGTTCTCGTAGGAGCCGCCGTAGGCGTCGGTGCGGTGGTTGGAGTGCGGGGAGAGGAACTCGTCGACCAGGTATCCGTGGGCGCCGTGGATCTCCACGATCTCGAATCCGGCGTCGAGCGCCCGGCGGGCCGCCTGCCCGAACTGGCCTGTGATCTCCCGGATCTGATCGACCGTCAGCTCGGTGGGGACCGGGTGGCCGTCGGCGAAGGGCAGCGGGCTCGGGGCGAGGGGCTGCCAGCGGCGGCCCTCCGGGCCGATCGGCGCGCCGCCCTTCCAGGGCCGCTCGGTGGAAGCCTTGCGGCCGCTGTGCCCGAGCTGGACCGCGGGCACCACGCCCTGCGCGGAGAGGAAACGGGTGATCCGGCGGAAGGCGTCCACCTGGGTGTCGTTCCACAGGCCGAGGTCGTAGGGGGAGATCCGGCCCTCCGGCGAGACCGCGGTGGCCTCGCACACGATCAGGCCGGTACCGCCGGTGGCCCGTGCGCCGTAGTGGGCGAAGTGCCAGTCGTTCGGCGCGCCGGCGAGCGGCCCCTCCGGTTCGGCCGAGTACTGGCACATCGGGGGCATCCACACCCGGTTGGGGATGGTCACTTCTCGCAGGGTGATGGGCTCGAACAGCACGCTCACGACGGACTCCACTCCTCACGGGACCACAGGTCTGCTCGTACGATAAGCCTCGTAATACGAGGAGTGTCAAACTACGACGATTCTCGTACAATCCGGAGCACAAGGCATCCCGAGACTCCCGCGACGAAGGTGGGCCGCCGTGACCGAGACCGCCGCCCCCGGGCGGGTCCTGCCGCACCCCGACCGGGCGGAGATCCGGCTGGAGACCGTGCTGCACGCGCTGTCCGACCCGGCACGACTGCGCATCGTCCGCGAACTCTCCAGGGCGGCCGACGAGTTGTCCTGCTCACGCTTCGAACTGCCGGTGACCAAGTCCACCGCCACGCACCACTTCCGGGTGCTGCGGGAGAGCGGCGTCATCCGGCAGTGCTACCGGGGCACGGCCAAGATGAGCGGCCTGCGCCGGGACGACCTGGACGACCTCTTCCCGGGCCTGCTCGACGCCCTCCTCGCCGCCGTCGAGGGCCAGTACGCCCGGCTCGGCGAGGAAGCCTGAGCACGCGCCTTCACGACGCCGGCCGCGCCACCGCCAGCAGCGTGTCCCAGTCGGCCAGCTTGACCACCCGCCGGCCCAGCCGCGCGCCCAGCTCGGACTCCGCGCGCTCGATCGCCAGCCAGCCGTCCCAGGCCACCGGCTCGATCCCGGCCGCCAGCAGCGCGGGCACCGGGTCCGCCGGCACGTCGGCGCGCGCCAGCTCGGGGGCGTCCGCGAGCAGGGCGGCCACCGTCTCCTTGGCGCAGGGCCGGTTGGTGCCGATCACGCCCGACGGACCCCGCTTGAACCACCCGGCGACGTACTCCCCGGGCGAGGCCGCCCCGTCGCGCACCACCCGCCCCGCCGCATGCGGCACCGTGCCGCTCGGCTCGTCGAACGGCAGCCCCTCCAGCGGCACTCCGCGATAGCCGACCGAGCGCAGCACCAGTTGCGCGGGCAACTCCTCGTACCGCCCCGTGCCCGTCACCCCGCCGTGCCCGTCCGGCGCCGTGCGCTCGAAGCGGACCGCGCCCACCCTGTCGCCGTCCGCCAGCAGTTCCACCGGACGCAGGAAGAACCGCAGCCCGATGTGCCGGCCGGATTCCGCGGGCGGCTCCCCGGCCCAGCCGCGCAGCACCTCCAGATTGCGCCGCTGCACCGCGGGCAGCGTCTCGGGGGCGGCCGGGTCGAGCGCCACGTCGCCCGGATCCACGGTGACCCGGACGCCGGGCAGGGTGCCCAGCTCGCGCAGCTCCTTGGTGGTGAAGCGGGCCTGCGCGGGACCGCGTCGCGCCACCATCCGCACCTCCTCGACCCCGCTCGCCGTCAGCGTGTCCAGCGCCGCCTGCGGCATGTCGGTGGGCCGCAGCTCGGCCGCGCCGCGCATCAGCATCCGGGTGACGTCCACCGCCACGTTGCCCGCGCCGATGACCACCGCCGAGCGCACGCCCCGCAGATAGCCCGCGTCGGCCGCGTCCGGGTGCGCGCTGTACCAGGCCACGAACTCGGTCGCCGACCAGCAGCCCGGCAGCTCCTCGCCGGGAATGCCGAGCCGGCGGTCGGTGGCGGCGCCCACGCAGTACACCACCGCGTGGTATAGCCCGCGCAGCACCTTCACCGGCACCCCGCCCGGCCCGCCCACCCGCACCCCGCCGAGGAACCGCACCCGCTCGTGCTCCAGCACCGTACGCAGGCCGGACTGCAGGGACTTGATCTTCTCGTGGTCCGGGGCGACGCCGTAGCGGACCAGGCCGTAGGGACACGGCAGCCGGTCCAGCACGTCCACCCGCACTTCGGGGTCCTGCTGGACCAGGTGCTGGGCGGTGTAGCACCCGCTCGGTCCGGATCCGACGACGGCGACTCGCAGCACTGCGGTACTCCTGACGCGAGAGGAGAGTGCCCGGACGACTTAAGGATCCCACCGACGGGCCCACGGGGGCAGAGCCCGCCGGGTGACGCGGGCGCGTGTCCCACCGGATGGAGGGTGGGCGCGCGGATACGTTGCGCAGATGCTCGAGGCATCCTTTCTTGATCTTTGCGAGCGGAACGCGGAGGACGGCGAGCTGTCGGTGTGGCCCGCGTGGGAGGTGCGCGAGCACGGCGGCACCTTGTCCTGGCTGCACGTCCGGCTGGACTTCCCCGACGGCGCCGGGGTGGACGCCCTGGCCGTCGTGAGCGACGGGGGCAGCGTCTCCGTCGAGGACATCCGCGCCCGCCCCGCCCTCTCCCTGGACGACCTCGCGGTGCTCGCGGACTGGATCGAGGAGCCGCTGCTGGAGGCGTTCTCGACGGGCGAGCGGGCCGCGGGCCGCGCACCGGCCGCGACGGCGCACCACGACGATCCCGGCACCCCGCGCGCGACCCGGCGGCGGGCCCGCCCGGCCTGGCCGCGCGGGGCCGAGGGCCGGCTGCTGATCGCCCGGGAGTACCGCGCCGCGCAGGAGGCGGGCGCCGATCCGGTGCTCGCCGTGATGCGGGCCACCGGACACGGCCGCCGCCGCTCCCTGGGCCTGATCGCCCAGGCCCGCGACGCCGGCCTGCTGGCCCCCCGCCACGCCCGAGGCCAGAAGCCGCCGGGGGCCTGAGGCGTGTTTCGCCCGAGGCGACTCCTAGGGCCTCTCGTTTGGATCACGCCGGGCTCGCGGGCCCTGGCACCGCGCCTCGCGGCGTTGTCGTCGGTTGCCATGGCTCCGCCATGTCGCCCTCCTCCGCCTTGCGATGCACGGC
>NZ_JBEZND010000028.1:0-116604 GCF_040706415.1 Streptomyces sp. NPDC048106 | reverse complement strand
CTAGTGTAGTGGGTGCACCCGGTAGATGCACATGTATCATTGGCGAAAGCACGGGACACCCCTCAAACCATCCTGGAACCTCCCCGGAATTCTGAGAGGAACGACCGCAGATGACCGGTCACCACGAATCTACCGGACCCGATCCCACGCTGAGCCGGTTCTGTGCGCCGGGTGACGCAGTACCAGACGGCAGGTGTCAACGCCCGGTTGAAGGTGTTCGCGCTCCTGGAAGCGCAGGGCGTGCCCGCGAGCGAGGCTGACGGCCTGGTGGCCGCGCTGGAGGCGGGGGCGGTCGCTGGGGCGCAGTGCCAGGTGATCGAGCTGAACGGGTTAGTGCCGGCCTGTCAGGGTCTGCGGTTCGCGGACAGCCGGGATAAGGGCGTGTGACGGTCGTGAGCGCAGCAGGGTTGGCCAGCACCCGGATTCGAACCGGGGTTTCCGCATCGGGGCGAACCCGAGTGCGGTGTCCTGGGCCGCTAGACGACGCGTGGCCGCACACAGCGTATCCGCACTCCGGCCGACAACGCCTCTCCTTTTGTAGAGGGTGCTCTGCTCGCATACCCGCACACCACGGGCGCGGCGTCGGGTGCTGGAGGCCCTGGGCGAGGCCGGCGGTCTGTGCACGGCGCGGACGGTGAACAGCGATGGTGACGTCATCGTCTGCACGCTCGATGCCGGGCACTACGACCCGGACGACAAGCCGCCCTTCAAGGACGGAAAGCCGGGCGGCTGGCACAAGGCGGATGCATCGATCTGGAACGACTTGGGCGCGGCCTGCATTCCACACGCGGCCCTCTGAAAGACCACAAGAATTGACCGCTCGGGGAGGCATGGAAATGTCAGCGATTCAGCTCAAGGAACACCAGGTAGATCAGCGCTCCGCGTTTCGCAGGTGGGTGGGATTCCCTGCAAGATCATCTGTGCCCCCGCAAGGTGCCCGGGGCACGATCGTGTCAGCGACCGGGTCGGGCAAGACGATCACGGCCGCCGCGTGCGCGCTGGAGTCGTTCACGGACGGCCGGATCCTCGTCACCGTGCCCACCCTGGACCTGCTCGCGCAGACCGCCCAGGCGTGGCGCCTGGTGGGTCACCGAGCGCCGATGGTCGCGGTGTGCTCGCTGGAGAACGACCCGGTCCTGGGCGAGCTCGGGGTGCGCACCACCACCAACCCGATCCAGCTCGCCCTGTGGGCCGGGTGCGGGCCGGTGGTCGTGTTCGCCACGTACGCCTCGCTGGTGGACCGCGAGGACATCGACGCACCGATGGGTCAGCGGAAGGTTCGCGGGCCGCTGGAGGCCGCTCTGGCGGGCGGGGAACGGCTCTACGGCCAGCAGATGGCAGGCTTCGACCTCGCCATCGTGGATGAGGCCCACGGAACCGCCGGTGATCTCGGGCGGCCGTGGGCCGCGATCCACGACAACGCCCGTATCCCGGCGGACTTCCGGCTCTACCTGACCGCGACCCCGCGCATCCTCGCCGCGGCCCGCCCGCAGAAAGGCGCGGGCGGCCAGGAGGCGGAGATCGCCACCATGGCCGACGCCCCGAACGGCACGTACGGGGCGTGGCTCGCCGAGTTCGGGCTGTCGGAGGCGATCGAGCGGGAGATCCTCGCCGGGTTCGAGATCGACGTGCTGGAGATCCGCGATCCCTCCCCGGTTTCCGGGGAGTCGGAGGAGGCGCGGCGCGGCCGGCGCCTGGCCCTGTTGCAGACCGCGCTCCTGGAGCACGCCGCCGCGTGGAATCTGCGTACGGTCATGACGTTCCACCAGAAGGTGGAGGAGGCCGCGGCGTTCGCGGAGAAGCTGCCGGAGACGGCGGCCGAGCTGTACGCCAACGACGCCACCGACGACGACCTTGCCGCCGCCGACAAGCTGCCGAAGTCGTCGATCAACGCGGAGTTCTACGAGCTGGAGGCCGGCCGCCACGTACCCCCGGACCGCGTGTGGTCGGCGTGGCTGTGCGGCGACCACCTCGTGTCCGAGCGGCGCGAGGTGCTGCGGCAGTTCGCGAACGGCATCGACGCGGCCGGGCGCCGGGTCCACCGCGCTTTCCTCGCCAGCTGCCGCGTGCTCGGGGAAGGCGTCGACATCACCGGCGAGCGGGGCGTGGAAGCCGTGTGCTTCGCGGACACCCGCGGCTCCCAGGTCGAGATCGTCCAGAACATCGGCCGCGCGCTGAGGCTCAACAAGGACGGCTCCACCAAGGTCGCCCGCATCATCGTGCCGGTGTTCCTGGAGCCAGGTGAGGACCCGCAGGACATGGTCGCCAGCGCCTCGTTCCGCCCCCTTGTAGCGGTCCTCCAGGGCCTCCGCTCGCATGATGAGCGCCTGGTCGAACAGCTCGCCTCCCGCGCCCTCACCAGCGGCAAACGCAAGGTCCACCTCCAGCGCGATAAGGACGGGCGGATCGTCGGGGCTGGCGGAGAGGGCGACGGCGAGGACCAGGAGCAGGACGGCACCGACGCCGCCGCCGAGTCCGCGCTGCTCCATTTCTCCAGCCCGCGCGACGCCGCGACCATCGCGGCGTTCCTGCGGACCCGGGTCTACCGGCCGGAGTCGCTGGTGTGGCTGGAGGGCTACCAGGCGTTGCTGCGCTGGCGGGCGGAGAACGAGATCACCGGCCTGTACGCCGTCCCGTACGACACCGAGGTCGAGGTCGGGGTCACCAAGGACTTCCCGCTGGGCAGGTGGGTGCACCAACAGCGCAAGGCGCTGCGGGCCGGGGAGCTGGAGGAGCGGCGCAAGACGCTGCTGGACGCGCCGGAGGCCGGGATGGTCTGGGAGCCCGGCGAGGAAGCGTGGGAGGCCAAGCTGGCCGCCCTGCGGTCCTACCGGCGGGCGACCGGGCACCTCGCGCCGCGGCAGGACGCGGTGTGGAGCGAGGGCGAGGCGATGGTGCCCGTCGGGCAGCACATGGCCAACCTCCGCCGCAAGGGCGCGAAGAACGGCCTGGGCAAGGACCCGGAGCGGGCCGCCGTGCGCGCGGCGCAGCTGACGGAGGTCGACCCGGACTGGGACTGCCCCTGGCCACTGAACTGGCAGCGGCACTACCGCGTCCTGGCGGACCTGGTCGACGCCGACGGCCACCTGCCCGACATCGCACCCGGCGTACTCATGGACGGCGACGACATCGGCAAGTGGCTCCAGCAGCAGAAACAGCCGGCCACCTGGGCGCGGCTCCTGCCCGAGCAGCAGGAACGGCTGACCGGGCTCGGCATCAACGCCCCCGCGGCCCCGTCTCCCACCCCAGCAGCGCCCCGTGCGACGAAGGACCCGAGCAAGGCGCAGCAGGCGTTCCAGCGCGGCCTGGCGGCCCTCACGCAGTGGGTGGAACGGGAAGGCGCCCACCGGCCGGTGCCGCGCGGCCACAGCGAGGAAATCGCGGTCGACGGCGAGGCCGAACCGGTGACGGTGAAGCTGGGCGTATGGGTCTCGAACACGAAATCGAGAAGGAACCGGCTGGACGCCGACCAACTCGCCGCGCTCGCGGAGCTGGGCATGGAGTGGGCAGCGGCGGCCTGACCGGTACAACGACGGCGCCCCCCGGATATGTGCCCGGGTCGGGCGCCGTGTTCGTTTCCCTGGCTTCGTCCGCGCCGCGGAAGGCGGCGTTAGCCACTGCGGGGCCGGTCCGGCCGAGCACGGACCACTCATGCTCCTGTCCGGCCGAACGGCTTGGCTCATCAACGTGTGGGCGTGACGCTGCCACCGCCCGGCAGTTTATCCGGATAGGGGAGGCCCCGGGACACGGCCTCAGAGCCTAGTCTTCACTGTTCTCGTGTTTCTTCAGCCTGGCCTTGCGGCTGTGCCAAGGCGTCGGGAATGAAGTGTGAGTAGCTCTCGCGTAGGTGCTGGGTGACGCGGTCGTCTGTCGCCTCGTAGTTCAGCTGCTCCTGGAAGAACCGCAGCTTTTTCTCCGCAGCGTCGAGGATCTCGCCCCAGCTCTTGACCCAGACCTCATAGTCGTCCTGCACATCGGCGAGGCCGGCGGGCCGGTCCTTCTGCCTGATGTCGCGAAGGATCTTCTCCGAGTAGTCGTAGGTGACGAGGTAGAACCGCCACTTGGAACCCACCCCGCTGTACTGGGGATCGTCGACGATGGCCCGGGCGTAGCCCTTGATCTGGTCGAGTTCTTTTGGGCCGACCTTCACTGTGGGCCGCTTGAGCTCAACGACAAGCCGCTCGGTGGAGTTGTCGTCCCGGCGGCTGCGGAACAGCAGGATGTCGACGCGCCCGCTGCGCCCGTCCGGCTGGGTCACTGCCTCGAGCTCGTGCTCCAGGACGACGTCTTCGCCCAGGTGGTCTTCAAGGTGAGCCTGGAGGACATTGGTGAGTCCGAGCTCGCTCCTGGTCATGTTCCAGTCTTCGCCGAACAGCCAGAGGTTCTTGGCGACCATGGGATGGAGCTGGTCGACCTCGCGCAGATTCTTGCGGAGGTGGTCGTCGGCGAGGATCTTGCGCAGAGCTTGGATGAAGTTCAGGCGGTTGGTGACGGTGGTGGCCGCGCCGATGACGTGGGTCAGGTCGGTGCTGTCGAGAAGGTTCTTCAGGTGCCGACGGTCGTCGTCGCTGAGTGCCAGAACCTTTTCCAGGATGGTGTGGAGGTCGCTGGGGTTGCTCTCCAGCGCTGTGCGGATGAGGTTGACGGAGAGACTGCGGGCGGCTCTTTTGTTGGGCAGCGCGTGGCGAGCGGCGGTGACGACGACGTCGAAGGTCTGGCGCTCAATGGCGAGCGCGCCGGTCACCGGCTGGTCGTCATAGGGGTAGATGCCTTCGGTCTTCAGCTGTCGCACGACCTCTGCCGAGATCTGGGCACCGCGAACAGCCAGGTGCTTCTGGACGGCCTTGACGGCCGCGTCCAAGAGCCCGGCGTGGGACATAGTCAGGCCGTGCAGGTCGTCGACGGACAGGCCGTTGAACAGGTTGGCGCGCAGGTAGGGGGTGAAGCTGATGATGCCGTCGGACCAGTCGCTGCCATGCTCGCCAAGGGCGATGCCGTCGGCGTTGCAGATGAGCATCTTGCGGTCGCCCATCCGCTTGTTCCACTCGACAAAGGTGACGACCGGGGGCGGGTCCTCGCCGGCGTACTCCTCCGGCAGGTCCAGCTGCAGGTCGACGGGTTCGCCGACCATGATGTCGCTGGGGTCGAGCCGTTTGCCGTCGAACGTGACGCGCACGTGCGGGTAGGCCCGGAGGTAGAACGCCAGCTTGGCGGTGAGATTCGCGGCGGCGTCGTCACGTTCCAGGCTGTTCAGGGGCTTGCCCTGGGGAACAGAAATGCGGACCGCCGTACCGGGCTTTTCCCGGGTCGGCTCTGTCTCCTCAATCTGCCAGATGGTGGCGTGGTCAGCGTTGCCGCGGATCTGGACACCGACCAAGGTGTCGCCGACCTTGGCAGTGGACTCCCAGGTGAGTTGGTCGCCCAGGGCAAAGGCGAAGAGGCGGCCTTCGCCGTTGCGACCGTGCAGGATGCGTTCCCCGCCTTCGGTGTGCGTCCTACTGGACTTCCAGGTGTTGCCGAAAGCTTGGAAGGCCGTGCGTGCTCGCTCAAGTGTCATGCCGTGGCCGTTGTCGGTCACCACGACGTCGGTGATCGCCGTCATGCTGGAGCGGCGCAGTTCGACGTGGACCTCGGTGGCGTTGGCGTCCAGCGCGTTCCACACCAACTCAGCGACTGCCGTGATCTGGGGCTTCTTCTTGAACTGGAGGATCTTGCGCTCGCCGACCGAGAGCTCGAACTCCGTCAGCGGCGGTCCGCTCTGCGCCGGCAGTGCGGCGGCGCTGACCACGCCCGCGCCAACTCCCGTGCGAGCGGCGCCTTCTGTGTTGTGCTCCCCAGACATGCGGTGACCGTACCGGTTTCACACCGTGCGGTACACATCGCCTTGCGTAATGGGTGGGGTGAGGCGAACGGGCACCTGCTCGCGCCGCTGGACGCCACCTACCAGGGCTACAAGGTGGGCATCTGGCTGAAGAACGCCAGGGCTGCCGCCCGCAAGGCGCAGGAGACCGAGCAGCGGCGTGCCGAGGGCCTGCCGGTGGAGTCGTCGGCCGGGGCGCTGTCCAGATGCGGCGCGAGCAGTTGAAGGAGATCGAGGCGTCCTGGTGCCCGAGCTGGCCGGGGACCTGGCAGCGGTGCGTCCACCTTGGATGCATCTGGACGCCGGTGAGGTGCTGCCCACCGAGGCGGGCGACGTCGTGCGCCAGGGCGAGGATCTCGGGCGGTGGGTGCAGTCGGTGCGGCTCGGGTGGGATCAGCTCACGTCCGTGCAGCAGTGGCTGTGCGAGCAGGTCCTCGGGATCACACCCGCCAACGAGGACGAGAAGCCGCCGCCGCGCCGCACGCAGGCCGACAAGTGGGCGATGAACTACGAGGCCGCCAAGCAGTTCTACGAGCGCGAGGGGCACCTCCAGGTCCCGAGGAAGCACGTCGAACGGATCGCCATCGGCGAGGACCAGGAGGAGCGGGAACTCCGGCTCGGTGCATGGATCGGAAACCAGCGCAACAGGGCGGCGACGCTGACGCCGGAGCGGATGGAGCTGCTGTCCGCGATCGGGATGCGGTGGTCGTGATGGTGGGCGTCGTCGTCACCGCGGCCGCCGCGCTCGCGGCCGGCTACCTGCTCGGGCGGCTGCGACCGTGGCAGCGCCTGGGCGACTGGGCGGCAGATCAGGTCCGCTTCACCGGGGCGTGGGTCCGGAGCGGCGCCGGGCGTCAGGCCGTCGTCGTCCTGGCCCACGCCGTCACCGCGCCGCGCACCAGCTGGCGCATCATGCGCGCCCCGGCCAACGAGACGCTGGCGCCCATGCCCGTACGCGATCCGGACTGGGTCGCCAACCGCACCCGGACAGACAAGGAAGGCACCCTGTGAGCACCGAGCAGCACGGCGCCGACGCGTACGGCCGGGAGCCGGCCCGCATCAGCCACCACCAGCACGAGGCCACAGCGGCGCGGTTCACGGTCTTCCAGGCCCTGGCCGCCGTCGGGATCGGACACGAGCAGGCCGACGACATCGTGGCGAAGCGGGAGGCCAGGGCGGTGGCCGGCACCCACACCCGGATCCCCGAGAGCCGCGGTTCGAAGACGGCTGGCACGCCGGAGTCCGCGACGTCGCCAGCTACCTGCTGCGCATCGCCGACACCACCACCACGGGGCGGGAGCTCGCCGCGTCCAGCGCCATGCTGGTCGCCCACCCCCAGCAGCCCGCCGCCCCCGCCCCCGCCCCGCAGGAGGCTCCGGTAGGTAGGTGCCGACCACGTCGCGCACCTTGGTCACGAACTGCGGGTCGGTCGACAGCTTCCAGGTCTCCACGATGTGCGGTGAGGCCGAACGCCCGCCAGATCCGCGAGACAGCTGATTGCGACAACAACGGCTTCGGACCAGGCATCACCCCAGACCTACACGCCCGCAAACTTCCGACTCAGGACACTAGCCAAGCCGGATGACGAGACTCCCGGTCCGCGCCTGCTCGCTCGTGATCTTCGTCTTTTTGTGCCAAAGGACTTGCACCGAATAGGACTTGGAGCCGCCCGGTACCCTGGGCACCACAACTGGGAACACGCAGGCGGACTCGTAGTACTGGCCAGCTCCCAGAGATCCGGTTGCAACTAACCGATCTGCCGAGTCGTAGACAGTCACCAGCGCCCCTTTGTCGACGTCGGTGAGCTCCAGGGCACCATTGCAAGCCCCCCGGCGGGGGACGCCGCCATCGTCGATTTGTGCCTGCCCCACCAGCGTGAAGGCCTTGTTGCCCCCGGGCCCGGACAAACTCCACGCCAGCGCGATGGAGCCCGAACCAGCCACGAACCCAGCAACCACCAATGCCGCCAAGGCGCTCCGGGACCAGGCCCTATGCGCAGGCCCGGACTGTCCCAACTTCAAGCTGGTTGGCGAACCAACTCTCTGATCGAACGACTCGTCAGGCATGTACACAGCATGGCATCAACCGCCCTGGGTTCGGTAGAGATCTCAGATTGTGGTTGTGACCTGGGGTTTTGTGAGTTCGGTGTAGTAGTTGGTTTCGTATTCGACGGGAGCGCAGGTGCGGAGCGACGTGGAGCTGGGTCAGGGCGTTGGCGGTGGTGGTGACGGTGACCGCCAGGTAGCCGGTGGGCAGCAGCAAGGCCATGAAGGTGCCGTAGCCGGGCATCAGGCCGAGCAGGGATTCGAGTACTCCGAAGATGGCTGTCACGCTGGACCCGCGCGCCGGAGGTCAGGCGCCGGTCGGTCGAGACATGGCCGGCGCGGCACGTGAACTGCCCGCTGACAGTGCCGGAGATCGTCAGACCGGTGCGCTCACCGCAGACGGGACAGACCAGGGGAAGCCGACTCCAGCCAAACTGGACGTGCTGTCAGCCCACCTGCGTGCATCTGGCGACCCTGCGGTCACCGTCGAAGGACGCGCTGCCGCACTGCGGGCTGACCAGTAGCGCTCGGAGGACTGCCGCGCGGCCGTGTCGGGCACGGCAGGGCCCTCCGGATGGGGTCCCCGGTCAGCTCTCGCCGCGTCGGGCCGCCGCGCGGATCGCCGCCTCGGCCTCTGCCAGACCATCGATCAGGGCTGGTTCGTCGAGTCCCGGTACGCACACCACCCGGTCGCCGTCCAGCGCCGCGAGTGAGGCGTCCACGACTTGGCCCACCGGCATGCCGCCTTCGGCGTGCACGGCCTGGTCATCTCCCGGCACCGGCTCCTGCCCGCGGGAACGATGGAACTCGGTGGCGGTCAGCCCCGGGCACAGCACCTGGATCCTCAGCGGTGTGGCGGCCAGCTCGGCCGCGAGGGTGCGGGTGAAGGTGACGACGTAGCCCTTGGTGCCGCCGTACACCGCGCGCTCGGGCAGCGGGTGCGGCGGCAGCGAGCCCGCGAAGGCCAGCTGCGAGGCGACGTTGACCACGGTTCCGTCACCGCGCGCCAGCATGCCCGGGACCACGGCCCGGGTGAGAGCGGTGACGGCCAGGACGTTGATGTGCAGGACCTTCGCCAGCAAGTCCGGTTCGAGCTCGGCGAACGGACCGTACCCGTTGATACCGGCGTTGTTGAGGAGGAACCCGATGTCGTCGCCCGCCGCCCGGCTCACCACCCGGGCCAGGTCGTCGGGCACCGACAGGTCGGCCACCAGGGTCTCCGCCGTGGTGCCCGTCTCCTCGCGCAACCGCCGGGCGAGGTCATCCAGCCGCTGGGCCCTGCGGGCCACGAGGACCGTGTCCCATCCCTGGGCGGCGAGGCGCTCCGCGTAGGCCGCCCCGATACCGGAGGAGGCGCCCGTCACCAGGGCCGTACCGCGTCGTGTGCTCACCTGTGTGCCGCCTTCAGCCCGCTGACCTGCAGTGTGCGCGTGTGCGCGTACAAACACCGTTGTACCAGCCAGCCACCGCATCCCGGACACCAGGGCCGCGCCGCTCGACGAGGTTCGCCCCACGGGCCGGTCTGTAACGGAGACAGGACCACCAGCGATCCGGGGCCGGCGTTCTTCCGTGCCTGCCGGATCGCGCGGGCCCGCAGTACATCGAGGTCGGTCTCGGCGCGGTGGCGGCGCATGCGAGACCCTGCGCCGCCACCGACTGACGATCGCGGCGTGTCCTGGGTGATCAGTGTGCTGGGGCAGTACGTGTGAGCGGGCCGAGGAATCGGTGCAAGTAGTAGGCGAGGTAGCCTCCGGGCCCACTGGGCCGGGCGTCGGTGGTGCGTTTCCAGCACACGGCGCTCGCCTCCTTGAAGAATTCGCCGGCGCGCCCGGCCGATCGCTACAAGGACCTCATCCACAAACTGCTCGCCAAGAACGCCCGGGGCTACGCAGGTGGGACAGGCCTCAAGTTCATCCCGAGCCCCCGGAGCAACAGCGGCCTCGGCGAGCCGAACGCCCCCGGGACACGGCAGTGAGCGTGCTCGTCACACGATGCCCGACGGCGGCGCTCTGGCCTTGCTTGAGTAGGCTACCGCCGACGCGGGATGGTGACCCGGGCCTCCGCCAGGACGATCGTCGGCGTCGGCTTGCTGGCGTGCCGGGCAAGGGTTTCGTCGAACGGCACGTCCAGGTAGTAGCCGTGGGTCGGGCCGCGGTGGTCGGCGCACAGCGCCGCGACCATGTCGCCGTAGCAGTCGGCGTAGAGGATGCCTTTGACCACGACGTGATAGCCGGCGTCCAGCGCGTAGCAGGCCGCCGATGCCATCGAAGTCCAAGGTCGATCTGTACGCGGCGACCCGCGGCCGCTGGCTTCCCGCCCCCACCCAGCCCGTCACGACCGTTCTCTCGGTGAGTGAGGGACCCCGGGCTCGCCCTCTCAGAGGGAAGGGCCAACGGGGTCCTCTGCTCGTCAGGTGGGGTAGAACCCGGTGATGCGATAAGGCGTCTGGTTGTACAGGACGTTGAACCCCATCACCCACCGCTCGGCTAGGTCGTCAACGACGACCAGTCGCGGGTCGGTTCGGGCAGTGGGCCGGTGCAGCGGTATTGCCACCGGCACCGGGCACTCGCCGAGCCAGGATTCGGCGTAGAAGACCACTTCTGTCACCATGCGCCCTACGAGGGCGCCGGTCGGGTGGTACACGGCTGGCACCTGGCGCAGAAGACCGTCCAGCTCGATCGCCACAGTACGGTGCCGCTGTCCTGCCTGGGATAGCTCGTAGATCATGAGGGCACCGCCTACTCTGCGGTCAGGGGGATGTCGTAGCGCATCCAGGAGCGCATGGCAGCGGCGGTATGGACCCGGCCAGTGCCCAGGGCCCGTGATCCGTCAAAGGCCCATCCCATGACCTCCAGAAAGCTGCCGTGGCCTGTGCTGATGTCCAGATTCATGTTGAGAAAGACGGGGCGTTTGGCCACCGCGAAACCTTGCCAGGGACGGTCCCAGCGGAACAGCCTGCCGAACTCCGCGTCGTCCCATACCTGTAGGCGGTTGCTTGCGTGAGCGGCTCGGCAGTCGAGAATCCATAGGTCCGCATGGGCTTCACGGCCGGCAACCTCAGCAGGGGCAAGGCGCCGGGCCTGGATTTCCGCCCGCTTGCGGCAGCGCAGTGTGCAGTCGGCCCTGCGGTCTCCGAGTGGGATCTCGGTGGCCACACCCCATCCCTTGAGTTCCTTGTGCCACGGGGACTCTGTCACAGGCTACCCGCGTATCGGAGAAGCTCAGCGTCTTCGTCGTCCAGCCCGAGGGCCGACGCCCCGACAGCAGCGATGTAGTCGGCGAGGCTGAAGATGCCGGGGAGGTTGTCGATACCAATGACGAGACGGTCGTAACGCTTGTGCAGGGCAAGGATGCGATTTCCGCGGGCCTTGTGTTCTTTGGCCCCTTGGGCGGCCTCCTTGGCCGCATGTTCAAGCCGGTCGGCCTCCATGAATTCGCGCTCGGCAAGGGCGGGGAGGATTTCCATGATGCGGTCGACGTCTTCGAGCACGAGCTGCTGGGCGGTCTTCTCCGTCAGCTCGCCACCCTCACCAACAAGGACCTTCGCCACGACGTTCTCGTCGTCGGCCCCGCCGCCTCGGGGGCCCGGCATCGCACCGACAGGGTCCGGGGTGCCGGTGCCGCAACCGGTGCCTTGAACGGTGGCTCCTGCCTGCGTTGGTCCGTCCGGCGGGCCAGCAAGAGCCGCGATACGCACCTCCTTGCAGACCTTGTTGAACGAGGTGGCACACATCGATTTCACCGCACGGTCGAACACCGGGCGGTACTCGGCCGAAAGAACGTTGATCTTCGATCGGACCACACCTTGCATCCGGGTGAGCTGCTCAGCTTCGCTCCCACCCTGGTGGATGCAGCGGAGGGCCTCCCGGTCAAGGACGTCCCGCACAACGTTGGGGTAGCGGCCTGCGGCTGAGGGAATCGGCATGGGTGCCTACTTTCCGGAGAGGAGTCGGATCGCGCGGGGGCGCCTTTCCAGGACGCGGTCGGCCCAGGAGACGACCGAGTCGCGGATGGATTCGACGGACTGCCACACGTCGGGGTCGTCGACGTGCACGAAATCGTCGGGGCCTAGGAGGAGAATTTCTCGGCACTTGTGGGCCAGGCCGAAGTAGCGGATGGTCCAGTCGGCACGCGGATCGCGCTCGTCGCTGCCGATGAGCTCGTTGATCAGCTCTTCGTCCGGGTCGGGGACCGGACGCATCTGTTCGCGCACGTAGCGGGCAACCTCCTGGTCCTGGAGGACCGTACGCACGGCTGGCGCCCTCAGGATGGACAGCACGGTTTCTGGAGTCTTGGTCAGCTCAGCAACTACGGCCTCTCGCACCTCCTCGCGGCCGAGCTGTGCAGTGATCTCGTCCGGTGTCGCCGCCGTGCCGCAGGCCGTTCCGTCCGCCAGCCCCAGGGCCCTGGTGTACTCCGCGGCGTCCAGCACGGCCGGCCATCCCGCCCGCTCTGCACTAGCCAGTCTCCCGAGCAGCAGCCCGACTCGACGCGTGCGTTCCACCGGGTCGGTGACGCAGGCCGTCACTACGCACTTCCATGGCACGTGGATGGAGGAGGCGGTGAGTCGTGCGCGAAGTTCCGCGCCGGCCAGCCCAGTGACGCGCAGGTATCGCTCAAGGGTGTCGGCTGCGTAGCCGAGTTGGCGTGCCAGCGGTTCCAGGGCGCTGCTCGCGCCCAAGCCGGACTGTTCGGCAATCTCGGCACACACGTCACCGAGGCCGAAGCGCGCAGCAAGCTGCACTCGCGACGCCTGGACGTCCTGTTCCGCGAACGCTCGTGCACGTTTGAGCTGCTCGTTGGTGTAGCCGGGATCGGGGTTCCCGCCCGGTTCGATCCACACGTTCTGCATAGAGGGGGACAATAGGGTCCAAAAGCACCTTGAACCTCCGCAATACATCCGATCCGTCACCCGCGGGGACGACCCCACGACCAAGATCGCGAATACCTGCCTTAAGGCGCTGCGCCCCCGGGGAGCGGTTTGACCCGGCCCGATCGGCGGCCCGAATCTGCCCTCGCGTGACAATCCGATCGTCAGGGGAGAGGCCATGGACAGCGCAGAGGAACGGCGGGCGCGGAGCGCTGGTTACCCATCGTTCATCGATGGGATCCCGGAGAGCGACTGGGCGCTTCTCCATCTCAACAAGGAAGATCGGCAGCTGATCGGAAGCAAGCGAGGAGCTCACAATCGGCTCGGCTTCGCCGTGCAGCTGACGGCTGTCCGGTTCCTGGGCCGGTTCCAGACCGATATGGACAGGATCCCCGAGGACCTGGTGCTGCGAGTGGGCGAGCAACTCGGCATCACCGACCCCCTTGACCAAATCAGGGATTACGGGAGTAGCCCCGACACCGTTCGGAACCACGCCAGGGAGATCGCGAAGGAATGCGGCTGGACCTCCTTCACGGAGGGCGAGCCCAAGCTCGTCGCGCAGTTGGAAGCCCACCTAGAGATCACCACGGCCGGCCCGAAGGCGATGACCCTCACAGCCTTGACCTGGCTCCGCAAAAATCAAGTGCTGCTGCCCAGCCACTCGACGTTGCGCAACTCGGTGGTGGCCTGCATTGGCAGGGCTGAGGACGCCTTGTCGAAAAAGCTATGCGGAAAACTGACATCCTACCAGATCACCGTCATCGACGGGCTGCTGGAGGTCCCCGCCGGTGAACGGACCAGCCGACTGGATCGGCTACGCCGAGGTGTCGGCGAGCCCAACTGGGCGAACTTCGACAGAGCGCTGGCGCGCGTGGACGAAATTCACGGTCTCGGGTTCGCCGACGTGGATGTCTCCGACATCCCCCAGCGCAAACTGGCGCAGCTGGCAGACCGTGCCATGACCGAGCGAGTAGGCCGCCTCAAAGAGCAGAGCGGCAAGCGGGCCGCGGTACTTGCGGCCATCAAGCAACTGGAGAAGCGCGCCCTGGATGATGCCATCGACATGCTCGACAAGCTGATCGGCAGCCGCTTCATCGTCAGACCCAAGAGGTGGTCCGACAAGGTCCTCGTCGACGCCTACCCGAAGTTCGCCCCCGCCGGCACCTTGGCCGCACAGGCGCTCCTCGCCGTGCTGAAATCGGTGGCAGAGCAGGTCGACCAGGACACCGGGGAGATCATCGATCCCTACACCGATACCGACTCCACACGGGCAGTACTCGAGACGGTCGCTGACAGGGACACCCTCGCCACAGCGGCCAAGAACCTCCTGGAGTACATGCCCGCTCCGGACTCCGATACCGACGAAGCCCGCCGAGCCAAGGCCCTGGAACAGTTCCGGGACGTGCGAAGGCTCGTATCTGTCCTTGTCGACAGGGTGCCCTTCGGAGCGACCCCCGCGGGGCGGCCGACGCTGACCGCACTACGGACCCTGCCGGATCTCCTGGGCCGCACGGATGTTGGGCTTGAAGACATCGACACCACGCTATTGAAGGGGTCCTGGGGGCGCCTGGTGTGGGACAGGTCGGGGCAGCCAGAGGGCACCGTAAACCTGTCAGCGTATGCCCTGTGCGTACTGGAGACTCTTCACCGGCAGCTGGGCCAGCGGGAGATCTTCGTCTACGGCTGTTCCCGCTGGGCAGACCTGCGCGCGCAGCTCCTGCCAGTCGAAGTGTGGGAGCAGGCGCGGCCCGGCGTGCTGACCGACCTGAACCTGTCCGAAGATCCAGCCGCCTACCTCGGCCAGGCCAGCGCGAAACTGCACGCAGACCTCACCAGGGTTTCCTCTCGACTGCCGGAAGGCATCCAGGTCTCCCTCGAACACGGGAACTTGAACCTGACGAAGGTGCAGTCGCCGCGTTCGTCCAACTTGGTCAGGCAGGTGGAGAAGTTGCTCCCCAGGGTGGAACTGCCCCAAGTGGTACTGGAGGTCTTGCGGCGAACAGACGGGATCACCGCCTTCACCACCCGCAAGGGCAGCCCCGCCCCCTACCCGGAATTCGAGCTGTCCGTGGCCGCCGTGATGGTCGGGCACGCCTGCAATCTTGACCTCTCAGCCGTAGCAAGCGACAAGGACGCCCTGGCACTCGACCATCTCAACCGCGTCAGCCGCGGCTACGTCCGGCCCGAGACGATCGAGGCGTACAACAAACTCATGATCGAGGAACAGACCACGGTTCCCGTCACCACGCCGTGGAACGGCGGGCGCCTCGCCTCCGTGGACGGCTTCCGCTTCATCATCCCCTCCCCACAGCCCCGCCTGCCCATCGCGCCTGAGGGCAGTTCCGAGCTTTCCTGGTTGACCGTACTCACCGAGCAGGCCATCCAGCTCTCCGGCCGTATGGTCAGCGGCAGGCCGAGCGCGGCACTCGAGGCGCTCCGCACCCTCACCACACACCGAACCCGGCCCACCGCTCCCGACACGGGACACCCCGATGCCATCGTCGCCGAGGCAGGAACCCACGAGGACCTCGTCTTCGGTCTTCTGACCCTCTGCGGCTACTCGTATCAGCCCACCCCGAGCCAGATCGTGGACACCAGACTGTGGCGCGTCGAGAAGTCGGCTCACTACGGCCCGCTCCAGGAGGCAACACGGCGCTACATCGACGTCGCGCAAATCGCCGCGCACTGGGACGACATCCTGCATGTCGCCGGTTCAATTCACCACGGTGCCGTCAGCCCTCACGACGCCCTGCGGATCCTCACCCGCAACGGCGTGCCCACCAAGCTCGGAGCAGCGATCGCATCCTTCGGACGCATCCCGAAGACGCGTCACCTGCTCAACCTCTACGACAACCCTGAGTTCCGACGCGTGATCGAAGCACAGAGCAGGCTTCACAAGGAGCGTGCCGAACTCGCCAGGCGCATCTGCCATGGACTCGACGGGCCCGTCCCCGAGTACTACCCCGGTCTGGAAGACCGGCTTGGTGCCCTCGGTCTCGTCCTCAACGCCGTGGCCCTCTTCAACACGATCTGCATCCAGAAGATCATCGACAGGCTGCGCAGCCAAGGCCAGTCCATCAGCGAGAGCGAAATCCGTCAGCTCTCACCCTTCATGTACCGGCACATCAACATGCGCGGACGCTTCCACTTCGAACTGCCCGCCGAGACCATGTTCGCGATCGCCGACCTCGACACAGATCCCGCCTGAGAGCCCGGGCCCCTTCCTTCCGACAGTAGGGCCCATCGCCAGCATCGCTGAACGGCGAGCTCCTCCGCTTCACCCAAAAGCCGGTGCCCCCTCGCGAGGCACCGGCTTCGTCCTGCCCGCCAAGGCCCGCGTGCCTCAACCCGCGCAGGAGCAGGTGTCGTACCCCCACGTCGGCGTCAACTTCAGTGGCACAGCAGTTGAAGGAAGCCTCCATGCCTTGTCCAGCCCATCCGGATAAGGCGCCTGGCCTGCATAAATGCCCCTTGGCCCACATATTTGAGATCTTGGTCGCCGAGCAGCAGGGCGTCTGGGACAGCCGATGCCCCGCAGGACCGCCTGGCGCAGGCCTCAAAGCGGCTCAGCAGCGCAGGATGGCGGTCCCAGGACAGGAACCGCACCCCTCCCGACACCGATCAGCAGATGGCCCCGTCGACGCACACGCCGCGCTGACATTCACCTCACGCGGTGTCTCCCTGATCGCCGTGGGGGACGGTAAACCCGCCCGAGGGTACGGGGGGGGGCAGCCGAGGTAGTGGCACCCTTCACCGCCGCCGCCTCCTCGACCATGACGGTCCGATCCTCCTCGACCACCATGGTGGACCGCGCCCGCGCGTACAGCCCGCTGCCGATCAACACCACGACGTCGGTCCTCATCGGGTCATGGCCCCCCGCCGGCACCTCCCGGGCCCGCCAGAGCGTCAGCACGTCGGCGGCCGACAACGCGTAGTCCCAGGTCGGGAGCTCCCGTTTGCGAACACAGTGCTGCCCCTCCGCGCATGAGGTGCGGGAGGGGCAGCGTCCTACCGGGCTGGGCCCAGCAGCGTGGGAACCGCAGGTTCGCAGGGAGGTCAGCAGCTGACGGAGAACTCTTCGAGCTGGTCGGCCAGTGCCTGATCCGGATGATGGAATTCGCCGTTGGCATCCTCGACTTTGAGGCGCTCCACGGCTTCGCGCAGGGCCCGCGGATGGCGGGCCCCTGGCTGGACGGGCCAGGTGGGGCGGTGGACGCAGGAGATGTCGAGGATGTCGTAGCCCAGGTCGAGGGCCTGGCACATCCAGTGGTCGGCGTCCCGGAGCTCACCGCGGCGCAGGTGGAACAGGTGCAGACAGTAGGCGGCGGTGGCGTCGCCGGCTCCTGCCGCGTACTGCCACCACCAGAGCGCCCCTTCCGGCTTCTGCGCGAGGTTGAGCAGGCAGCCGAAGTGCAGGGCACCGTCGATGTCGACCAGGTCGTCCGCGATCCCGGCCAGATGCTCGGCGGCCTGGCTGCTGCGCAGGAGACGGACGGACAGGGCCTTCAAGGTCGCCTCGGCGGCATCGAGGCGGGTGGGATGGTGGCCTTGCGGTGCGGGCTGGGCGCCGAACATGAGGGCGGCGGTGACGTCCCGGACGATCTCCTGTCTCAGGTCGTCGAGTTCGTCGTCGGTGACCGTGTCGGGGATGGCGGCCTGGTCGAGGATCCTGTCGATGTGGCGCGGCACGTCTACTCCTTCTCCTCGTCGTCGCCTAGGTCGATACCGAGCTCGGTGGCGATTCGCTGGCGGGCCACGCGCCGGTGCGTGCGGACGGTGCCCACGTGGATGCCCATGATCTCGGCGACCGTCTTCGGCGGGTAGCCGAGGACGAACTGCATGATGATCACGTCGAACTGTCGCTCGGGCAGCGCTGCGATGGCTGTGTAGAGGCCGATCGGGGACTCCAGGTCCGCCATCTTGTCGCGCATGGCTGACAGCGTGGCACGCACCGCCTCGTAGACGGCGGCGGTTCGGTCATTTGTTGACGCAGTCCTTGAGCGGCCGTCGGCGGTCGGCGCGATCGTCATACGGGCGTGCGTCTCCACGCGGAGTTTGAGCGCCCGCCACGCGTAGGCCTCGGGGCCGCCCTCCTGCCGGAGGGCGTCTTGCCAGTTCAGGGCCAGGTGGGTGTAGAGGCTGCGCACGACCGCCTTGGCAGCTTCCTTGCTGCCCAGCATGGTGGTGGCGTAGCGCAGCTGCGGCCGGGCGTACTGGCGGTAGAAGGCGTCCAGGGCCGGGGACATCTCGTAGTGGATGCCGTGCAAGGCGTTGAGGTCCTCGAACGAGACGGGCAGGGTGTGTGCGTCGCTGTCCTCGCTCATGGTTCAGGCCTCCGTGTCCCGGGCGGCGACCGTGGTGGTGGGCTCGCTGGTGGTGACGCCGATCTGGGCGCCGGCGCACAGCAGGGAGCGCGTCCCCGTACGCATGTCGGGGAGGAACGCGAGTTCCTTCAGTTCGTTGTGGGGCACGGGCCCTCTGGTCCTTCCTGCCAACGGCGTCAACCCGCCCCATGGGCAGGGCGGATCGTGCTGGAGGACACCGGGGGTGGGGTCCTCGGCGGCAGCATTTCGGATCAGAGGGCCCAAACGCACAGCGCTCACCCGACCTTTTTCGACCCAAGGTGATCACGCGTGTGCGCACGGAAATTAACTTGTCAGTAAGTTACCGTTCAGGCACGTTCCGTGACCAGCGTGAATAGTGTTCAGACAGAAGCGCAGGAGGTTACAGAAAGCGCCACGAACCGCCGAACCGACCATCGCTCTTGTGATCGACATCACATCCAGAAGTCGTTTCGCCATCCTGCGGCGGGGGCGCCACGGGACGCCGCACGGCCGGGCCCGGCGGCGGGAGGGACTGCGACGGCCAGGAGGTGACGGCGGGATCAGCGCGCACGGCCGTCGGCGGAAGACGCCTCGGCCGCCCGGCAGGCCCGGCAGACGACCTCGACCCGGGGACCGTAGCGGCGGCTGAGCCCTTGGCAGCGCGGACAGTAGCCGACCTCCGCCGGTGAGCAGCCCAGAAGATGCGCGGCGACCCGGTCCGTGGCCGGGTCGATACGCCGCGGTGCGCCGTCCATGTCTTCGACTGCAGGTCCGCTGTCCCCCTGCGGCAGGTCAGTCACGGTGCGCCCCTCACGCAAGGTCGATGCCCAGCTTGTTCTCCGGCCTGCAGACCGGGCACGGCTCGGCCCCGATCACCGTGTCGGTGAGCACGATGCGTGCCTGCTGCGCGGTGATCGCGGACGGAGTCCGGCGCCCCTGCCGGAGCGTGCAGCCACCGGCATGGACGACGACCGGCAGGGGATCCGCCGGCCCGGACTTCGACTCCATCAGGTACTCGGCCGCCGGCGCCCGCCGCCGGGGCCCGGGCCGCTGCGCCGGGCGCTCCCGGCCGGGGGCCGAGGACGCCCGCGCAAGGGCCTTGCGTACCTCCTCACACTGGAGCCGCAGATAGAGGCCGACGGTCTCGGTCTCCGCGATCTGCCGCTCCAGGTGCGTCAGGATCGCCCGCAGGCGGGGCGGATCAGGCGGCAGATCGGACATGACAGGCACCGTGCAGCACAGCCCACGCCCGCGAAGGCCGACCACGCCAGCACGGGTGGAACAGCACCTGCGCCGACAGCCGCAGGAGGCGACACCCCAGCTCGGCGCGCGGGCGCACCGCGAGCTGCCGGTAGGTGGAGTGCCACTCCTCGTGCGCTCGGATGAGGTCATCAGGAATCGGCCGCATGACCCAATTCAATCCCTTGTTCGAATTATTGTTCCAGTTGCCTCACCCGGATGGACAGCGCGCACCTGCTGAATGGAGTCGCTGGGACGCCTCGGCGCACCCACGGCCGCCGTCCCGGCCCCGGCCGGTCCTGCGACGGAGGCCGGGCCCTGATCGCTGACTCTCGGTCCTCGGCACCTGCCGCGCACAACGCCGCGCGCCGCCTCGCCGAACCGGACCCAGCGATGGTGGGTAGGGTCAAGGCACCGAACCGCCAACTGGAGCAGGGGAATTGCTGATGGACCAGTCCGGGGACCGGCGTGCCGACGCCGCACTTCAGGCCTACAACTGGGCGCGGGTCGCCGGGAGTCTGGAGCGTGCCTGGAAGGAGCAGGATCAGGCAAGGGCGCTGAGCAATTCTTCCTCGAGTGAGCTGAGCGAGTGGCAGCGGTGGCTTCTAGACCACTTCAAGGACCAGCATCTGAGTGTGGAGCAGGCGATCGCCCTGGCGGAGATGTGGGTCAAGGTCGCCACGGTACAGCCGACGGGAGTGCGCAGCACGGACGGCGATTGAGGCGGTCCGCGTCAGGACCTGCCGAGCGGTACTTCGGCGAGAACATCCCACACGATCTCGCGGCGGTCATGCCACTCGGCCACCAGCGTGAGAGCGGTGACCGGCACGGTGACCGGGCTGCCGGGCAGGTCGGACAGCAGCACCTTGAGCGCGCGGCGGTCCGCCAGGTGCCCTTCCGCCCCGGCGTAGGCGTGGGAGAGATGGGGATAGGAGGCCGACGGGATGCGCGGCCACCGGTCGCCGACCACCGTACGGTGCGCCTGCCAGGTCATCTCCCACAGCTGCCGGTGGGGCCGCCCCGGATAGCCCTTGCACTCGATCGCCATGGTGCCGATGTCCGGGCGGGACAGCGTCACCTCGAACGGGTCGATGTCGGCGGCTCGGCGGGTCACCTCGCGGGTGATCTGGTCGACTTCCCCGGCGGTCGCGCTGTCCTGCGGCCCGGCGTGCAGCACGGTGATGTGCATCCACTGCGGCCTCACCGGAGTCAGGCCGGGATGCTCGGACAGCAGGCGGTAGGGCTCGTACAGGTGCTTACGGGCGAAGTCCTCGCCGGGAACGATCAGCCAGTGCAGGTCTTTGCGGCCCGGCGGCCACGCGTGGGTGCGACCTTCGACCCTGGCGAAGAAGTCGTCCATGAGACCCACCCCTCGGTAGTAATCCGCGCACACCCGCCGGATGCGGATCTTTCCCAGGGTGGTCCCGACCAACCAGGGGTGCCGCTAACGAGCAGCGAACCAGGTGACAAGTAACCCGCGAGTAGCTTTCGGTCTCTGAGGCGTGGGCGCGGGAGAGGACGTCGGATGGGGTGGTTGCCAGCTTCGTACTCTTGCCTCTGCGGGGGTGCCGTGCGTGCCACGATGAACGCATGAGTGTGGAACGCCGGAGCCTGCTCGCGGAGAAGACGCCCTTTCCTGACGACCTCGACGAGAGACTGCGTGCCCAACTCACCTTCCTCGTGGAGGTGGATCAGCTCAAGACCGTTCTGCGGCAGTCGCCTCTTGCAGCGGCGGATCGTCGCGAGAACGACGCGGAGCATTCGTGGCACCTGGCGTTGATGGTCGTGGTCCTTGCCGAATATTCCGACGAGCCCATCGACGTGGGGCACACGGTTGAGCTGGTCCTGCTGCACGATCTTGTGGAGATCTATGCCGGCGACACCCCGCTCTACGACAGCGCTGCCGGTGTCGACCAGCGGGAGCGGGAAGTCGCCGCGGCCGAGGAACTCTTCGGTCTGCTTCCGGCGGACCAGGCTCGGCGCATGCGGGCCCTGTGGGACGAGTTCGAGGAACGCCGTACCCCTGAGGCCAGATTCGCCAAGGCCATGGACCGGCTGCAGCCGCTGCTGCTCAACTGGATGGCGCGCGGCGGCACCTGGCGCACTCCCGGTGTCACCGCCGATGATGTCCGATCCCGTAAGGCAGTGATCGGGGACGCGTCCGCCTCGCTGTGGAAGGCCGGGCGACGCCTCATCGACGAGGGCGAGATCCGTGGATGGTCGAGGAGCGCGGAACGTGGGACGTGACGATCACGGCGTTGTCAGGATTGCTGGGTGACCGTAGGGGTCCTGACCGTGTGCGTGACCGCTGGAGTTGTTGGATGGGCAGCCGCTGCAGCCGCGCAGGATGGGGCGGCGCAAGCTGAGCGGGCCAAGGAGAGGCCACCTCCGGTCTGAAAGCTACTGAAGGGTCACTTGTCACCTGGTTCGCTGCTCGTTAACGGCACCCCAACCATCCGCAGGCCCGATAACCCCCCGGCGGGGCCCAGCGGGACCAACCGCAGCTCCTGTCGCTCCGGATCGCCCTCCGGCTCCGGCTACGCGGCGGCCTGACGTCTCACGTCGGTCAGGCGGTGTCGCCGGAGTAGTAGAAGCGACACACCACACCCGGGCCACCCGGGCGCGGGTCACCGGGGCGCGGGTCGTACAGCGCCCGGCCGCGCAGCAGCTGCTCGTCATCGGCATCCATCCGCCCAGCCTCCCAGACACCACCGACCACCACCCCGGCCCCCGAGGCCGACTGCTACCGGCGGCGCCCGATGCCGAACCGGCTACGGGGGCTTCACCGCCGGCGCTTCCGCGGCCGCGCGTTCGGCCTCCTCCGCCTGGCGGCGCGCTCTCCGCACGGTCGGCGGCCTCCCCCGCGCATGGCCCGCAGAACCGGTCCCGCTCGCCGGGCCACTGAGCGGAGGGTGTCGTCAGGGCCGTCGGCGGAACCAGCCGCGGCCACGGCCACGCTCCTGGTCGTCCTCCGGCTCCGGCGGTGCCGCGGTCTGGAGGCGGGCGGCTTCGGCAGCGGCTTCCTCGCGGGCGACGTCGTCGGCGCGGCAGGTGCCGCACACGGACCGGTCCCCGGCCTTCCAGGCCGTCCTCGCAGTGGTCTCCTCCCAGCGCTGGTCGGTGAACTTCCTTCCGCACCGCTTGCACACCGGCCGCCGGGCCTCCCGCTCAGCGGCGCGCCGCCGCTTCTCCTCCGCGCCGGCGCGGGCCTCCTGCTCGCGGTAGAGGGCATCGCCGTCGGGGTTGTCGAGCGCGGCCGTCAGCGTCTGCTCGCCCTTGCGTCCCAGCCGCCGCCACACCGCCGCGCCGGCGCCGTGCTCCTGGAGCTGCTCCAGGGTGGTGACGACGACGGGCACCGCCTGGCTGTAGTCCTGCGCGGTGACCGCCTTCTCGTAGAGGGTGTTGTACCGGCGCGGCGCCCAGTAGCGGCGGCCGGCCTCCTCCAGCACCGCGACCGTCCTGGAGACCTTCGCCTCCGTGGTGTCCGCGAACACGAACGCCACCGGGGGCAGGCCCTCGCGGCCGGTCGGCGGGTAGACCCGGCGCCACAGCCGCTTCTCGTGGCCGACGAGCCGGTCGATCGCGTCCGGCCGCGAGCGGACCAGATCCACCATGCGCTTGTCCGCATCCTTCGCAAGGAGCCGACCCCACTCCCAGTACCGGCGCAGCTTGGCGACCAGGTCGTGCGCGTCCTCGGTGCGGCGGTCGATCTCCAGCAGCAGCACCGGCACCCCCGCCTCCGGCGCCCGCACCACCAAGTCCGCCCGCTGAACGAAGCCGCCTGCGAGCCGGTGCCCGATCTCGGTCTGGAAGCCGAGCCGGTGACCGATCCCGGCGCGGTGGAGCTCGGCGGCCGTCGAGGTGACCGCCGCGGCGTGGTCGTCGTAACCGGTGCCGAGCAGCTCCCCGGTGACCGGGTCGCACTCCTGCCTGCGCAGCACCGAGACCCGTATGCCCTTCGGCGCCAGCAGCTTCCTCGCCTCGCCGTGGCCTCGCTTGGTCAGCACCCACACCTGCCGCTGGTCCTCCCGCACCGACTCGATCCGCACCAGGCCGTGGTCCTCCAGATCCAGGAGGTTGTCCCGCGTGAGCCGGTCGTGCTTGTTATCCGGACGGGTCAGCATCCACAGCTGGTCGGGCGTAGCCCTCTGGAAGATCCCCAGCGCTTGCAGCAGCTCCCGGCGTCGAGGCTCGGTCGAAGTCCTCCTGTGCTGGGGACGCCTTTGGACATGAGGGTTGTCGGACCTGCGGCGACCCCCTGTCCGCCGGGCCTGACCTGCGGAAAACCCCGGCCCTTGAGGACGGGGCGCGGAGGGGGTGACGGAGGGGTCCACGGAGGGGGCTTTCCGGGCCCGGACAAGGGGCTGTTCGGGTTCGTCTGCGGTGCTCGCCACAGGGGCTCCTGGAAGGTGGGGCGGGCCTGTCCCGCCATTCACCTCGTAGAAGGTGCGGAATTCGGCCTCCGTGTGACGCAGCCCTGGGAAAACCCCTCCGTCGTGACCGCATCGTGATCAACCCGGAGGAGAGAGTTCTCCCGCCTCAGCGGCCGGACTCTGTCCACAGGGCCGCAGATCGAGGGTGTCTTCGAGGCCGCCGCGATCAGCGGGGCGGCCCGCAGATGAGGAGTCACCCATGCCCGAGAACACTGTCACCACGCCGCTCGCTCCGATGGAGCTGGACGACGTCGCCGACGCCTTCGCCTACATCCGGTCGCTGCAGACCGGGGACATCGACACCGCCAGCGCGGTCGCCGACCACACGGGCTCGGAGCTGCACCGGCTGCTCCTGGACGTCGCCGCGCGCGTCTTCATCCCGGTCACCGCCGCGGACGACCACGACGGGGAGCCGTGCGCGCACTCCTTCCTGGCCGCAGCCCTCGGACGCCTGCTGCTGGAGCTCCTGTGCCACGGCGTGTGCCTGGCCGATGCGCCGGGCGTCGCCCAGACCATCATCTGCTTCACCGAGAACATCCTCACCGACGACCACAGCGACGTCGCTGACGTCCTGCGCCAGCTGGAGGCCGCGGGGATGAAGCAGGCGATGGAGACGCACCCGGCGCGCCCGACCACCGCGTAGCCACCCCTCCGAAGACGGTGGTGGTGCGGTGCGGCGCGCGTCCCAGGCGCACCACCGCACCACCGTGGCGCGCTCCACCGCACCATCGCACCGCGCCGGCGGTGCGGTCCCGCGGCGTCGCCGCACCGCACCGCGCCGGGGCGCGCCCGGCCGGGCGGGCTCCTCTATCACAGACCCCCTTGACCGCGACCTGATCGCGAGCCGAAACCGGCGATGTCAAGGGAAATCGTCGCGGTAGCAGAGCTGGACAAGGGGGTGTAGCGGAGCCGGACAAGGGGGTCGTGCGCGTCCGGCCGCACCCGGACAAGGGGTCGGCGGCGGGCGCACCGGTGCGGAGCATCGGATGCGGCGCACCGGCGCGCGAGAGTGCCGGACATCGTCCCCGAGCCGACTCCAACGCCATCCAACGTGCACCAACGCACCACTTCCCCGACCACCCACCACCGCTGAGCGCACCGCGTCACCGACGCCCTTCAACACGAACAGCCACCACTGCCCCCGGCCGACTCCGGCCGGGGGCTTCGTGCGTCCTGGAGGTTCACCGTGCCCACCTACGAGACCCTGCCGCGCTTCGCCGCCGACCTGGACCGCCTCACCCCAGAACAGCGCCGCCGGTTTCGCCGGGCCGTGGCGGCCTTCGTCGAGGACCTGCGTACCGGCAGCTTCCGCGCCGGCCTCCGTGTCAAGCGCGTTCAGCGAGCACCGGGCGTCTACGAGCTGACCTGGTCCATGGGCACCGGCCCCGCAGGACGCGCAACGTGGGAGTACGGGCCTGAGTGCCGCCCTGGCACACCGCACGTCATCTGGCGCCGCATCGGCACCCACGACATTCTCACCGGTCCATGAGCGGATCTCGATGTCCGTCTGCCGGCTGCGTCCCGACACGCGGCAGGGCCGGTTTCCTAAATTTGGGAAACCGGCCCCGATCCGGATGTGCTACTTGGAGACGGCCTTCGTTACCGCGGCCGCCTACCTGTGGTCGGGCCAGGCAGCCAGCACGTCGGAAGTCTCTTCGTCGGTGAGGATGAGGCGGGCGCCGGGCATGTCGCCGTACTCACCGATCCAGCGGCGGTATTTGTCCCGCGCGATCGCCTCACTGCCCCACCAGCCGTGCTGCACCGGCCGGACGCCGGTGGCGAGCAGCAGGTGGTAGCGGTTGGGGTCTGCCATGGGCGCGGGAGCGAGGTCAGGAGGCACGTCGGGCCGGCATGACCGCGGCGGGGCCGACCGCGTCGGGGCCGAACTTCTGGCGGATGCGGTCCATCGCGTCCTCGGCCACGAGCCGGGACTCGCGCGCCCGGTCCAGGCTGATCTGCTGGGCGACCTGGCCGGCGCCGACCAGGTCGTCCCCCCTGAGGACGAGACCGGTCAGGCGGGCGCGTTGCAGGCCGGCGGCATCCATCAGCTGGTAGGCCACCGTGCGCAGGTCTTCCTCATGGGCGGAAGGCTCGGGCAGGCGTCGGTTCTTCTCCCAGCCGGCTCCGTCCGCGAACTTCAGCGTCAGGGTGAGCGCGCGGGCCGCCTGGCCGCGGCAGCGCAGCTGGAGTGCGAGCTGGACGACGAGGTCGAGGAGGGCGGCACGGACGGCGCCACCGTCGTGGGCGTCACGAGGAAAGGTGTGGCGTACTGCGGTGGAGGCCGGCAGGAGGCGCGGGGTGACGGGCCGGGGATCGACGCCGCGGGCGCGATCAGCGGCGCGGCGGCCATTCGCTGCGCCCAGCAGGCGCTGCAGGGTGCCGGTCGGCAGAGCGGCGAGCTGGCCGATGGCGTGGATGCCGTAGCGGCGCAGGAGGGCGGCCTGGCGGGGCCCGATGCCGTGGAGGGCGTCGACAGGCAGGGGTGCGAGCCAGTTTGTGGCCTGGCCGGGGGCGATGGCGAGGACGCCTCCGGGGCCGTTGATCCGGCCGGAGGCGGTCGAGGCGACCGTGATGGTCGGCCCGATCCCGACCCGGACGTCGACACCAAGCTGGGCAACGGTCCGCAGACGCAGGATCTCCCCGAGATGATGGGCGGTGGTGCCGTGATAGCGCAGTGCACCCTTGAGTTCCACCAGAGCCGCGGACGGCGGGAGAGCCTGGACGACAGCGGACAGGTCGGCGAGCAGTTCAAGGACCTGGCGGTAGGTCTCCCCAGCCAGTCTTTCCGGGCAGCGGACATGCATCACCGTGGCCGTCCCGGCCTCCGTCCTGGTTTCGTTCACCTGGATCACCTCCCACTCTCACGTTATCGAACAGAAAATCGAACACGCGAGTGAGAGGCACGCCCTGCGCACGTGGCACGATGCGACTTTTCGAGTTAGGTGACATCTGGTCGGCGTAACTGCCACTCAAGGTGAGGGCGCCTGTGGCTGGCGATCGGTGACCTGTCGCACCGAGGGTTGCGACCAAGGTGACCAAGGGTGCCGGCAGCCGAGCCGCCGGGCTGGCCATGGTCTTCAAGCTGGTTGAGGCCGCCCAGGCCCGCTGGCGGGCCGTGAACGCACCCCACCTCGTCGCTCTGGTCCGTGCCGGGGCCCGCTTCGAACGCGGCCACCTCGTCGAACGCCCCGAGACCCTCGCGGCGTGAGCAGCCTCAGCCGATCCGCAGAAGCCGGGAGGATCTCAGGCACTCGTGCGCCGTATGTGCAGGTGGCCATCGCGAGGGAAGGAAGGCGGCGCTGCGGGCAGGACGCTGTCAAAGTCGTACCCGCTCTTCTGCGCAACCCGGCACGATGCCAGGTTGTCCACCTGGTGCAGGAGTTCGAGACGCTCCAGCCCGTCGGCTTCGAACGTGTCGAAGGCCCAGCTGGTGAGTGCCTCCAGAGCGCGGGGGGCCACTCCCAGCCCGCGAGCGTGCGCCGCGGTCCAGTAGCCCACCTCGGCCGCCGGTTTGCCGGAGGCGACTTCCTTGAGAACCACGTTGCCGACCAACTGTTCGCGAACTGAACCGGGCTGTGCCTCAAGGACGGCGAAGCCGAACCGGTCCCCCGCCGCCCAGCCCCGCTGCTGGGCCTGCACCCACCGTGCACCGTCAGCATCGTTGTCCACACCAGAGCTCGCCCACTGGCGCAATGCGGGATCCCGGCTCACCTCGACCAATGCGGCAACGTCCTCCATGCGCCAGGGGCGAAGAACGAGAGCGGGAGAGACCGACATCGCGGACACCTGAAGTACGACGGGGGCATTCATAAACCCATCATGTGCGGCGGCGTCTTCACGCGACGCCAGCCGCGTCCGACCCATGCCGCCTTGCGACCGCACCGTCATTGCTGTGTCCGGACACGCAGAGCCTGGACGGACCAGTCGAACACTGGAGCCAGACTCTCCGGGGCCGGCCAGCCGTTGACCACTGCGAGCAGCTGGAGGTACCGCTCCCTGCGGGGGTCGTTCACGCTCTCCAGCCGAGTCGCCAGCCGACGGCGAAGCTCGACGTCGTCGGGGCGGCCGAGGAGGTGCGCGTAGTGCGCCGTGAACGCCGCGACGATCGGATCGGCCTGGGGCGAGGTCGGGTCGATGCCGGCGGTCAGGGCCGGGCCGGCATGGTCACGGACGGCTGCGGCGCTGTCGCGGCGCGGGCCCATCGTGTCGCTTCGGGCCTGCTCGGCTGCCTGGTCCTCGGCCATCCGCCGCACCATGGCGCGGAAATCCGGTTCCAGGGACATTTCGGCCAACTCCACCCACGCCTGGACCTGCTCCGCCTCCGGGTCGTCGGGCAGCTCGGGGGTCATCGAGCGCATGACCCCCGCAAATGCGGGGGCGGCGTCAAGACCGCCGAAGACAGCGTCGAGGAAATCGCCGATCAGACGTCGGCGTTCCTCCGCGGAGAGCTGGGCCAGCCGGTGCATGAATTCCGTCTCCTCAGGTGTGGACCCGCGCTCGGCCACCGCCGTCAGCACCGCGCGCCGCAGGCACAGGACGCGGATCTGCACTGCCAGTGCTTCGGCGTGCGCCGCAGCGACCTCGGGAAGCGAGAGCTCGCGGTCCACGACCTTGCGGATCGTGGGAAGGTCCAGTCCCAGCTCGCGCAGGGTCCGCACGAGGTCCAAGCGCGCGACGGCGTCGATGTTGTAGAGGCGGTAGCCGGCCGGGCTGCGGTCCGTCGGCGCCACGATTCCGCGATCGGAGTAGAACCGAATGGTCTTGACCGTGAGACCGGTCCGCCGAGCAAGCTCGCCGATCGAGTAGAGCGTGTCGCCGTCCATGCCCCCACCTTTGCGTCTCCCCCTACTGGAGACTCAAGCCCCTTCGCCTGCCATTAGCCAACCACTCCTCATCCACAAGTCTTGACCATTCCTCCTGGCAGACCTGCTCGACGCCCCCGGCTCATTCATCCGCCGCCCCTCCCAGCGCATCCCGGATGAAGAAGCCAACGAGGATGAGCTCGGCAAAGCGGTCCCGGAACACGTCATCCGCCAACTGGACGCCCAACTCGCCTCGCTGGGCACCGGCGTCACCTACGGGGCCATGGAGCCCGCACACGTCCGAGTCATGTTCCAGACCGCCTACGTCGTCCTGCGAGACTCCGGCCGCCGCCCCTTGGAAGTTGTCTCCCTGCCCCGCAACTGCCTCGAACGCGAACGTGACGAAGTTTCCTTGATCTGGAACAACCACAAAGGCCGCCGCATGCGGCGGCGCCTGCCCATCACCTCGTCCACGGTCGCGGCTATCGAGAAATGGCAGGCCCTTCGCGACACCCTGCCCGACACCCCAAGTGTCAGCGAGCCTTACCTGTTCCCGGCGATCACCTCCGTCGGCGGGTCGGACCACCTGATGAGCAACAACTTCAGTGCTGGCATGAGGACGTGGGTGGACAACCTGGAAACGCTGAACAGCGACGCCATGGACGCCGAGGGCAACGTGATTCCCTTCGACCGGTCCCTGGTCTATCCGTACGCGTTCCGGCACTCCTTCGCCCAGCGGCATGCCGACGCCGGCACCCCGATCGACGTGCTCAGAGACCTGATGGACCACGACGATCCGAAAACGACCATGGGCTACTACCGGGTCTCACTAAAACGCAAGCGCAAGGCGGTCAAAACACTCAGCCTGATGATCACTGACCGAAGTGGGACAGCGACACCTTGCTCCTCGATGCCTACGAACAACGGTCGGTTGCGGTGCCGTTCGGCGGCTGCACCGAACCGACCAACGTCAAAGCCGGCGGACACGCATGCCCGATCCGCTTCCAGTGCTCAGGCTGCGGGTTCTACCGTCCAGACCCTTCCTACCTGCCCGCGATCGAGGACCACGCCAACAGCCTGCGGGCCGACCGCGAGAAGGCTCGGGCGATGGACGCAGCCAGCTTTGTCATCGACAACCTCACCGCCCAGATCACCTCCTACGAAGACGTCGTGACGAAGATGCGCGAACGGATGGCGGCCTTGCCCGAGGACGAACGGGCCGAGTTGGAGGACGCTGCCGCGGTGCTTCGCCGCGTCCGGGCCGGCGGCGACCACACGCTCCTCCCCCTGACCGTGGTCTCCAAGACAGGAAGATGAGATGGCTGCCCGAACCCCCACCGAAGTCCTCGCCGAGTCCCGGCGGAATGCCAGCCTTCTCAAACGCCAACGGGTGCTGGACACCATCCGCCTCATGGTGGACGACGGTGAACCGATCTCCTTCGCCGCCGTCGCTCGCGCTGCGAACGTGTCGACGTGGCTCGTCTACGCAGAGGGCGTCCGCGAGCACGTCCAGGCAGCCATTCAGCGGCAGGAACAGACTCCCGTCACCGCAGTCGTCCAAGGCCGCAGAGCAGGGCCCGCCAGCCTGCACGCCGACCTGAGCATGGCCCGCGAGGAGATCAAAGAACTTCGCGCGGAACGCGATCAGCTTCGGGGCGCTATGCGGCAGCAGCTCGGACATCAGCTCGACCAGATCAGCAACAGGAAGCTGACCGAACGGATCACCGAGCTGACCGAAGCCAATCGTAGGCTCGAACAGGAACTCTCCAACCTCAGAGGCTCGCAACAACGAGTCGAGGAGTTGGAGAAGGATCTGGCGGCGGCCCGAACCAGTCTCCGGCACATGATCCGGGACGAGAGCCGCCGCTGACGGGAGACCCGACCTCCCGGCTGCCGCTGAGAAAGCTGCCATAGGGCACTGGCAGACTGCCCGCCATGGACACCGAAGCGTTCTGGCGCGTGATCGACGCCGCACAGGACAGTGACGAGCCGCTCGACGTCGCCGTCGCCGCCCATTTGTCTGCGGGGACTGCGGAAGAGATCCTCGCGTTCGAATATCGCTTCGCCCGACTGCGCAGCGCGGTCTACCGCTGGGACGTCTGGGCGGCTGCCTACCTCATCGGCGGCGGCTGCTCCGACGACCGGTTCAGCGACTTCACGGCGGGTCTGGTGGCGCTCGGGCGCGAGTGGTACGAACGGGCGGCTACCTGCCCGGACGCGCTCGCAGAACATCCCACCGTGCGTGCCGCAGCAGCCGCCGGAGACCAAGACGCCATCTTCGCCGAGGACTTCAATTTCGTATCCTCCCGTGCCTATGAGCAGCTGACCGATGACGAAGACGACTTCTGGGAAGCCTGGGAGACCTACAGCGACGCTCACGTCATGACCAACGAAGCCAGCAGCGAGGGCATGGGGGAGTCATTTGGCTTCGACGATGCCCAGCAGATGCGCCGACGTCTGCCGCGGCTGGCCGAGCTCTATCTCAGCCCTGTATTGGGCTGACCCACATAGGCCCGTGGTTCGCATTGACCCTCGTAGTTGACGCCCGTTGCCTTACGTCCCTCATTGAAGAGAGGGCGCCTGACCTGCACAATTGCGGACGACGTCTAGATAAGCACCGTCACCAGGCCGAAGCTGATCGCGCCGCTCCAGATCGTCCGGGGCATGGGCAGACCTCCACAGTCACCCCGAGCACCACCAGCGTACGACCGACATACCGGGCGTGTACGGCGCCAATCCCTAGGCGTGGCACCCGGTGAGCGGGGCGGACGACAGTGGACCCCACGTACCCCGGCCCGGACGGCTCCCCCGTCCCGCCCGCCGCCGACGTGCCAACTCGCAGAACGGAATCGCCCGGGAGGCCCTCGGGCGCGTCTTCGTGACCTCGCTGCAGATCTGGGCGCACGCCGGGCCAGACGCGGCGGAGGGCATCGCCCGCGCGGTCATCGGCTTCGCCGCGCAGTTCCTCACCGAGGACCACGAGGACGTCCCCGACATCCTCCGCCAGCTGGAGGCCGTCGGCGTGGGCCAGGCACTCGAAGCGCATCCCGCACCGGTCGGCTCGAACCCGGTGCGCCTGACCGTCGGGTAGGGCGCACCGGGACGGCGGTGGTGCGGTGCGGCGCGCGTCGGGCCCGCGCCACCGCCGCACCGCACCACCCATCGTGGTGCGCTCCATCGGCATCGCCACACCGCACCAGGCGCGCGCCACAGCCTCGGCGGGCTCCCCTATCACACACCCCCTTGTCCGCGACCTGATCGCCAGCCGAAACGGGCTGTGTCAAGGGAAAACAGCCTCGGTAGCAGAGCTGGACAAGGGGTCGCGCGCCCCTGGCCGCGCCTGGACAAGGGGGTGGGCGCACCGGCGCGGTGCGAGACATCGGGTGCAGCGCACCGGGCGCGCGTGAGAGTGCCGGGCATCGTCGGGTGGTGCGGTCTCGTCCATCACGATGCGCACCACGATGGCGTCCATCGTCATCCAGCGCACTGGAGTGGAGTCCACTCGATGTCGTGCATCGCCACCGAATGCAGAACATCGCGGGTTCCACTCGGTGGACGATGCCCGGCATCGTCACCACAGCCAGGCAGTGGGTGCCGTACCCGGGACAGGGCGCGGGCGTCGCGCCGCGCGGCCGCGTTGCCGATCCGGTTCTGCCGGGAGCGAGGGCGGCGCGACTGCGCGGCGGCGAGGCGGCGCTTCCCGGCGTCCTGGAGCCGCCGCCGCTGCTTGCGCAGCTCCTTCTTCTTGTCCGCCTTCGACCTTGGCTTCCGGGGCCGATTCCAGATCGGCTGCCACCCCAGGGGCTCGTCGGGCATCTGAGCCTGGGGCGGGCTTCGGTACTCGCCTGCTGCATTGGTCGGTTTCTGCTGCGCAGCTCTGGTCACCGCCGGGGTGCTGCCAGTGTGCTGGTCCCGGTAGATGCCGTCGGCCTCGCGTGCATGGCCCGGTGATCGCGTTGCAAATGTCAGCTGGCCTCGTGGCCGTGGGCGGTGGGGTATGCGGCGGTGTAGTCCTCCACAAGTTTGGCCATGTCCGCGGCGTAGTCGGCTCGTGCCTGCCGGTCCGCTTGGCTGATGTCGGGGTGCAGGGGAGGTGTCTGGGGGGCGGGCCAGAGCTGGATCAGGTGCCTTTCCCCGTGGTCGCCGGTGCCCGGTTCGGGGTCGTCGGCGTGGCAGTGGAGGCGCATGCGGACCCAGCCGCCGCTGTCGGCAGTCGCCGGTGCATCGAGGGGCGGGTGTTCTTCGGGCCATGCGTCCCAGAAGTCGCCCTGCCCGATGGTGGCGAGATAGAGCGTGGGGGTGTCGGCGAGCAGGCTCATCTCCTCCGCCGGCTCCCAGGCGTCACCGGGTTCGGTATCGGGGGGACTGTCGTGGATCTGGATGGTCATCTGCAGGGGGCCGGTGTCGGTGGTGGGCAGGACGACGGCGGTGGCCGGTGTGGCCGGGCCGCAGCGCCATCCGAACGGCATCTCGGTCGGGAAGTCGTAGTCGTCGTCGAAGCCGATGAAGTAGCCGTGTTCGCCGAGGTCGACGGTGAAGGTCGCTTCGTGGATCAGCATGGGGATCCTCCTTCAACGGAGAGAGTGCCCCGCTTCCGAGTATGTCGGGAGCGGGGCACCTGGGCCGGCGTGAGTTTAGGCGCGCTTAGGCGATCACGTAGAAGGGATCGCCGTCCATGACGTGCATCTGGCCGCGCCAGGCGGTGATGCGTCCGCCCTGGGACTTGTTCTCCTGGACCTTCACCCAGGTGATCTCCCGCTGTTTGGCGGGAAGGTGAGTGCCGCCCTCCTTGGAGGAGGCGAAGGGGTACTCGTCGCAGGAGGTGCGGCCGGCGCGCTTCATGTCCGGCGGTGCGCTGCTCGGGCACACGGCCTTCCGGTTCGCGTCCTCCTGCTTCTTGTTGATCATCCAGTGCAGCGGCTTGCCGCCGTTGGGGTCGCCGTAGTGGCCGCCGTTGGCACGGAGTTTGCGGATGCCCTCGTCGATGCGGGCCAGGCCCACCATGCTCACGCCGGTGGGGACGTCCGGGACGGCGCAGCCGGCGCGGCTGGCCTTGCTGCTGCCGTAGTAGTTGTCGCAGCGGTAGACGGCCGAGTTGTAGGTGACGCTGCCCGGGCTGTAGCCGGGCTTGGTGAAGGTGTAGGCGTACGTGGTCTTCGCCTTCGGGTTGATCTTCTTCGGCGCGATGCTGGTCGCGTAGCCGACGGTGCCGTCCGCCGCGCTGCTGCTGAGGATGTGGCCCTGCGGGAAGTGGACGGTGGCCTTGGTGCCGCCGCCGGAAGCAGCGGTGATGTTGACGGCGACGCCGCTGCCCGCGCGGGTGGTGCGGGCCTTGGAGACGTGGAGCTTCTCGGACCAGTTCGCGGAGTTGGTCTTCAGGGTCATCTGGTGCTTGACGTCGAAGTCGACGGTGCCCTCGAGTTCCGGCTTGCCGTTGATGACTTTGATGACGTCGACGTGGATCGACACCCACTCGCACTCGCTGAACCGGTTCACCGTGATCTTGTTGATGGTGCAGGTGGCGTTCGATGCCGGGCTGGCGGCGAAGCCGTTCGCCTGGGCCTGGGCCCGGGTTGCCGAGCCGATGGTGACGCGCAGCTGTCCGGCACCGGGCTGGGCGGCCACGGCTGACGGAGCAGCAGCTGTTCCCAGCAGCCCCAGCGCCACAGCCCCCGTGGTGAGTAAGGCGCTCAATTTCAAGTTGTACCCCCTGTGTTGACCACGACCGACAGAGGTCAGTCCGGTAGTCAACTCCGGCGCGCCCCCATCGCGTTGACGGCATACAAGCACGCCCGATGCCCCGATTGCATCCCGTTTTGGATATTTTCAGGCATACGAGGGACAAGGCGGCACGGGGCGGTCGGCGAGCAGCGCACCGGCCTGCCTACCGGTGTGCAACCACAGTGCGGTGTCCGGCCGACACTGACGTACTGCCGGTACGGGGCCGGTACTCGGTTGCTGGCGCTGCTGCTCGTGCACCTGGCGGTGCGGGCCGGGCAGAGCCGCCGCCGGGCGGAGCCCGGAGCTGCCGGGTCTCGTTGGCGCGGCGTGGGGGTGCCGGCCTCGCAGGTGAGGGCAGCTGACCGGTCCGGAGTCCTCGGCGTGTGCATCCCCCGCCGGGCCGGTCGTGCCCAGCTCCGGCTGCACCGGAGTCGCGGCTGGCCGGCTCGGTCGGCTACCGGGCCAGGGTCACGGTGATCGGGGTGTTGGGGCACTGGCTGAGCTGGTCGGCCAGGGCCTCGCGCTCGCCCTCGTCGACGGTCAGGCCCCAGCGGGTCTTGTCCGCCACCCAGTCCGTCACGTACGTGCACCGGTAGCCCGCAGCAGGGGGCAGCCAGGTGGTGGGGTCCTGGTCCGCCTTCGACCGGTTGGAGGCAGCCGACACCGCGATCAGTGCGCGCTGGTCCCCGAGGTCGTTGGCGTAGGCCTCCCGCTCGGCCGCGGTCCAGGCGTAGGCGCCCGAGTCCCAGGCCTCGGCGAGCGGGACCAGGTGGTCGATGTCCAGCCCCCGGGGACCGTTGATGTAGCGGTCGTCGTAGGGCGAGTACCACTCCCCCTCCGTCAGCGTGCACCTCGCCCCCTGCACCGGGGCGATGATGGCCTCTGCCTTGAGGACCTCGGCGCGGGTGTTGCAGCCGTCGCGGTCGGCGTCGATCCAGTGCTTGAACTTGCTGCGCTCATACCCGGTGCGGTCCTCCGGGCGGACCGGCAGCTCGGCGAGAGCGTCACGGACCGGCTCGGTCACCGTCTGCCCAGGTACGCGGGAATGCGGTGCGGCCGCGGCCGTGTGAGCGGCGGCCGGGACGAGGAGCACGGTGAAAGCCGCGGCGGCCGCGGCGGTTCGGGCGAAGCGCACGAATAGGTCCTCTCGAAGATCACGGCAGGGCTGTGATCTTCGTAGTGGCTTCGGTCAGCGGCTCGCCCGGGAACGACGGTGGCTCCACCCGATCGGGCGGCAAGCCCGGCAGCCAGCGCGGCGCCTTGCCCCCGCAGGATCCGCGCGTGCGTCGCCGTCGCTGCCGTCCTGAAATTGTGACTGGGTCTCAGTCCTTGCCAGGAGCACGGGTCCGCCGACACTTCCGCCGCGGCGAGCCCGGCCGCCGCCATCGCCGGGCACATCTCCAGCGCCCGTCGGCCGGGGACCGACTGCTTGCCCGCTCGCGCGCGGGAGGCTCCCTTCTCACCCAACCCGCTGCGAAAGACTCCCGTCATGACCACCGCGCGCCGCCCGCTGGGCACCAGCCCGAGCACGAGCAGTACCACGAGGACGAACCCTCGCGCCGCGGCTGCTGCCCGTCGAGCGGGCCGACGCCCACGGCGACCAGGGGCACGACGACTTCGGTATGTGGTTGTTGTCCGCGGACAACAACCAGCGCTTGCGGGCGTTTTGCGCGGTCCGAGGTGACGTGAGGCTAGTAAGGTAGCGCCATGACCGCGCCATACGACCCCAGTGATCGGGAAAAGGTAGTAGCCAAGCTGCCCGCGAGCCTGCGTAAGGAACTCAAGGTTCGGGCGGCGGAGCTGGACAGAGACATCCAGGTTGCCGTGACGGAGGGCGTTGAGGCTTGGCTCAAGGCCAAGCCTCGCCCGGAAGTTGACACTCGTGGAGGCTCTTCCTTCTCGACGTACCTCCCGGGCGGGCTGTACGACAAGCTCAAGCAGTTGTCCAAGCGCCGAGGCATCTCCTACAACCAGGGCGTGGCCCAGGCGATCCGGCTCTGGCTCGACAGCAATCCCTCCCCCCGCCCGAAGCAGGCTCGGGTCACCGGGGCCCGTCGGATCATCTTCGGCAACCAGAAGGGTGGCGTGGGCAAGACGTCGGTCGCGGCCGGCACCGCTCAGGCCCTCGCCGAATCGGGCCACCGCACACTGCTCATCGACTTCGACCCGCAGGGGCACCTCACCGTGCAGCTCGGCCACAAGATGCTGGACATCGACAGTCCGAGCCTGGCCAAGCACATGCTCGGTGAAGCCAAGGGCGAACTCCGTGATCTGCTTGTCCCGATACAGGGTGGCGACTTCGAGGACCACCTCTGGCTGCTGCCCTCCTGCAAGGACGCGTTCCTGCTCGACGCCAAGCTGGCCACCAGCCGATTCGTGCGAGTCAAGGAAACCGCCCTCGAGAAGGCACTCGAAGACCTGGAGCAGGAATTCGACTTCATCGTCGTCGACTGCCCGCCCAGCCTGGGCTACTCGATGGACACCGCCGTGTACTACTGCCGCACCCGCGAGGGCGAGGACGAGAACACCTCCGGGATCGTGATCGTCGTCCAGGCCGAGGACTCCTCCGCCGACGCGTACGACATGCTCGACGAGCAGATCCAGGACCTCGTCGACGACCTGGACATCGACATCGCTCAACTCGGCTTCGTGGTCAATCTGTACGACGCACGCAAGGGGTACGTCGCTACGTCCTCCCTCGCCGAATGGCGCAAGGTCGGTGAACCACCTGTCATCGCCGTCGTCCCAGAGCTGAAGGACCAGCGCGAAGCCGTCCGCGTGAAGCAGCCCCTCCTGGTACACGCCCCCTACGGTGAGCAGTCGGAAACGATGCGGACCGTGGCCCGGAGGATCAGCGCATGAGCAGCGTCGCAGACAAGCTCGGGACCGGATCATCGTTCGGCCACACTCGCCGGGAACGCAGCGCCCGCGGCAGGGCGAAAGCCATCACGGAAGGCGAGATCCCCAGTTACGAGCTGGTACGGCTCCGTCTCGATGAGGTCTCCCCCACCCCTCTCAACCCGCGCCGGAACTTCGGCACCGACGAGGAAAAGACCCGGTTCGGCGAAGAACTCCGCCAGGCACAGCTGGCCGCCTGCGTCGCAGTCACCCGCGGCGCCTACCTGAAACTGTGGCCGGACCACGAGGAACGCATCGGCGCTGCCCTGCACATCCTCGTCAACGGTGAACGCCGCTACCGCAGCGGTGTGCACGTCGGGCTTGAGGCCCTGGACTTCGTGGTCCGGGACGACCTCGCCTCGTCCCGCGAGCAGTTCATAAAGCACCTCCTGGAAGAGAACCTCAACCGGGAAGACTTCGACGTCATCGAGCGCGCCCGCGGCGTCGAGCAACTGGTAAGCGTCTGCGAGGAGCAGTCTGCACGGGGCGCCCGAGCCCGGGCCGCTGAGCAGCTGGGCAAGGACCGGTCGTGGGTGACCAATCAGCTGGTCCTGCTGACCCTCCCGATCGAAATCCAGACGATGCTCAGCTGCGGCACGATGTCTGAACGCGACGGCCGGGCGCTCGCCCGCCACCTGAAGGACAATCCAGAGCTCGATGCGGCCGCCCTCCTGGACCACCTCCAGAAGACCAAGGAGGCCGCTACCCAGGCCAAGGCCGAAGAGAAAGAGGCAGTCGCAGCGGTCCGCCAAGGTTTGTTGTCCGCGGACAACAAACTGAAGACCACGACGGCCACGGACCCTTCGAGCACTTCGTTGTCCGCGGACAACAAACCCAAGGTGCCCCCGCAGGGCCGCCCCAGTAGCGCAGAGCCGGAAGAAGCTCCGGATGAGGGAACGAGCAGGGATCCGGCCGACCAGAACGATTCGTTGTCCGCGGACAACGAACGCGCGGAAGGTGGACCAGAGAGAGATCGCGGGGATGAGCCTCCGGCCCAGGCCATGCGGCCAGCAACGTCCCCTGACACCGCAGACTCCCCAGCCGACTCAGCCTCAGAGCCGGCCAGCATGCAGGGCCGCCCGCTGCCCTACGACGACCCCGGTCACGTCGCCATGCTCCTGAAACTGAAGATGGATCCAGCGGTCTTCGCCACATGCACCCGCATGATGATGAAGGCCCTGAAGGAGCAACAACCCGAAGCCTTCGAGGCGATGGTCCACGAGCTGGCCGAGTAGCCGGACCGCGACCGAGTGGCACTTCCTCGTCCTCGCTTAGGCCCACTCGTGAGACCGACTCGCCGTAAGGGCCCCCAAACGCAAAAACGGCCGGTGCTCCCTCGCTAACCACAGCGGGGGAGCACCGGCCGTTGCTTGTTGCTCGTGTGGATCAGGTCGCCCAGGTCGCGGGCGTGCCGTCCTCGTCGGGGTTGGGGATGCCGGCGGCGGTCACCGCGGCGGCCGGGTGCCGCATGGCGGTGACCGGGATCCGTACGGCGATGTCCTGGGCGCCGCCGGGGGTCCAGGACATCGGGTGGAGCAGGGCGGTGAGCGTGGCGCGGAACTGGTCGGCGATGGCCTGGTCCTCGGGGGAGAGGACGCCGGGGGCGTGGGCGCAGCGGTGGAAGAGGGGGCACTTCATCGGGTGGGCTCCTGCTCGCTGAGGGGGTTGACGGGCGCCTTGATGACGCGTGGCAGGTGGGCGAGGGCTGCGGCTACGGCGTCGGCCAGGGTCGTGCACACCGGGACGCCGTGACGGTGGGCCACGTAGATCAGGTAGCGGTTCCGCTCCGGATTGGGGCAGTCGGCCGGCGCGCCGAGGACAGCGCGGCCGCTGCTCACGTCCAGGCCGAATTCGACGTTCGTGGTCATGCCCGGCAGGGTGCGCAGGTCGCGGGGGATCCAGAACAGGATCGCGCTCGCTGCCGCGCGGGCGGCGGTCTCCCAGTCGACCTGGGTCTCGTAGCGGTCGGCGCGCTTGCCGTGCCGGGACTCCGGGCTCAGGACGGTCAGCGGCTGCTCACCGGTCCATTGCTCGGCCAGGAGTCGGGCGGCCTCGGGCCGCCAGGAGGGGACGGGCGTGCTCTTGTCGGGGGTGGGCCCGGCGAGGAAGACGGACGGGCCGTCCGCGGGGAAGGGTTCGCGGGCCATGACCAGGTTGATGATGCTCACGAGGTGGCCCCGTTCTGTGCGGCGGCGCGGGCGGCGTGCTGTGGGGTCCAGGGCAGAGGCAGGCTGTCGCCCTCCTGGCGGGGCACGACGTGGACGTGCAGGTGGTAGACGCTCTGGGTCGCCTCAGCGCCCTTCGAAGTGATGATGTTGGCGGCGGGAAGCTCTGCAATCAGCTCGGCGGCCCGGCGCATCACCACGCCGGTCACCTCCGGGTCGGTGCCGGCGTCCTCGACGTGGACGCGGGGCAGGACGATGACGTGCCCGCCGTTTACGCCGCCGCTGCGCGGGCGGATCGCGAGGGCGTCGGGCCACTCGCGGACGATGACGGCCGGGGCCTGCCTGGCGACGATGGCGCAGAAGACGCAGGTGTCCATCAGTTGGCCTCCGCCAGGGTCGTGGTGAGGCGAGGGGCGCGGGGTCGGGGAGTGCGCTGCGCGAGCATCAGGAGCTCGCGGTTGCGGCGCTGCTGTTCGGGGGTGATCGGCCGGGTCTTCGGGCCGTGGCGGTGCCACAGCGGCGAGGCCGGCGGCTCCGGGTAGGCGAGGGCGTGGTCGATGCGGCTGCTCATAGGGGCCTCCAGATGGAGGGGCGTTTCAGGCGTGGTCCTTGCCCTTGCCGCCCTTGGGCGGGTCGGAGACGAACCGGGTCTCGCCGGGATTCAGCGCGTTCCAGAACTCCGCGCACGTCTTGTGCACGGGTTCTGCGGCGTGGGACCTCAGCGGAGTGGTCTTCCGGCACAGCACGCACGGCTCGGGCCAGGCGAAGTGCGCCCCGTCGCACCAGTCCAGGAGAGGGACGGGCGCGGCGGGCGGCTCGGGCGGTGCGGGTGCGGGTCGACGGCGGGTGGTCACGGGCGCAGGTCGGGCAGCTGCTGGAGGACTTGGGCGACCAGGTCCTCGGTGGGCCGCCAGGGCCCGAGCTGTCCGCGTGCCGGGATCGGCAGGGCGAGGGCCTGGACGTCGCTGACTTCCAGATGCCACAGGCCGGGCTGCGCCCACGGGGTGCAGGGCGGCGAGCCGTCCGGGTCCTGGTGGCAGCCGGTCAACCGGGCGACGCCGATCACGGCGCCGGTCGTCAGCTCACGGCCGCGGATCGTGCGGGCGATCAGCGGCAGCCGAAGGGCGGGACGGTCGGTCTGCTGGCTCGCGTGCAGAAGCAGCCAGCCGCGCCAGCTCCAGGGGCGGGGGCGGTTCTCAATCCCTTTCTGGCCGGTCAGGATGCAGGTGGCGTGCGGCTGCTGGACGCTGATGCCGCGGATCCAGTCGCCCTGGGGAAGAGTCGCGGTACTCATGCTGCCCGCCTCCATACGGACGTTCCCGGGCGCCCGACGCTCGGCACGGCGGTGGTCGTCAGTAAGAGGGTGCGCTGGCCGATCCGGCCATGAACGCGCAGGAGCGACGACATACTTGGGTTCTCCGTCTCGTCTTGTACGGGATGGATGGGCCTGGGACAGGCGGTTTGGTTGTCCGCCGGTCGCCTGTCCCGGGCGGATCTACAGCGCGAAGTCGCTGCGGCTGGTCCGGGGGTTTTCGGTGCTTGAGGGACCACCGCGACCGCCCCGGCCTTCGCGGGCCGGGGCGGCACGGAGCTCCTGGCCTCGGGTGGTCGGGCGGTCACCGCACGGCCCCGGCGCCTGCCGCCCGGGGGCGGGGGTCGGGGCCGACGGAGACCGGCCGGGGTCATTCCTTGGGTAGCTGCCGGACGTAGTAGTCGATGCGGTCGCTGTAGCTGCTGGGTTCCGCACGGACCAGGTCGGGCTGGGCGTCGGCCAGGCGCTGCAGTTCGCTGGTGATCCACTCGTTGCTGCGCTGGAGGACCAGGCGGCCGTGGTTGAAGAACCGCAGGTAGATCTCCTCGTCCCGATCGCGGCGCCGCCAGCTGGCCACCCACTTGCGGAGCTGCTCGCGGGCGGCGGCGTCGTCCGGGCGGGCCGGGATGTCGCGGGGCAGCGCGCGGCAGCTGGCGGCGTGGGTGTTGGCGAAGCGGCCCGCTTCCGTCAGCGTGAATCCGCTGCTGTACGTCTTGTCCGGGTCGGTGGTCTGCGAGTAGTGGCAGCCCAGGCAGGCGACGACGTGCTGGTAGCTCTGGTCGTCCGGGGAGAAGACGAGGACGACCGCGCCGGCCTGGTTGGCGTAACGCTCGACGACGGTGACGCCCTCGGGCTTCCACGTTTCGCCGATCTCCGGCCAGGGCTCCGGCGCGGGCAGTTCGGGGGCGGGGCGACGGGCGAACAGGGTGAGGGACATGGGCTACTGCTCCTTGTCGGTGTCGGGGCGAAAGGTGCGCCGTGCGGCGACGGCGGTCGCCGCGGCGAGGATCAGGGCGAGCGAGTACGGCCAGCTGCTCATCCGGTGACTGTGAGGACGGCGGTGACCAGGAGGAGGGCGAGAGCGGCGAGGATGAGGTCGACCGCTCGGGTCAGGCGCTCGAACTTGGCGACGGCGAGGATGGACAGTGACCTGACCCGGGTGAGGCGGGTGTCCTGCCGCATCGTGTCGAGCAGGTCGTCCTCGCTCAGCTGTGCCCAGGAGGGGAAGCCCTCGCGGATGACACGGCCGCGGCCTCCGAGGTTGGGGCGCACGACCAGGAGTAGCAGCACGGCAGAGGCCACAAGGGCGAGGACGGCGGCGCCGCCGGCGACTTGGGCGGGCAGCGGCAGGTTCTTGTCGGCGACGCTGGCGAGTCCGGCGAGGACCGCGCCGTCGAAGGCCAGGAGCAGCGACGCCTTGCTGTCGGTACGGCTGATCTTCGCTTCGACGTCGTGACAAGCGTCGTCCAGGTTCTTGCCCGGGTCGCACGACGCCAGGGGCGCGGTGTCCGGGCTGGTGCCGAGAGGCATGTCGGTTCCCTTCCGGCCGGGCTTTCCGGCTCCCCTTCACCGCCCGTCCCGGCCGCTGCCGGGACGGGCGGATCAAGCAGCCGCCAGATCGGCGTGCGGCTCAGGCGGTCCGACCCGGCCGGTGTGGCCGGTGTGGCCGGGGGCGGGTCGTTCAGAACGGCGGTTCGTCCGGCCAGGCCGGGACGGACTGGAGCCGGACGCGCAGCTCAGGCCGGTCCGACCAGCAGCCGCACGCCTCCATCTCCGGGTTCGCGCCGCCGACCCACCAGCCGCCCGCGCCCTGGCAGTCGGGACAGGAGCGGCGGGGCCGGGGCGTCAGCTCGATGCGGTGCCGGTCGGCGTACAGCCGCCAGTGGCTGGCCTTGAGCGCGGCGGCGGCCGTCGCCGCGGCGAGCGGGACGGTGGCGGCGAGCAGCAGGGCGGCGCGCAGGTGGCGGGCGGTCACCGCAGCGGGATGGCGCGGCAGGTGGCGGCGGGCGGGATCAGCCATTGCATTCGGGATCCTCCTGGCGGGTTGTGTGGGGTTGGGTACGAGGCCGGTCGGCCAGTCCGGTCCTCGGTCGCGTGGGGCGACCGAGGACCAGGCAGAGCGACGGGTCAGTCGCGGAACGGGCGGATGTCGTCGCGGTCGTCGTCCAGGTCGTCGTGGACGGGGCTGGGCTGCGGCGGGATGTGGATGTGGGGCTGGACGACCGTGTGGGTGACCGGGCGCAGGCTCAGGCCGCTCAGGGCGATTCCGGAAGCGATGGTCCAGGCGAGGATGGCGATCCCGGTGGCGATGGTGCGGCCGTCGATAGGGGAGGCGGACCAGACGGCGGTGATGGTGACCGCGCCCCACAGAGTCCAGGTGATGCGGGCGACCGTGCTGTGGAAGAAGCCGCCAATCAGGCCGAACAGGCCCGCCGCCTGCCAGAGGGCGTAGACGGCGGGGCCGCTGACGGCGAGTCCGCTGGTGTGCTGGGCGAGGTAGGAGCGGACCGGGGTGTCGATCACCGCCCAGAGGCTGTCGGATGTTTCCGGCGCCAACTGGGCGTTGGGGGTCGCGGTGGCGAACCGGTGGGCTACAGCGGAGACGATGTCGCCGGCGGCGTCCAGCAGGATGAGGAACGCGCAGATGGTGGCGAGGCTGAGCACGGCCTTGATCCAGTTGGCCATGCCGTGCCAGCCGGCGCACTGCGCGTGCCGGACGTCTTCCCACCGCTCGTACAGGAAGCCTCCCTGCTCCCAGGAGGCGTCCCACCCGGCGCGGAGCCGGGCGAAGCGCTTCTTGCCGGATTCCTTGTCCAGGTCGGTGACCGGCGGCTCGGGCCGCTGGTTGAGCAGGTCGAAGAAGGTCGGCTTGTGCTGGCTGTTGGGCTTGTCGTTGGCGTGCATGGCGGGGTGACTCCCTCGCTCGGGCCGGTGTGGTGGGTGGTGGTGGGCGGGCCGGACGGCCTGGCCCGCGCCCGACCGCATGGGTTCGGGTGCGAGGCAGGTGGTCCGGAGCAGGGGGTCAGAGGCCGCGGGCGTCGGCGAGGCGGGCGGCCTGGTCGACCATGCGGATCGGGACGCGGCCCCTGCCGTGCGCGTCGTTGAAGGACGGCACGGAGTCGACGTCACCGAACTTGCGGCGGATCGCGTCCAGCAGCACGGAGGCCGCGCTGGCTTCCAGGCCGCTGTCGCCGCGGGCCTCGATCCGGATGGCTCCGAGCATGCAGCGGGCGCCGTCCTCGTCGACCAGGGCGTCCTTGCACCAGCCGCCAGTGAGCAGCCGGTGCTGGGCGCGCTGCAGAAGGGCCGCGACCGGGGTCGGGTACAGGTCCGGCAGCGGGGCGGGCCCGGTGTCGACGGGGCCGGTGACGACGTCGGCCAGGTCCACGGGCTCGGTCTCGATGTGCGCCGTGTTGACCTCGTAGGCGACGGCCGCTTCGTCCAGGCGCGCGGTCATCTCCGTGTTGATGAGGGTGAGGCGTTCCTCGAGGGTCAGGTCCGCTGGCGGCGCGGGCGCTTGGGTGGTCGGGGCGGGGTGGTCTACGGCGGGGGCCGGCGAGGCAGGGGGCATCGGGGCTCCAGGCAGGGGACGCCGAAGGCCGCCGGGGTGGTCTCCGGCGGCCTTCGGCGTCGTAAGTGGGCGTTTGGGTGTCGGCGCACCCGTGTCCCGGGCATCCTCGGACCATCAGGCGCGGGGAAGGGGATGGCGTGGAGTTCGTCTTCGAGTGCGGGTGGTGCGGTGGGGACAACTACTTCGTGGGCAAGCAGGTCGGCTTCTGGGTCGACAAGTGGGAAGTGCCCGCGGAGTGGGAGTGCCGCTTCTGCGACGGGCTCAACTTCACTCACGACCCGCCGTGGACAGAGGCGTAGTCAGAAGCTGGAGATCAGTCCGGCGAGCGAGGCGAGGGCGCTGGTGATGGTCGGGGCCAGGCCGGTCGCGGCGAGGGTGAAGCCGAACAGTACGCACGCGGTGGCGGAGCCGACGCGGACGTAGCCGCCCTTGAGCAGGACGAAGACGATGATGCCCAGCAGCGCGGCGGCGGAGATCGAGAGGGCCACGGCGGTGGTGCTCCTTCACAGGGGGTCTCGGGTGGGGCCGGCCGCGCTCGGGCGGGCCGGCCCCGGGGGTGGGTGGGTGTGTTCAGGCGTCGGTGAGGCTCTTGATCGCCTCCAGCGCCTGGCGGGGAGAGGTGACCTGCTCGGAGCGGCGGTTGTCGCTCTTGGAGCCGCGCCCGCCGCCGCCCTTGCCGCCGCCTCCGCCGCCGCGCCTGCGGGAGCGGCCCTCGCCCTCGTCGTCGTCCTCGTCGGGCTCGGGCCAGAACTCGCCGGGCCTCACGGGCTCGTTCCAGTCGAACCACAGGCCGCGCTTGTCCAGCTCGCTGATCTCGTAGGCGGTGAGCCCGTTGACCTCGCCGGGGAACAGCTCGGAGAGGTCGGTGTCGAAGTCGGCGTACAGCGAGCGCATCAGGACGGCGCGGCCGTTGTCGAGGACGATGACCGCGACGCCGCCTGTGCTGACGCCGTTCTCCGGGTCGGCCTCGCCGCGCATGGCCCGCTCGATCGCGGAGCCCTCGTTGCGGGAGTAGCGGGCCGGGATGGTGGGCACGTCGTAGGCGTTCTCCATGGTGCCCTCGGCCGCCTTGCGGGTGGCGCCGGGCGAGCCCATGTTGAAGATGACGGGGCGGCTGTTCTGCCGCAGGTTGTCCTTCATCTCGGTGGAGAACCCGTTGTGCGCGAACGGCGACTGGCCGGCCGGGTTGAAGCCGATGCCGTACTTCAGGCCGGTGACCGTGAGGTCCTCGCCGTCTTTCTGGATGAACTCGCCGAAGTCGCCGTCCTGCGCGGCGGTCATGAACTCGTCGGCGTACACGTTGAGCTGCCGGTAGGGGCAGCGCGGGTCGCCCGGCTTGTAGTCGTGCGGCTGGCCGTCGTGCGGCCAGGGCATCTCCGCACGGATCTCGCACAGCGCCTTCGCCGCCCGCAGGGAGCGGGCCATCCACAGGGCGTTCGAGCCCTGCCGGTCGATGTACCGGCCGAGCACGGTGGTCTTCTCGTCCTTGCGGACGGTGGACAGCCATACCACCTGTCCGTCCAGGGACTGGGCGGCCATGTGGATCGCGAAGAACTGGGTCTTGCCGGAACGGGACACTCCGAGGGTGAGGCCGTGGGCCGGGGCGTTCTTGTCGTGCTGGTACACCATCGTCTTCACCGGCTGGCCGGTGATGGTGAATCCGCACACGTACATGCCCTTGGCGTCCGGGGTGAGCAGCTCGCGGGTGGCGGGGAAGATCTGCGACAGCGGCGGCTCGTCGAACGCGCTGATCAGGAACTCGGCGCCGTCGATGAGGACGAAGACGCAGGAGTCGTCCTCGGGCAGGCCGAGGGCGCGGCAGACCTTGGCCAGGTCGATGCGCGGGGTCTCGGTGGAGTCGGCCATCTTCGCCCGGTAGAAGGTCACTCCGCGTGCGTCGTCGCGGGTCTTGTGGACCAGCTCGGAGCCGGGGGCGCCGCCCTTCGGGCTGCCGATCCGGTCCGTCCAGCGCTCCTGGTCGGTCGGCTTGGTGCGGCGGCGCTGGTTGGCGTCGGGGGTGATGCGGGCCTCCATCCAGCCGGGGCCGCCCTGGCGGCCGGGCTGGATGGCGACCTCCGCCAGGACGACGTCGCTGGAGTGCACGCCGAACGGCGCGGCGACCGCGGCCTCGGAGAGGCCGGTGATGGGCCGTCCGGTCTCCGAGGCGCGCAGGAGGATCGTCATGTCGTGCCGCATGCCGGGGTGCCGGGTGGCCTTGACGATGTGCGTGCGGCCGGGCATCCCGGCCTGCTCCCACAGCACCCGCGCGTCGCGGGTGAGCGGGTCGGCTCCGTCGTCCGCAGCGACCGGGGACGGCTCGGGGGTTTCGGCGGGCGCCGGCTGCGGGGCCGGGGCGGCGATGGCGGGACGGTGGCGGCGGCGGGAGTGCCGGGAGAACGGCATCACCAGGTAGCCGGCCGCCGCCCATCCGGCGGCGAGCATCCCGTCCAGCCAGTACGGGCCGAAGCCGCCGGTGTGCCCGGCGGCGACGTCGACGGCGGCGGCCAGGACCAGCGGGGACCAGCGCAGGATCTTGCGGCCGGCGCCGGGCTCATCGCTCTTGGCGGCGAGGACCCAGCCGCCGATCCCGGCCGCTCCGGCGAGCTGCACGACGGAGTTGACGGGGCTGTCGGGGTAGAGGTTCGGGGCCACGGCCAGCACGGGCGCGGCGAGAGTGTAGGCGAGGCGCTCGAGCGCGACGCTGCGCGGCGTGGTCACCGGCTTCTCCTTCGGGAACGGGCACGGGCGGCCCCGCAGATCGCGGGGCCGCCCGTGGCGGGGTGGGGGAGTGGGGAGTGGGGTCAGCGATTGAAGAAGCCCGGCCTGGGCGTCTTCTCGCGCCGGTTGGAGCGGATGTCGTCCAGCGCGCCGTAGAGCTTGGCGTGGGTGCGCCGGGTCTCGTGGGTGAGGTCGGCGGTCTCCTGGGCGGTGTCGGACAACGTCCGAACCTCCCGGGCGGCTCCGTCCAGGGCGGTGGCCACGTTGGCGGTGAGGACGACGAACTTCGGGTCCAGGTCGGCGTTCTCGATGTCGGTGGCGACGCCGTCGGTGTGCTTGGCGTTGGCCTGCATGCTGCGCCGCAGTCCCTCGAGTTCGAAGGTGGCGTCGTCCATGGCCTTGCCGAGCTTGTCCAGCTTGGCCTGGACGGCCTTGTACCGGTTGTCGTCGTCGGCCACGGCGGGCGCCGTGCTGGTGTTGCGGGGTGCGGGGTCGCTGCTCATCGCGGGTCCTCCCGTGCTCAGTCGTGGTGGGCGGCGGCCGACGCGTGCGTGAGGCCAGCGTCTTCCTTGGCGTTCATGTCCTCGCCGTAGACGCGGGCGACGGCGGTGGCGGCGAGCCGGGCGGCTTCCCTGGCCAGGCCACACTGTTCGGCGCAGCGCTCGGCCTGCGTCTTCATGCGGGCCGCGGAGTCGGCCAGGTCCGCGATCAGGTCGGTCACCGCGGTGTCGATGTTGTGGTCGCCGACCAGGTCGGCGGCCATCTCCCGCAGGGCGTCGGCGACCTTGCCGAGGGCCTCCATCAGGGCTTCGGCACGCTCCTGGTCGGAGGCGGCCTTGATGGCGATGTTCGCCATCTCCATCAGGTACTGGTCGAACGTGATGTCCGTACGGTGCTGGGTACCAAGCCCGCTGTGCCCGGACTGCTGGCTGACTGGCGGCCTGCTCATGCTCTTCCCTTCCGTGTCCGGCCGGCTGGTGCCTGGCCGCTTCGTGTGCTTTTCCGGCGCGGGGGGCAGGCCCTTGACGCCGGTGGTCACGGCCGCGGGCTCGTCGGGGACGATGTCCGCGTCGACGATGTCGTCCTCGTCCTTCGCGGTGCGCTTGGGCGGGCGGGTGTCGTGCTCGGGCCACTCCACCGTCGGGGTGGAGCCCTCCTCGCCGAACGGGCTGTCCGCCGGACGGCCACGCCGACCAGCCCGGCCTGTACGAGCGCGTCCCGTGCGGCGGGCGCGTCCGGTGCGGCGGGCGCGTCCGCGGCCTCCAGTCCGGCCCGCCCCGGTGCGCCGGCGCCGGAACCGGCGCCGCTTCTTCGAACCGTCAGACGCCCCGTCACCGGCCGTGGACTCCTTGCCCGACTCATCGGTCGCCTTGCCGTCCTTCGCGGCGCTGGAGGCCCCGCCGGGGGCCTCCTTGGCGGTCTTGGCGTCCTTGCCGTCGGTGCCCTTGGCCTTGGAGTCCTTGTCCTTGGTCAGGTTCACCTTCTCGGTGCCGGCCGCCTTCGCGTCCGCGCGGCGTTTGTCGAAGCGGCGCTGAGCTTCCTCGCCGAGGGCCTTGCCCAGCGTGGTGCGGCCCGGGTCGGCCGACGCCGCGGCTTCCCGCTTCGCCTTCCGCGCCTCCGCCCGCGCCGCCTTCTTGGCCCGGTGCTCCTCCCACGCCTGCTGTTTCTGGGCGCGGGCCTGGTCGCGGTCCTTGCTCCGGTCGGCGAGGTTCGCGGCCTGATCGGCGCTGCGCCGCTGCTGCCGGGCGTCCTGGCGGGCGGCGGCGCGCTCTGTCCTGGGGCTGGAGGCCGGCGAGTGCTGCGTCCTGCCGCCGTCGCCCTTCGACCCGCCCTTGCCGGAACCCGAGTTGCCGGAGCCCCCCGAACTGCCCTTACCCGTACCGGAAGAGCCTCCAGAGCCGTTCTGACGGCCTCTGGAACCCCCAGACGACTCATTACCCTTCGCCCCGCCCCCGCGGCCGCCAGCGGAGCGATCAGAGCCCTTCCCGGAGCCCATGGGCGCATTACCGCCCCCCGAGCCCCGGCCGCCGCCGGAGCTGCCTCCGCCGCGCGAGGACCCGCCCCCGCCGCCGGCCTTCGAGCGGCCCTTGTCCGCACCCAGGCCGGAGGCGGACGACTTCATGCGGTCGGCATCCGCCTTTCCGCGCGCCGCCGCCTTGTCGCCCTTCGCTTTCATCATCGCGGCATGGAGCTTTCCGTTCTGCTCCATCATCGCGACTTCCTGCGCGGTACGGCCCTCCAGCAGCGCCGCCTTCCGAGCTATTTCAGCCTCACGGAAAGGCGCTTCGCTTTCATGGAGCGCCCGCGCCCTTTCCAGACGGAATTCCAGCCAGTCACCGAGACGGTCAGCGAGAGAACGAGGCTGCTCGTATTCGCCTTCCTCGTATTCGCCGTCATCTTCACTGGTTTCCGGCGCCGTAATTCCTTCGGACCGCAGGGCCGTCGACGGGTCCGGGGCAGCCGGAATCACCGGAAGTTCCATTGTCGTCTCTTCCGGCGATTCCGGGGGTGCCGGGGGGATGTCTTCCGGTGGCGGAATGGTGTCGCCGTAATCCGGGATCGGCGGTGGCACGTACGTGGAATCACCGCTCCAGGGGCCTTGGACCAAGGTCCCTGTGCCGTCCTCATCGGACACGGTGCGCCTCCCTCCTGGGACTTGACAGAGCGTGGGGTCTTGTGTGCACGCGTGTGCACGTGCACGTGTGCACGCTTTACGCGCGCGAGGCCCCGCCGGAGCCCGGCGGGGCCTTCACTGGTGACGGTCAGTCACGCGGGGGGTACTTCGCCACGACCTGTTCCGCGTACTGCAGCAGGTCGTTCCAGATCCGTCCGTTGCCCTCCACACGCTGGTCCAGCGCCGTGATGAACAGGCGGCAGATCAGCGCGAATCCGGAGTAGACGTCGCCGCGACCGGCTTTAACGTCCTTGGCCATTCGGGATCGTGCCAGGCGGAGCCAGAATTCCATCTGCCCTGCCTCGCCGCGAGATTCGCGGGCTTTCGTCGCCTCTTCCTTCAGCCAGTTCTGGCGCCGCTGTGCGGAGCGTTCGGCGCTGCTGAGGGGGCGGTTCACGCCGACTCCCGACCCATGTCGTAAATCGACGTGGGACCACCATAGCCGAGATTCTGGCTCTGTGCACCCTGCTGCGGCGGATTCGGTGCGGCCTGGAGCGGCTGCGGGTTCTTCTTACGCTGCCTTTCCAGCTCCTTTTCCTTCCTTCCCTTGACCGTATTCACCACGGCCTCGTCGTGGGCGCGGCGCTTATAGGCGCTCTTTTCCAGGCCCTCGGTGAGGTTGTTCAGGTTCTTGAGAACCTGTCCGAGGGCCTTTTCCACGGGCATCGCGCGCAGCCTGGCGTGGTACCAGCGGTCGCCCTCCACGTGCGTCTTGCGCAGGTGCACGCGGGTCTCGATGGCGAGGGTCTCCAGGTTCTTGCCGATGTCCAGCAGGACCCGCTGGACATCGGCCAGGTACCGGGCGGTTGCCTCCGGGCTCTGCGCGACGTCGCGCAGAGGTGCGTAGTTCGGGTCGTTGTTGCTGTTCACGGCGGGGATTCCCTCCTGGTGTACTGGTGGGGCTGTGACTGCTTCCGGCAGTCGCAGCGAGGGCCAGCCCGATGCGAGCGGGCTGGCCCTCACTGGTGTGTGCCGGACGGTGGGGCGGCTGGGTGTCAGCGGGAGTCCCGCCGGCGCGGCAGCAGGCGCGGGTGGCACCACCAGCAGTCAGGACCGTGGTCGTACGGACTGCGGGAGTGGACGATCAGGACCGGTGTGGCCAGCACGGTGGCCAGGGCCACCAGGGCGAGGACCACGCCGGTCACGTACTCCAGGGCGTTCATGCCGCTCCTTCTCTTCGTCGGGTGGTTGAGGCGTAGGACGGCCGCCTGTCGGCGGCCTGGGCGGTGCTCGGGATGGCCGCGCGTCTCAGGAGACCTTCGTGAAGCGGGAGCGTGCGATCTCAAGTCGGCGTCCGGCGGTGGCGCGTGAGACGCCGAGGATCCTCTTCGCTTCGTCGACTGAGACGGTGTCCACGCCCTGGCGCCGGTACATGAGACTGAGCAGCGAGGTGACCTGCCCCTCGATCTCAGCGTCCCGGGGGAGCGCGGGGCGGCCGGTCTCAGCGGAGCGCAGCGGGAGGGGAGTCGCGCCGCTGTCCGCAGAGGCCGTCTCACGGCCTGACCTGCGCGTCTCAGTGCTGTGAGACGCCGTCTCAGCCGCGCTCACCACGTCGTCTGTCTCAGTGGAACCCGTCTCAAGGGCCCGGGGTGTCTCACCCCCGGCCGTCTCAGCGACGAGCGCCGGGGCGGTGCGCGGATGGGGAACCGTCTCACCGGGGCCCGTGAGACCGGCGGCCCGGGCCGGGTCGGTCTCATCGGCGGGTGTGGTGCGCGTCGTCTCATCCGGCCCGGTCCCGGTGTCGGTGCCGGTCTCACCGTGGCCCGTCTCGCCGGGCTCCTTGGTGATCTGGTGGATGCGCCACATCACCCAGGGGGCGATGGCGGCGACGCCGACGATGAGCCACCACAGCGGGTGGCCCGTCTTGTCGACGCCGACCAGGCCCGCCGCGGCGAGGTGGTAGATCGCGTTCGCGGCGACCATGAGGATCAGGGCGCCCGCGACGTCGCGGTGGCGGCGGAAGGCCTGCACGACGTAGACGTCGATCGCCAGCGGCAACGCCCAGGCCACCTGCCACGGCCAGCCGCTCAGCCGGGCCAAAGCGAACTCACCGGACGCGGTCAGGACGATGGTCGCCCCCAGGGCGGCCCGCGGCCCCCAGGTGTTGACCACGTTCTTCGTCTTCTCCTGGCGGGCGATGAGCGCCTGCGCGGCGGCGACTTCCTCGCGGGTGGCCGCCAGCTCCTGCCGCGCCGCCTGCTGCTCGGCACCCGCCTTGGCGCGGATCTGTTCGGCTTCCCGTTTGGCGTCGCCGACCAGGCGGCCCGCTTCTTTCTCGGCCGCCGTGATCCGCTCGGACGCGGCGGCCTCCGCGCTGGAGATGGCGCCGGCCGCCTTGGCCTCCGCGAGCGAGCGGACCCTGAGGACGTCCTCCTCGGCTCGGGCCTGCGCGGCCTCGAGGACCTGCTGCGCCTCACCACGCGTGTCGTCGGCCTCCTGCTCCGCATCGCGGAGCACGTCGGCCGCCTGCCCGCGGGCGTGATCCAGGATCTGCGCGGCGTCCTCCTGCGCCGTCGCGACCTCCTCACGGGCCCGGGCGCGCAGCTGCTCGGCGTCCTCCTCCGCCTGCTGCCGCATCTCGGCCGCGGCGTCACGCCGCGCGCGGGCATCCTCCTCGGCAGCGGCCACCAGTTCGGCGGCGCGCTGCTTGGCCTCCTCCACCAGGTGCGCGGCGTGCGCGGCGGTGGCCTCGGCCTCGGCCTGGACACGGTCCTTGTCCTGCTCGGCCTCGCTGCGGATCTGCTCCGCGCGCAGGCGCGCCGCCTCCACGATCCGGGCGGCCTCGGTCTCCGCCTCGGCCTGGAGCTTCTCCGCGGCCTGGCGGCGGCGGGCGAGGGTCTGCTCGGCCGCCGCCAGGTCGCCATCGGCGATCGTACGAGCGCGCTGCACCGTCTCCTCGGCCGCCGCGACCTGCTCCTCGGTGAGCGTGCGCATCCGTGCCGCCTGCTCCGTCGCGACAGCGAGGATGCCGTCCGCTTCCGCCTGCGCCTTCGCGACGGCGCTGTCGGCGTCGGCACACTGCCGGCGTGCCTGCTCGATCAGGGCATCGGCCTCGCTGCGCGCGGCGGCGAGCAGCTGGTCGGCCTCCGCGCGGGCGGCCGTCACGATCGCCTCGGTGTCGGCCTCCGGCACCGGCGTCGGCGCGGGCGCCGCGGCGGGGGCGGGGGCGGGCTCGGTGGCCACCGTCGTGTCAGCGGCCTCGATCGGGCCGGCCGTCGCCGCGGTGGGGGTCTTGGCCGTCGTCTTCTTGGCGGCAGCCTTGCGAGGCTGACGTCGGGTGGTCACAACGTGGTCCTTCCTTTGTACGCCTGCTGCCGGGAGGGCAGCGGCCACGGGGGTAGTTGGGTGTCAGTGGTGCGCGGCGTCCGTGGGGCCGTAGCGACGGGCGTAGGCGGCACCGGCGAGCAGCAGGGCGCGGACCTGGTCGACGGTTCGGCCCGGGATCGTGTCCCACAGCCGCGGCTCGGCCGCGCTGGCGCCGGTGTGGGCGCAGATGACCAGCTCCAGCACGCTCACGGACACGCCGGTCAGGTCGATGGGGCCGGCCAGCACCTCCCACAGGCCGAAGGCGCCCGGCTCCCAGCCCTCCCGGTCCAGCAGGGCGAGGGCGGTCTCCAGGTAGGTGGCGGTCTGGCTGCCGGTGACAGGCTCGCCGCTGGTGCCGAACCACAACCGGGGGCCGGTGTACCAGGAGGCTTCCAGCTCCGCGGCCCGGGCCAGCAGGGTCTCGTTGTGCGCCTCCAGCGGAGCGGAAGCGGTGATCGACGCGGTCAAGGGGCTCTCCTGTTCCGTCGGTAGTCCGGACTGTCCGGCTCCCCGTCACCGCCCGCCCCGGCCACCGGAGGTTCGGCGGTCGGGGCGGGCGGATCAGGCAGCCGTCAGGCCAGGGCCGTGCCGGAGCCGGCCAGTCGGCCGACCTTCGCGAGATGGGCGTCCTGCTCGTCGGTGAGGTGGCGGACCTTCTCCAGGAGGGACTGGCTGTAGTAGCCGCCGAAGCCGTCCCCGATGTGCCAGTCCTTGGCCTCGGGATAGCCAGCCGCCGCGAGGGCGGCGGCATCGCCCAGGTCGGCGTAGAGGTGCTTGTACTGGACCGCAGCGATCTCCGCTGCTCGGTCGTCGAACGCGCGGGCGGCGGCCAGGGCCCGCTCCTGGGCGTCGACCAGGCGCGAGATCGCGGACGGCCATTCCGCGCCGGCCTGCGGGGTACGCAGGTAGCCGTAGGCCGAATCCAGCGCGTTCGCTGCCTGTTCGTACGCCTCCCATCGGGCGGGGGCGTCCTTGACGACCTGGCGCAGGTCCGCGACGTAGGCCGCGACCTTCCACTCGGCCCGTGCCCTGCTGTACAGGTCGGACAGGATCTCGCGGGCCGCCACCCTCAGCCGGTACTCGGCCGGGTCGTCGGACTCGGCCGAGTACCGCAGCTTCGGGTCGTCGTAGGAGGCGTCAGGCGCCGACGGCTCCTCTTCACGACCGGTGAAGGGCTTGAACTCGAAGCAGAGTCCGTATCCGTAGCGGCTGGGCTCGACCTTCGTCAGGTACGGCGGCAGATGCGGCTGAAGGCGGGCGAAGATCTCCCGGTGCTCGTCGGACGTGATCCGGATCGTGTCGCCGAAATCCGGCATGGCAATGCCTCCTTGACGAGGAGAGGGGATACGGCTGGGTGCGCCGACCGGCTGGCCCTGGCGGGTCGGCTCCTTGGGCGGCAGCCCGGACTCGTCCAGAGGCGCGCGCAAGGAGATGGTTCGGGTCACAACGGACCTCCAGAAGAAGGGGGAGCCCGGGGCGCTCCCGGGCTGGGAACGTGCGAAAGGCCGGGCCACCGGTCGTGCGGGCGGCCGGTCCGGTCGAAACAGCGCGGCGCGGGAGGGGACTTCGGTCTCCCTCCCGCGCTGCGGGTCAGTCTTTGTGGAGGTCGGTGACGTGGTGCCCTGCGTCCCAGGCCCTGGCGGCCGCCGTGGCAGCGGCCGCCAGCAGCCGACGGGCCAGAGGGTGAGCGGGACCGACCATGCGGACGGCCCGGGTCGCACGCTGATGAGCGACCCGGGCCAGGTGTATGAGGTGAGTCATCGTCAGCGCGGGCGCTGCTGCGACTGCTTGTTCGCCTCGGCGACCTTGCGCGACATCTCGTCGCGCTCCTCGTCGGTCAGGGCCGGGACGGGGATGCGGGCGCGCATCAGGCCACCGCCGTCCCGGTCATCTGGACGCGGCCCTGAGCACGGCCCTTGGGGCAGGTGCACGTCCAGTTCCCGCAGAGGCCGCAGGCGTCCTGCTCCTCCTCGTACAGCCCGGCCAGGCGGGCCCGCATCTCGCCCACCGTGCGCGGCGCGCGCCGCTCGGCGGGGATCGCGGCGTCCTGGGCGCGGACCACGGCCAGGAGGTGGGCACCGAGCGTGGTGTGCGGCTCCGTCTGGCGCGGCCGGCGGACCGGACGCGGGAGACGGTGGGAGTTGATGGCGGTCAAGACCCGGGCGTACCTGTCGTCGTCGCCCTGTGGCGCCCGGGGAACCGGGCGTGTGATCATCGTCGTGTTCAAGAGAGACGTTCCTTTCTTGATCACGGACGGTCCCGGGAGGTCAGAGTTTCGGGGCCGTCCACTTTTCGTTTCGGCTGGCCGGTCGGCCCGCCACGACCCGTCTCCCGTCCTGTTCTGCTCTGGTGGGCGGGAGACGGACCGTGGCGGGCCGTCAGGCAGCGTTGCGGCGAGCGGCGCGACGCTTCATCGCGCGCCGCCCGCCCTCGGACAGGCCACCCCAGACGCCGTGCTCCTCGCCGGACTCCAGCGCCCACTGCAGGCAGCGCTCCATGACCGGGCAGCGACGGCACACGGCCTTCGCCTCCTCGATCTGCAGGAGCGCGGGGCCGGTGGTGCCGATCGGGAAGAACAGGTCGGGGTCTTCGTCCTTGCAGGCCGATGACGCTCGCCAGTTGGTGTTGACCGGCAGGTCGGCGGCGGGCGCGTAGGTCGTGCGTACGATGGAGCGGTTCATCAGGGCCTCCCAGAAGGTCCGTACGAGACAGCCCCAGGGCGGCCACCCTGGGGCTGTTCGCGTGTTCGGCGGCCGGATGGCCGGAGCGGGGGGAGCTCCCGGCGCTCTCCGCCGGCCCCGCCCGTGGGGGCGCGGGGACGACGGGCAGGGCCGGGTCAGCGCTGCTTCTGGCGTGCGAGGTAGGCGTCCTGGAGACGGGCGAACCGATCGTGGAGCGGCACCCCCTGCGCGCACGGTGTCTCGCCCTGGCAGGCCGGGCAGCCGACGGTGTGCGTCTCGGAGTCCTCGAACGCCTTCATGTAGCGGTTGAACAGGTCGTCGGTCGGTCGGGCACTCATCGGCGGTCGGCCTTCGCCAGTGCGGCCCGGCCTTGGATCTCCTCGACCTCGCCGACCGTGATCGTCGCGCGGCGCTCCGGCCCGACCCAGCGCTGGTGATCTGCGTCGAAGAGGGGGTCGTCCTCCGCCGACACCAGCGGACGACTGGCGCCCTGCTCGCTGGTCACGCGGCCACCACCCAACCCGCCTGCACAGGCGCGGCGATGGGAACGTGGACCAGGGCGACGTCGACGCGGGCGGCGTCCTCGGGCTCGTAGCCCTTGGCGTCGTCCTCGTCCTCGATGTCGTCGATGATCCCGGCCCGCGGCTGCTGCGCGGTGCGTGTCATGCTCTGCTGCATCAGGTCCTCCGAATCAGGTCCTGGACAAGCCCCGGGGGCGCAATCCCCGGGGCTGTCGTCGTGTTGGCGGGTCGTACGACCGGCCACGACCAGCGGCCACCCCTCGGCGTACTGGGGTGGCCGCTGATCGTGGGCGTCCGTCCGGAGCCAGCCGGTCAGGCCGCGGCGTACTCGGGGCGGCATCCGGAGCGGATCGTCCGGCGCAGGCGGTCGGCGCAGGGGAGAAGGACGTCGACCAGGCACTCGCGGACGCGGGCGGTGATGGTCGGGTCGTCGGCGAGGATGTCGCGGGCCGCGTGCCGCCGGGCGAAGAACTGCTCCAGGAGCTCCCCCTCGGGCAGGCCCTTCTCGCGGGACGTCGCGAAGGGCTCGTGCAGCTCCAGCGGGGTACCGAAGGCGATGTCCAGGTCCAGGTCGGCGAAGTCGGGGAGCGGCACCTCGATCGCCTCCAGGAGCGCGAGCGTCTCAGCGTCGAACACCTCGTCGGTGCTGGGCCGGTGGGACGTCAGGGTCGGGGTGGCGGGCATCAGGACCTCCAGGTTGCGGCGCGTCAGGCGGGACGGGAGCAGAAGGCCCCGGCCTCGTCCCCCCGCGCGGAGCGGGAGCCGAGGCCGGGGCCGTGGGCGGTTGTGCGGATCAGGCGGCGAGGGCGGGCCTGTGGCAGCGGGCGGTGTACGCGGCGGCGGTCTCGCCCGGGGTCGGGGCGGGCAGCGCGGCGCTGACCGCAGCCACCAGCGCGGTGTGCGCGGGCTGGTCGGCCGGGGTCAGGGGGCGGCGCCAGATGGTGGCCAGGTGCGTGTAGGCGGCGCGGGTGAGGTGCTCCGCGAGGACGTCGCTCGCGTACCGGTCCGTGTCGGTGGCGGCCAGGGCGCGAAGAATGCCGGTGGCAAGGGCGCGGACGGAGCGGCGGTCCCCAGCGGTCTGGGGGACCAGGGCCAGCGGGGCGCCGGCGGGTCCGTCGACGGCCAGACCGCGAGTCGTGGGGATCGCGTCGGCAGGGACCGTACGGGCGGCGTCGGCCCGGCGGACAGCGGGCACCGCACGCTCCCACTGGGCTCGCCGGTCGGCGGGGCGTTCCTGGGGCCGGGCGACCTTGAGGGTCTGGACGGTGGGGCGGCGGTGGCGGGTGAGGTCGACGGCGAGGCGCTCCTCGTGCGCCCAGCCCCTGTACTGGCGGCGCCAGGCGTGTTCGGTGATGTCCACGTCGACGAGGCGGTTGCCGGAGCGGCAGCGGATGGCGTCGGCGACGCCGGCCTTGCCGGTGTGGTGCGGGACGAGCTTGAGCAGGTAGGTGCCGCGGTGGGGGGTCACGGCCACCCAGGTGTCGCAGTCCGGGCACACCAGCGAGATGCGGCGGGTCTGCGTGGTCTCCACGGTCCGCATGTCGATGTGTCCGGGCGACAGGGTCGAGAGGGCGATCGCGTCGAGGGGGCTGACGCGGGAGGTACGGGTGCGGCCCTTGCGCTTAGCGGCCTTGGGCATGGCGAGCTCGGGCATGGCGACTCCTCGGCAGGGAGAGGGAGGGGTGTTCGCGGGGCGGATGCTCTCTCCGCTCACCGGGCCCACGAGCCAACGGCTCGAATCCCGGTGGACAGACAGCGCATCAGCGCTGAGGTCGTACACGCAGTCCTGCCAGCCGGGGGGTTTGATCGTGCTACCGCCTCCGACCACCTGCCCGACTCCGAAGAGACGAGCCGCAGAAACTGCGGTGGGGCTGGGCGCCTGACAAGCAGATATAGCAAACGCAACCAAGCGATTTAGCGCCCTAAACCGCTCGACTACCGAAACCATAGGTCTCGTCACGGCGCGCGTCAACCGCCTTGAACCCATGAGGTTTAATGGGGTAAACATGACTCTACGAAGGGAGGCACGTATGGAAGCGCACGATGTAGCTCCAGCCGCGCTGCGAGACCAGCTCGATGCGGCCTTCGACGTCGCCTTGTCCCAGCTGAAGGAACTCCCTGACCCTCTGGAGCGCGCGAAGGTCGCACATGGTCTCGCTGGCCGTGTACAGGACTACGGCAACGAGTTTCAGGCGGTCCGCAACGAGGCGATGAACGAGACGCTGCGTGTGGGCCGGTTGAACAGCACTCAGCTGGCGTCCGAACTCGGCATCAGCAAGGGACGCGTAAGCCAGCTCGCCAAGGGAGCCCCGCCGGAGAGGCTCTTCCTCGGCTCGGGCAAGGTCATCGTGGCGCTGGCCGAGAAGCTGGAAGACGGCAACGACAAGGATGGCAAGAAGAAGGCCATCCAGGGCCCCGTGATCGCCACCGAGGACGTCCAGACCTACGAACGTCTGCGGGAGCTGGCCGAAGAGGTCGGGTTGGAAGTCAGCTTCGAACGGATCCCGCTCGGCGGCAACGTCCGGCTCAACCGCAACAACCTCGTGGTCATCTGCGGCCCTCGGCTGTCGCCCCTCATCGAACAGATCCTTGAAGGGGATCCCCACCTGCGGTTCGGCAAGGATGATGGCGGCTGGTACCTCACCGACCGCAACACCGGCCAGATCTACCGCTCACCGATGGACCAGGGCGAGAACAGCGACATCGCATACTTCGGCAGGCTCCCACGCCCCGACGGCAAGGGAACCTTCCTGTATGTTGCCGGCATCCACGCGCGTGGCTCCGGTGGCGTCGTCCACTGGCTCAACCAGGAACTGGCCACCGTGCACCGCGAGCTCAAGGCACGACGGTTCTCGACCCTCATCTCCAGCCGCTTTGACCCAGAGACCCTCGAGATCGTCGCGAGCGAGCAAATCACGCCGTTCTACCGCCCGGAAGGGGCCTGACGTGCAGGTATCCGTGGCTTCGACCCAAGGTGTGGGCACCGCAAACGAGGACACTGTCCACGTCAGCCCTACCGGGGTCGTCGTGCTGGACGGCCTGTCCGCACCCAAGGACCTGCCCATGGGGTGCATCCACGGCACCCCATGGTACGTGCGGCAGCTCGGCACACGCTTGATCAACCTGATCGGTGACGACACGGTGTCGCTGCGCGAGGCGCTGCGAAGCGCCATCTCCGAGGTCAATGACCTCCACCGTGGCACCTGCGCGTTGGACCAGGAGGCCGTCCCGGCGTCGACCGTCGTGATGATCCGTGAGCGGGGGGACGTCCTCGACTACCTCGTGCTCTCCGACAACGTGCTGGTGCTTGACCTAGGCGACGAGGGCATCCGGACCATCGCCGACAAGCGGGTCGAGGAGGTGGCCGGCGAGGAGATGGATGCCGCACTCCAAGGGCCGACGGGTACTCCCGAGCACGCCGCTCGTGTCTCCGCGCTCGTCACCGTCCAACGACGTCTCCGGAACCGGCCTGGCGGTTACTGGGTTGCGGCAACCGACCCGGCTGCGGCCGACGAGGCGATTACCGGGAGCGTCGACCTTGCCCAGGTCCGCCAGGCCGCTCTGCTCACGGACGGCGCGAGTCGACTCGTTGACAGCTTCGGCGCTCTGAGCTGGGAACAACTCCTCGATCTGCTGCGCGTCGAGGGGCCGGCGGCCCTGATCGCCCGCACTCGGGAAGTCGAGCTTGCTGACCCGGCAGGCGAGCGCTGGCCGCGGTTCAAGCGATCCGATGACGCGACCGCCGCGTACGCGCGCATCGGTCAGCCCGTGCCTCTGTCCTCTGGAGGTCAGCGGTTGGAGCGCGGGCGAAGTACTGGTTCCTCATGGGGCGCGGGAGAGCGCTCCGACGGACACACCGCCGCTGCCGTTCCCGCCCCACAGGACGTTGCTGCGGCGCTAGGGGTGGAGGCCGGCGACGACGTCATCCGGCGGACCCGCGTCTACCGTGACCGGCACGGCGTTGTTGCGCACTCGACCTCGTGGATCCGGCTCGAGTTCGCCCAGGCCGTGCCCGCGCTCCTCCGCAACGAACGCCTGATCGGCGGCACGTCCCTCGACCTAATCGCCCAGAAAACGGGACGGCAGGCTGTGAAGCGTACGGACGAGACCACGGCCCGCATCGCCACCGCCGAGGACGCCCAGCTCCTGGAGCTCCAGCCCGGTACGAACGAAGCGATCCTCGTCCTCTCCGCTCGGTTCGTCGACTGCGAAGGCCGGCCTCTGGAGTACGGCGTGGATCTGGGCGCTCCCGGCCGTACGCGCGTCGAAACGGCGGACGTGACGTGCTGACTTCGACTCGCACCTCGGCCATGGGCGGAGACGTGCCGCGCAAGTCACGTGTCGTTCTGATGGCGGGGATGCCGGGCGCCGGTAAGACGACGTTGGCAAGGGCCCTCGTAGCCGCGGGCTTTACACGGCTGTGTCCTGATGAGGAGATGTTCCGTCGCTACGGGCGGTACGGCGTCGACTTCCCCAGGGGGCAATTCCGAGTCCGGGAAGCTCCCGTCCTTGAGGATGTCGCTGGTGAACTCCGAGGACTGGTGGAGGCCGGTGATGACGTCGTGGTCGACCACGGCTTCTGGACACCAGAAGAGCGGGCCGAATGGCAGGCTCTAGTCGTGGGAGCCGGGGGCGTCCCCACTCTGGTGTACCTGCCAGTGCCGCATGAAGTGCGATGGTCACGGATCCGCGAGCGGAACCAGCTCGCTGATGTCGACGCCAACTCCATCGAGTTCAGCGAGCAAGACCTGTTGCGCTTCGCCACGCGCTTTCATCCTCCGACTGAGGATGAGCCGCATGTTGTATATGACGAGCGCCCCGAAGCCCTGCTTGCCCAGCTCCGCTACGGCCTGCGTTCCGCGAGGGAGGACCGACAGTGACCAGTCTTCAGGTCGGTCGGGCTTATCCGATCAACTCTCTCGGATCGCTTCTCCCGTTCGAGGGACGCGGTAATTCGGGCACGCAGCGTTTCCCCCTTATCCCTATGTCGTCACAGGGGGTTAGGGTGATCACAGATGTGACCGCTGGCAGCAAAGAGCCCTCCCCCGGCCGGGCACGGCCTTGGAGGACTCCTGGACGGGATTCCTGTCCGCACGATGCACCTGATGGGAGGTGATCGCGGGATGCAGCGTACCCGCGCGCGGGAACTCCACCGCGCAGCCAGGCCGTTTACAGCCGTGATCGCTTTCACCATTCAGGCGTGCGGGCACGCCGACTCCGCCTCTGTTGTTGAGGGGGTCGGCGTGACGTAACCGCCATGGCCGCGCGCTGCTTCGGCGGACTAACCATCCGCTCGGCCGCGCCGGCCTCGTCCTGACCGGACTCACTGTCCAGGTCAGCGCTCAGTCCCGGTCTTCACCCGGTCCTGAGCTTCGGCTCATCGAGCCAGATCTCTATCGCACCACCGGCCGCTAACCACGGCCACCACAGCCGCGCAGCACCCGCTGTGCGTGTCACACAGGGCCCCCACCACAGGGGCTCTGCAAATCCACCAGGAGAGGAGGTCGCCCCACTGCCCTTGGTGTCACCTGCCCCGCTTCGCGAAGAGGCGGGGCACCCCCCATCCGCTCGCTGTCTGCCCCGTTCACACGGGGCGGTCCGGCTCGCACATGAGAGTTGGTGTCCTCGCCATAGTGCACGAGAACGGTGTCCCCTGTCAGCTCGACCATGCCCGATTCACACCGGTTCGAGCACCACAAGCTTCCCGCGTGACGGGATTCTCACGCCCTGTTTGCCCTGTTCGAGGCATTAGTCACGAAGATTCATGGGGGCGGAGTGTCACACCGTCCCCGGTCCGGCGTACCTCTACCGGGAGGGGGACCCCTGTCCTCCTGGCGTCGCCGGCCGCCGCGGTGCTCCGGGGCTCCGTCCCGTGGGGCGGAACGCGATCCAAGATTCTTGCCCGCCGTGTGGGAGCGCCGGGGATGATCCGGGCTCAGCGGGCTCTGTCCACAGGCCGCATCATGCAGGTTCGGCAGGTGGATCACGAAACAGCAGTGCCAGCGGCCCCCGATGGGAGTGTCCGCTTTGGCGTGTACACCGGCCCGGTGACGACACAGACGACCTCGCTCCGCGGGGTGTTCGCCGCTCCTGCCGGGACGGTGGGCCAATGAGCGCCGTGGCGGCACCGGCCGCCATGCTTCCGCGCCCTCGGACCGAGTTCGCCAGCGGGTCCTCGCGTCGCCGGCTGCGGTCGGTGCCGGCCCCGGGGAAGCCGGACGGCAAGGGACCGGAGGACCCGCTGCGTCTTGGTCGCGCGATGAGGCTGCGGCTGCGCAACGCGGTCCAGGCGCTGCTGGCGGACCCGTCGATCGCCGGTCAGAAGGACGTGGCGAAGTTGGCAGCTGTGGTGCTGTACGCGAAGTCACGGGCACCGATGGGCGAGAAGAACGACAACCAGACGTCTATCTGGGTCGCGGAGCTGGGCCGCTGGCTGGGGGTGGGCGAGTCGTCGGTCCACCGCAACGCGCTGGCCCCGCTAAAGAAGTCGGACGGGCTGCACACGAAGGTCGTGAGGAACTCGGAGGGTCACCCGACCGGCCTTGAGTGTCTGGTCATGCCGCTGTGGCGGGCCCGTAGAAGCGGCGTGGCCGCGCATCCTCTGGCGCTGGACAAGGCGGAGCTGGCGACGCTGCTGCGCCTGTGCGAGGCGTTGTTCGGGCACGGCTGGACGCCGGAGGACAAGGAGCCGACGCCGCCGGGGCTGCTGGCCGGCCGTACGGGCAAGGGCGCGGCGACCGACCGGCTCGGGCTGCTGCTGATGGTGCTGAACACGCGGGCGTCGGGCTGGCTGCAGCTGGTCGGCGGCTCGGTGAAGAAGCGCGAGGGACGCGGGGCGGCGACGCTGGCCCGGCTGCTGGGCTGCTCGCCGTCGGGGGCCCGGAAGGTGCTGGCACGGCTGACGGAGGCCGGTGTCGTGGCGCGGCAGCGCAAGGCGACGTCGACGCGGATGCACGGTCGGGGCAAGGTCATGCTGCTTCCGGTCGCCCGTGCGTACGGCCGCACCGTGGCCTCCTTGGAGGCTGTTTCAGGGCCCGGATCGGTGTTTTCGGCGCGTCCCGATGGTGCGTACGGAGATCATGCTCCGGCCGCTGCGGCTGGCGCCCTTGGTACGTCTGGGATCGGCGGTGCTGAGGGGGCCGGGGATGCGGCGGTTCAGGAGCGTCCCGATAGTGCAGAGCTCCACGCAGACCACGCTTCTGTGGTTACTCCCGTCGTTCCCCCGCAGCTCTCTGGTGGCTTTTCCGGCGAAGGCCGTGGGGGTGAAGGCCGTCGGCCGGAGCGCGCGTGCGTGCGCGAGGACCAGGCCGCCGACAGCGAAAGCACCGCTGCCGGGACCAGGTTGCCGGTGGCGGAAGGCAGCCCGCTTCGCGGGGAACAGCCGAAGAAGCCCCCGTCGATCAGCAGCAAGAAGCCTGGCCGCGGGCCGGTGGCCGGCGGCTCGGTGCGGGTCGTGGACAGCGGAGGCCAGGGCAGGCAGCAGCGGGGGAGCGTGCCCCTGCCGCCGGAGGACTTGCAGGCTGTCCTGGCCCCGGTCGACCTGGTGTGGGCGCGGCTGGACCGTCCGGCTGCCCGCCACCTGGTGGTGGCCGCCGTGCGCAGGGAGCTGGCGCGGCTGGAGGGTCTGATCGGTCCATCGGCCGCTCCGCAGGCCCTCGCCGACCGGCTCGCCCGGCGGCTGGCCGAGCAGATGCGGCTGGGCGGGCAGATCACGAAGCCGGTGGGCTGGCTGATCGGCCGGGGCCTGCCGCAGCGCCAGCAGTGCAGCGACGTGCGGTGCGACGAGCGGACCCTGCTCCACTCGGGCGCGAACTGCCCCCGTTGCGAGGAACGGCAGGATGACCGCCGGACCCACCGGCGCTCGGTCGCGGCCGCCGTTGACGCCGCGATGCCCGGCGCTTCCGAGAGCGAGCGCCGCGCGGCCGTCGCGCAGCAGCTGCACCAGGACGTGACGGCCGAAGCGTGGGCCAAGGCCCGCCGGTGGGAGCAGGTCCGGGAGCAGCAGGCCGCCGCAGCCGAGGCGCGCGCCAAGGCTCGTGCCGAGGCCGCGGCCGCGCACCTGGCAGCCGTCCCTGCCGAGCCGCTGGCGCCGGTGGTGGTGCCCTCGCCGCGTCCCGCAGCCGTGATGCCCGGCCCGGTGCTGGACGAGGTCGACGACCAGGAGCAGGAGCTCGTCCTCGAGGACCTCACGCGGGATCAGGTCCGTGCCTGGCGAGTGCGGGCGGTGAAGGACCACGGCGTCGTGTTCGACCACATCGACCGGTACGGCGAGAGGTCGGCCAGGCGCCTGTTCAGCAACCAGCTCGTCGATGAGGCCCAGCGCCTGTCGGGCACCCACCACCTGGTCCTCGGGCACCTCACCTGGGGGCAGGCATGAGCAGCGGCGAACTGTCCGGGGTCGACCTCGCGCGCCAGGCCCTGATCGCGGTCAGGGAAGCGGCCAGGAAGAACGGCGGCACCCGGAAGAACAAGCCGAGGCGGCGCACCAGTACCGCCGTACGCCGGGACGGCCGTGATCCGCTCGGGCTTGGCGCGGCGATCGGCATGATGATGACCGAGCGCGGCATGGCCGCCCCGGCCGCCGGCGGAAGCGTCCTCGCCCAGTTCGACGCCATCCTCGCCGCGGCCGCGCCCGAACTCGCCGGGCGGGTCCAGGCCGTGAAGTTCGACGCGGACACCGGCCGCCTGGACGTCGCCCCCGACGCCCCCGCGTACGGCACGCAGCTGCGCTGGAACGCACCGAAGCTGATCGCGGCGGCCAACGCGCGGGTGCCGGGTGCGAACGTCCGCGCCGTCCACGTCCTGGCGCCCGCGCCCGTGAAGGCCGGCCCCGCCACGGCGGCCGCCGTCCTGGCCCCGCAGCCGACCGCGCCCGCCGCGCCGGTGGAGCGCCGCACCCCGCCGGATGGCTACCGCCGCGCGATCGAGGCGCACCGGCAGGCCGCCCGGCCGTCCCTGGCGGACCCGGCCATCGCGGAGGCGGTGGAGCGGCAGACCGCCGCGATGCGGGAGCTGTCGCGCCGGGCGTTCCCCGAGCCCGACGTCGTCGCGGATGATGCGCCGGCGCCGATCGAGCAGGCCCGTGCAGAGCGCCGCCGCCAAGCCGCGGCGACTGAGGCCGCCGCGCTGCGCCGGGCCCGCGAGGAGAAGGCCGGCCGCGACCTAACCCGGGCGCAGCCGGAACGCGCCGCCAGAACCGGGGGATCCGCAGCATGACCGCTCGCGGCTGTCTCCGCCTAGGCCAGACTGGGACGCGATGCTGGGAGGAAGGAGGACCGGTGGTCGGGCAGACGCCGTACGGGGCCAGGCCGGGCGGAGACGATCTGGCGTTGATCGCTTTGCACCATGCCAAGCGCGCCGCTCGGGGGCAGCGGGGCCGCACTGCCCGCAGAGCGTGGCGGCCTCAGCTGCAGCCGGGAAGTCCGCAGCCCGTCCCTCTCGCCGTTGCGATGGTGGAGATGGCCGAGCACTTCGGCTGGCCCATCCCCGAGGACACCACGGTGGTCGGTCAGTGGCCGGCAGTCGGCGGACCCCTCTCCGACAAGCTGATCGCCGTGAGCTTCGATGCGGTCTCCGGCACCCTGAGCCTGCGCGGGAAGTCCGTGGCCTGGTGCACCCACGGTCGCCTGACGGCGGACCGGATCGTGCAGGACGTGAACGAAGCCCTCGGGCGCAACACCGTGTCCAGGGTCGTCATCCTGCCGCCCGAGCCCGGCTCGCCAGTTCCGGTGCCGGCCCCGGCATGGGTGCCGTACGCCTTCGTGGCAGCGGCCCAGGCCCCGCGCGAGGACGCGCGGCTTGCCGACGCCCTCCGATGCCAGGCGGATTCGGCTCCGCATGAGCCCACGCACCTCTTCCCCTCCCACGCCGACCGGCCGGCCGCAGTCCCGGCCGACGTCGTGCGGGCCAAGGCGGCGGCACGGGCCCGAGCCGACCGCGACCGGCCGGCCTGAACCCACACGGCAACCCCTTGCACCGTCGCTACGCTGGACGCCGCTGAGCGCAAGGACCCGCTGGTCGGGCCGACGTGGAGGAGATCCGTGACCCAGGACAGCCCGACCTCGCAGCCTCCTCACGACCTGGAAGCAGAAGCGACCGTCCTGCGCGCGATGCTGCGCTCCACCGAAGCCATCGCCGATGTCGTCGAACTCCTCCACCCCGACGACTTCTACCGTCCCGCCCACGGCCGGATCTACCTGGCGATCCTGGAGGTCTACGCCCGCGACGATGACCCCGGCATGCGCAGCGTCGCCGACCAGCTTGCCAAGCACGAGGAGCTCGCCGACGTCGGCGGCCACGTCTACCTGCAGAAGCTGGCCGGCACACCCACATCCAAGGACGCCTGGGTGCAGGCGGCCAGCACCGTCCAGGGCATGGCCGCACTGCGCCGCATGATGGTGGCCGCCGCCCGCATCGACGACCTCACCACCGATGTCACCGCCGAGACCGTCGACCGCGCCCTCGACACCGCCGAGGCCGAGATCTTCGCCGCCACCAACCGCAGCCGCTTCCGGATCCCGCAGTCCCACCCGCTGGCCGACGTCATGGAAGGCGCCCTGGACGAGATCGAGGCCATCGGCAGGAATCCCGACGAGATCGCCGGCATCCCCACCGGCTTCAGCGACCTCGACGCCCTCACCGGCGGCCTCTACCCCGGCCAGCTCATCGTCATCGCCGGCCGCCCCTCCATGGGCACCTCCACCCTCGCCCTGAACCTGCTGCGCTCCGCGGCCATCAAGCACAACCTGCCCGCAGCCTTCTTCGCACTGGAGTCCCGCCGCACCGACATCACCATGCGGCTCCTGGCCGCCGAGGCCCGCGTCGCCCTGCACCACATGCGCTCCGGCACCATGACCGACGACGACTGGACCCGCCTCGCCAAACGGATGCCCGCGGTCTCCGGCGCCCCGCTCTACCTCCAGGACGACCCCTACGCTAACTTCACCGAGCTCCGCGCGCACTGCCGACGCCTGCACCGCCAGCACGGCCTGAAGCTCATCGCCGTCGACGACCTGCAACTGCTCAACTACGGCACCCGCCCCCTCGGATCCCGCTACCAAGAGGTCTCCGAGATCGCCCGCAGCCTCAAGTACCTGGCCAAGGAACTCCAGATCCCCGTCATCGCCGTCTCCACCCTCAACCGCGGCCCCGAACAGCGCACCGACAAGAGGCCCTTCCTCAGAGACCTCCGCGACTCCGGCGCGCTGGAGGACAACGCCGACCTCGTCATCCTCATCCACCGCGAAGAGATGTACGAGAAGGACTCACCCCGCGCCGGCGAAGCCGACCTGATCGTCGCGAAGCACAGGTACGGGCCCACAGCGACCATCGCAACGGCCTTCCAAGGCCACTATGGGCGTTTCGTTGACATGTCGCAGGACTGACCCTGCTCTTGTAGGGTCTCAGGTTCGGCTTCACAGTCTCAGGTGTGACTGCACACCGCCTGCACATGTGAAGCGATGTTGAGACTCCCTGTTCAGCGTATTCACCCTTTCGAGCGTTGGCATCCGGCCGAGACTCACAGGTCAAGCCGTACTTCTCTCTGCGCGACCGACCAGGGAACCTGTTTCGTGGTTGGCCTGTCCTACCCCACCATGCGGGCAGTGGTCATAGGGGGGCGGCCCACGCCGTTCGGATCCAAGATCGCGACTGCTGCGGTGCCGCAACTGACGAACTCCTGTTTTTTGACCTACAGGTCAAGAAAGGTGCTAGCGTACCGGTCATGGCAAGGCCCAAGCAGTTCGATCCGGAGATCGCCGTCGACCAGGCCATGGAGGTGTTCTGGCGGAAGGGGTACGCCGCCACCACTCCGCAGGACTTGGTGGAGGCGCTCGGCATCGGTAAGGGAAGTCTTTACAACACCTTCGGCAGCAAGCACTCTCTGTTCGAGGAAGCGCTCCGCCGCTATCGCGACAGCCAGGCCCTCGCTCTCGTGAAGATGCTCGAGGAGTCCGGCCCGGTCAAGGCGCGCCTCCGCAAGGCGTTGAGGTTCCTCGCCGAGATGGACCTTGCCGACCCGGACCGCCGCGGCTGCATGGCCGTGAATGTCGCGGCGGAACTCTCGAGCGTCGACGAGACGGCGACCGAACTCGTCCGCCGCATGTTCGACCGCACCGAGGGTGTCTTCCGGGCATTGATCGAGGAAGGTCAGCGGGCGGGAGAAATCGAGCCCGGACGCGACCCTGCCGCACTGGGGAGCCTTCTGCTGAACACCGTTGTCGGCATGCGGCTCATGGCGCGCGTCGCCGAAGGGCCGGACCGGCTCGACCGGGTGATCAACGCGATGACCGACTCCCTCTGACCCGGGCCGCGGCGCTCGCCAGTCCCGGGGCTTCTTCTGCCCGCATTTTGTACTTACAGTTCAAGAACGGGAGCATCATGGATCTCGACCTCACCTCGAAGTCGGCTGTCGTCACCGGCGCCGGCCGAGGCATCGGGCTGGCTGTCGTCCGGACGCTGATCGCCGAAGGCGTCCGCGTCATGGGCGCTGCCCGCACCATCACGCCCGAGCTGAAGGAAACCGGAGCACTCACGGTGTCGGCGGACCTGAGCACCGCCGACGGTGTCACCACCCTCATGGACCGTGCCCTCACGGAACTGGGCGGCATCGATCTGCTGGTGAACAACGTCGGAGCCGGGGACGACGTGGAGCCCGTCGGCTTCCTCGATACCGACGACACCCAGTGGATCCGCGTCTTCGACCTCAACCTGCTCAGCGCAGTCCGAGCCAGCCGCGCGGCACTGCCCAGCCTGATCGAGCAGCGCGGAGCGATCGTCAACATCTCATCCATCAACTCCCGGCTGCCCGCGGCCGGTCCGGTCGCCTACAGTGCGGCCAAGGCGGCCCTCGCCGCACTGGGAAAGTCCCTGGCCGAGGAATTCGGCCCTCAGGGAGTGCGCGTCAATACCGTCTCTCCCGGAGTCGTTCGCACACCCCTCTGGGAGGACCCCGACGGCTTCGGCAGCAAGGTGGCAGCCGGAGCTGGGGCTGAGCACGGTGCGTTCCTCCAGCAGATACCGGAGGCTTTCAACATCACCACCGGACGCATCACCGAACCACGGGAGGTCGCCGCCTTGGTCGCATTCCTCCTCTCCAACGTGGCCAGCAACATCAGCGGCGCCGACTACGTCATCGACGGCGGCATGATCAAGACCCTCTGAGACGGCAGCCCCACTGGGGAGACACTCCAAAGCGCGGCGGGGTGAGGGGCGACGCGGTGGCGTCCCGACTCCATAGGAAATGCCACGCTCGTGAGACAGGACCCACAAGCCAGTGGTGAGACGGCCGCAGAACCCGCAGGTCACAGTGCTCTCCCATCGACCGCAAGACCCTACAGCTCTCGCGGACTGCGCGCGCCGTTTCCAATGGAAACAGCCCACTTGTAGGTTCTCAAATTACGTGTCATTTTCTCAGTCGCCATGTCATGTGACTGGCCGATCTGACACGGGATTGAGAATCGCTGGACAATCCCATCACTCGTTTGGATGACCTTGCTTGAGGATCGTTCTCCAGGTACCGCTTCGACTCCGGCAGACTGTGGAAGCAGACCCAGACATTCCTGTAGGGCTCGCGGAACTTGTAACCGACCGGCGGGCAGCCGGGCCAGCGTTGCTGCCACAGATCCGTCGGAAGCACCCGCACATCTCCAGTCAGTGGAGCCACGAATGGCTCCGCAGGGGGAGGCCGCCGAGTAGGCGGGAAAGCGCGGTCAGTGGATTGCTGCTTCTACGCTGGCGCCCACGTTCACTCGTTGGGGGACTCCGTTGCCAGCGGGATGCCGCACCGCAGGCAGCCGTTCGCGTGGTCGTCCCGGCAGACGTAGCCGATGGCACCATCCACGCACCATTCGGCGGCCTCCTCGGACAGCAGGTCGGGCCCGGCATGGAGCAGCCGACGAAGTTCCGTGGTGTCCGCAATGTCGGCCGGGCGGTTGGTGAACCACTCGTCGAACCAAGGCTCGTCTCGGTGCATGCGCCAGTGCGCATTCTCCCGGTCGTCAACAGCCGTAAGGAACCGATCGACGATGCGCCCCCAACTCGGTGTTCCGAACCAGCCGTTGTCGGACGCGCAGAAGAATTCGATCAGGGTTCGCAGGCCGAACTCCCTCTCGCGAAGACAGTACGTTCGCCCCCAAGCGATCGCGTCCTGCGCCATCTCCGCGAGTTCTTCGCGCGGATCAACCTCGTGCGCCGGGTCATCAGGGTTGTGGCAGGCCAGCCCGAGCTCGAGCACGGACTGCCCTGTCGGTAGAACCCGAGACGGGTTGACGATCGCGAGACCGACAGCGATCCAGTCGACATGGTCGAACGACAGCATCGAGCGCACGGATCGGGTGGTTGCCACGTTGATCCGCATCATCGTGCCGTCGTGGAGCGGACTCTTACCGGCATGCCAGTTCTCGACGGGTGTGTTGCGCCACACGGCGAGCGTGATGCGGGTGGCAGCCAGCCACAGCAGGGCGTCGTCGTCAAGGTGCCCGAACCGCTTGGCACACTCCTGGGCCCCGTAGGGGATCAACTCTCCCAGTTTCGGCCACCTGTGGCTGTCAGGCCCTTCAGGCGCGTACTCGTAGTCGTCGGCGTACTCGTCGAGGATTTCGCTCAACTCGGCTGCGCTGTAAGCCTCGCTGTACTCGGAGCCGTCCGGCCCCTCGACGGTGTACATGTCGTGGTCCCATGACACATACACGTCGCCCCAGAGCACGACGTCATCGCACTCGATGGCGTTATCCGTCACAACCGGCCTGATGGTGATCGGCGCAGTACGACCGTCGGTTCGCTCGCCGTCCTTCTTGGCAGCCCATGCGGTGATGATCCCGAGCGGCTTCGGGAGGAGAGGGCCGACCCCGGTGATGCTGAAGGGCTCGTCGTCGTCATCGGTGTCGAACCGGCTGTTGACGAACGCGACCGCCTCGGAGGGCGTGCTGACGATGGACTGGGTACCACTCTCGTTGTCAACCACTCGCCACAACGCGCTGTTCTTCACGATGCTCTCCGATCGCGGTGAAGCGCACCCAGGGGTGCGATGCGCCGGGTCGCTCGGCACTGACACCAATTATGGGCTGATCAACCCATCCGTAGTCCCGCAGGCGCTTGTCGGCGACAACGCTCGGTACGTTCGCGTGCAACCTGCTTTTCGCGACCGCGGCGACACAGCAGAGTCCAACAGCGGAGGAGGCAAAGATGGCGCTGAACAAGAAGGGTTCCCGGCGCATAACCGTTGACGGGATCGAGTACCGCTGGCGGGTCCGCAGGAAGCCCTCCTACATGCAGGGACTCTGCTGGACACCGATCACCTACGCGGTCGAAGCGGTCGGCGGCAGCCAGTCGGGCACAACCTTGATCGTCACCAGCGGCCAGGCCCATCCCAGCAACTGGGTGGGCGTCGAGACGGAGCCCATTCGCCCAGCTCACGTTGCTGCCAGCATTCGAGAGGCACGGGATCAAGGCTGGGATCCAACCCGGGTCGGTTCTCCTTTCCAGCTCGACCGATCCGCAGGATTCATCGCCCAGCCATGAGATAGAGCGGAGTAGGGCGGCGCATCCGGCCCGGCATCATGGCGTGGTGACCACATGGATGCGCTGCTACTGGGACGAGGAAGACACCTGGTTCTACTTCGAGGTCGACGCCGAAGGCTGGGTGATCCGGCAGGTCGAACTCGAAGGGCCAGAGCTGATCCCGATCGCAGCAGCCTCCGTCGCCGAGTGGCAGCGGGCCCGCGACGCGGGCCGCCTCGGTGATTACGACAGCAGATTCGGGATCACTGCCGAGCTGCCCGTCTCGGATTGGGAGGGCCACGACCCCGAACAACTCACCTTCGAGGAGTTCGAGGATATCTGGGGCCCTGCCCGTCAGCAGATCGCATCCCGGCCCAGCTGACCTCTCGGCGCCGCACTGGCTTCTTGGCATCATCGCGACATGACCCCGTCCCTTCCCCGCACCGTCCGAGCCGTCGACACCGCTCAGCTCCTGGACCTGGCCCAGGAGGCCGCCATGCATGGCTTCAGCCAGCGGCTCCCGGTCGACTGGCTACGAGAGCACCTCGCCGCAGAAGCGACGCACTACCTGCTCCCGACACTCGTGCAGCGGCTCACGCACCGTCCCGAGGTGCCGCTGCAGTGGAGGTGCCAGCAACTGCTGACCGTCAGCACCGGCGAGCAGATCTGGGGTCTCCTCGACGTCCTTCCCGACACCTTCGACAAGATCCCGGAGACCTTGGACACGGCCTCCAAGAAGGACATCGTCAACCGCATCGAGCAAGCAGTGAAGGTGCTGGAGTGGATGGAACGGACGGCCGCCGATGCAGGTTCATGAGGTCCGGCGCAGCCGACTGGGCAGTCTGAGGAAATGACATCGGTCTGAGACAGCCGCCTGCCGACACGTCGTGAGATTGGAGGGGAACGTCCAGGTCATAGCGTCGGCGCCTGACACCGAAAGTGAGAACCTACAACTCCGCGCGGCGGCCTGCGCGTCCCGTCAGGATGGCTGCGCCTCTGCGGGTGCGGGGTGCAGGGAGTCGAGGAGCTGACCGAAGGTGATCTTCTCGTCGTTGTAGTCGAAGGTCATGGCGGCGGCGAGTGCTTCCCACCGCTTGGTGCTGCGCCCGCAGTGCTCCAGCAGGATTGTCAGGGCGACTTCGGGTTCGTGGCGGGCGAGGACCTCGTCGGCGGGGATCTGGCGCAGGTGCTCCGGGGTGCGGTAGCGGGACTTCACGACGGCGCGGTAGACCCCGGAGCGGGAGAGGATCTCACCGGCGGCGGGGGAGTCGAGCCAGGACTGCAGGACGGCGGCGGGGTCGGGGTGCTTGCCGAGTTCCTCGTCGTCCACCAGCCGGACCACACCGTCGTCCTCGTCTTCGGGCACCGGGACGGCGGCCGTCGCGGCCAGGAACCAGTCGGGGCCGTCGGCCTTCTCGGCGATCCAGGCCAGTTCGGCGGGGTGCAGCCCGTTCAGGACGTCCGCGACGGCGGTGTGCGGGGTGTACGGGTTGGCGGCGAGGACGGTGAGGGCCTGGACCCGGCGGTGCTCGGAGTGGCGTTCCAGGAGCCGGGCCGGGCGGTCGTGGTCCGGGTTGACGTTGTCGAGGACGCGGATCAGAGTCCGGCTCGGCTTGGGGGAGACGACGGCCGGCGGATCCAGCCGGGCGAGCTGGGCGCAGGCCCCGGCGAGGTGGTCGGGGTTGGCGCTGAGGAGGGCCAGGTCCTCGGCGAGGCGCAGGACGCGGCCGTCGAACTCGTAGTCGTTCTCCTGCTTGTCGGACCAGGTGAGCAGCTGGCCGCGGGTGACGAGCGCGTCGGCGGCCGCGTGCAGCTGGTCGGCGGCGAGGTCGGCCAGGCGCGGGTTGTTGCGGACGCGGTTTGCGATGTGGTGCAGGGTCCGGCGGGCGGTCACCTGCGGGTTGGGCAGGTCGGCCAGTTCGGGCAGGCACAGGGCCGGGAGGCAGGCGAGCAGCAGCTCCTCGCTGAGCGCGGGCGCCGGGTCGGCGGGCAGTTCCTCACCTTCGGGGTCGGCGGCGCGGAGCCGGGCGTCCTCGAGGGTTTGCGTCTCGGCCTGGTCCAGCAGCAGGTGCTGGACGGCCGCCCCGAGTACGGGGTGCGCGGTGAGCTGCGCCCACCGCTCGGGGCAGCGGGCCAGCATCGCCCAGCCGTCGCGGCCGCCCAGTTCCAGCGACCAGTCCTTCGAGTGCGCGGACACGGCCTCCCAGCCCTCTTCGGGCTCCGGGTGGAGCAGGTACGCGGCGAGCGGGGTGAGGCAGGCTTCCAGGACTGCGTTGAACAGCTCTGGCGGCACGGGCGGGGCCGGCGGAGTGTCCTTGGTGCGGGTGTAGCGGTCGGGGTCCCAGTCCCGGACGACCTGCTCCACCTCATGCTGGGGGAGGCGGGGCAGGAGCGCGACGGCCGCCTCGACCTGGTCGGGGTGGCGTGCCAGTGCGGAGATGAGCCCGGCCCAGGCCCGGCGGTGCCGGAGGATGGCGGGCACGTCGGCGGTGGTCACGGTGCCGTCGGCCGCCAGGGCGGCCAGCGTCTTCCCGTCGGCGTGCACCAGCAGCCGGCCGCGCAGCCGCTTGGCAGGGGTCCGGGCCAGCAGCACGGGCAGCGCGTCCTTCAGGGCTTCCTCCCGCCACCGGTCGGCCTGGACGTCGAAGCCGTCCGGCGTCGTCGCCGGAGTGCACAGGGCCTCGATCACCGTCTTGAGGGCTTCCTTGGGGAGGCCCTCGCTCATCGCGAGATCCCGCCACAGCGGGTACGTACGGGCATTGACCATCCTCGGATCCCCTCCCAACCCTTGACCCGGCGTCACCGCCCGGTCGCCATCCGTAGAAGCGACCGTACGGCGCACCTGGGCCGGAGCGGGGCGCGATTCACGAAGTCGACCTCCTTGCGCGGCCTTCATCTGCCCGGTGCGAGTGTCCAAAGGGCTGGCGGCCGCGCAGCTTACTGGTGGCGCCAGTGGTGGTGGACCTGCTGCACGTCGGCTTCCAAGACGTCACGCAGTTCGTCGTCTGCAGGAACTTCCAGGCCCAGTGCGGCAGCGACCTCGCGGTAGGCCGCCGCCATGCCGGGATCACCTGCGGCGACCAGGCTCGACAGCAGAGGCTGGTCTTTCGGCGTCTGCTGGTCGACGAGGGTGAGGACGGTGATGCGTTCGGCAGCGGTCATGCGAGGCAGTGCCGAGCCGAGCTGACGTTGCAGCCTGTTCCAGCTGGTGGTCGTCTGCTCACGGGCTGCCTTCTTCAGTGCCCCGCGAACGGCGGTGGCGGCGGAGCGCAGGTGGTCGGGGGCCAGGGTGTGGCGTTCGAAGGGGGTACGGGCGGGTCCCGGCTGGGTCGGGTGGTCGATCCAGGCTTGGGCCTTGCGGCGTTCGCTGGGCAGGAGCTTGTCCCCGGCGGTATTGAGCGTGGTGGTGAGGTCTCGTCCCATCTGCTGCATTTCGGCGTCGGAGAGAGGTACGGGCTGGGTGAGGCGCTGCAGGATGTTCCTCGCCTGGCGGACCGCCGCGCGACGGGTCTGCCGCTCCTGGTGCGCGTTCTTCGCCGGGCGGGTGCTCGTCTCCTCGGTAGGCGCCGCGGTGGGTGCGGGGAGGAAGCGGGTCGGCTTCTTGCGCTGTGGCCGGGCCGGTGCGGCAGCGCCGACGCCGCGGCGCAGTTGCAGCAGCACGTCGGAGGCTTGGCGGATGAGTTCGTTCTCCTGGGCGGTAGCTCCCTGCCGGGTGGCTGATTCGAGCCGGTCCAGGCAGCGTTGCAGTGGCGTCACGCTGACGCGGCCGGCCAGGGCCTCGCGCAGCGCTTTCACCAGCTCGGTGCGGTCCTCGGGCGTGTCCGGTACTGCCGTGGCCGACGTGGATGCGGACGCGGCGGGGGTCTTCGCGGTGAGGTCGCGTGCGTGCGCACCGATCGGCACGGTGTGGCTGCGCCGCAGCCGGATCTCCGTTGCTGCCCGAGTGGACAGCCCCTCGGGCGCCAGCTGCACGTTGTCCGCGGTGAAGTCGTACCATTCGACCGCACCGTCGCTGCTCTGGGTACCGAACTGCACCTTGCGGTGCGCCCCTTCGGACACGCAGCGCACCCGGTGCACGTAGCCCTGCTCGCGCAGTAGGCGCGGGTCCGGCTCGATGCCCGGGCCGAACACCGTGCCGGCGTCGAACTCGCCGGGCACGAGCAGCGCGGAGTGGTCGAGGATGAAGCGCAGGGGCTTGTGTCCGCTGGGCTCTGCGGTGATCTGGGCGCCCAGCCTGACCTCTCCGGTCGGGTCGCGCAGGATGCGAGTGTCGCCGCTGAGGCCGTGCCGGGCCATCCAGTCAGCCACGGCGGCCTTGACGTAGAGGTGGTCGGCGCTGCCCGATCCGGAGGACCTCGAACTTGTCCTGCGACATGGGGAGTCGGGGGCATCGGGGTCCGGAACATGCGCGAAGTGGCAGATCTTATCCGTGCAGAGCCTGGTCGTCAGCCGGCCTCCGCAGCCGCCCAGCCACACCCCGCACCAGAAGGTGCGGCCCACGTGGCCCTGGCGAAACAGCTCGAGGTCGACCGCGTCGGTGGGAAGTTCGACCGGATCTTCGGAGTCGGCGTTGTCAAGCACCGCTGTCTGCACACGGCGTGAATCCCTGACCATTTTGCCTCCGGCTCAGAACCTGATACCCCAAAACGAGGGTACGGGTGGCCACTGACAACGGCCCTGACCAGCGTTCTGCTCCCAGGCGGCAGCGCAAGGGAATTGATGGGTCACCCGCTTTCCTGCAGGAGAGAGGCGTCGGATCACACACTCCGGCCGGATGCACCTGCAGGCCGCCGTCGGCATTCAGCACCGGACGACGGCCCGGATAGGTACGCCTCGCCGTCTCCAGGTCACGTTCGTCGAAGTCGCCGACGAAGACGAGCACGCCGTGAAGGAGTTCCACCCTTCTGCGCGCCGGTGGGCCACCGGCTGAGCAACGCTTCCACGGTCATGGGATCCCCCGACGGCGGCAGGTCCGGTCCGGGCATGAGCCGCCTCTCGGTGGGTGAGCGACGTGCCGCTACCGCAGTTGTTCCTCTTGATGGTGCTGGTCGTGGTGCTGGACAGCGCGGCGTGGAAAAGCTCGGGCCATCCAGTCCTGCGCTGCTCCCACCTGACGCAGGGTCTCGATCTGCCGGTCGTAGTCGCGTCCTTCAGGGCTGGCGTGGACGCGGAGATAGATGCAGTCGTCTTCGTCATGGCTGCCGAAGTAGAAGGCGCAGGTGTGGCCCCACTGATAGGGGGCGTCCGGTTCGGCGCAGTGGCAGAACCGGTGGGCCACGTGCACGGGCAGGCCCCATCGAGGGTGGCACAGCCGCTGCAGGAGCTGGTCATGCCACAGGGCCCGAGGGTGGGCGGTGCGGGCGTCGATCTTCCAGCTGTCACCGTCGTCCCAGCACTGGACCCGGTAGAAGGCGGTGACGGTGTGGAAGAGCGCGATACGCCGGAGCAGAGCGCTGCCCACCGCGGCCCGCCTGGCTCGCGAGCGTTCAGTCAGGGGGTAGGCGTTGAGGTAGTCGGATTCCACGGCATCGAGGTGCGGGGTCGTCCACAACGGTCGCAGCCCGTTGTCTTCGTACCAGTGCCGGTGTCGGCGTTCGATGTCGGCCCAGCCCTCTGCCAGCCCGCGGGGCAGAACAAGCACGAGCTTTGCCGCTTGCCCAGGGTCTTTCACCGTGTGCAGGTGCAGCTGTCGGCCGCCGGCCTCGATGCCGCTCACCCGCAGGCCAGGGATGCCAGGCACATCGCCCCCGCTGCCCGGTGAGGGAGTCGCAGGCAGCAGACGACTCAGACAGTGCTCGGGGAAGGAGTACCGCTCTTGGCCCATGTAGGCGTCAAGGTGCAGGGTGAGGGACGTGCTGGCGCTGGTCAGTGAGGCGATGCCGAAGGGGTGCGCGCACAGACTCGGGGAGATGCCCAGCTGCTCGAGGACGCGGCTCTCCAGCCGCGCCTGCGCCGGCGAGGCCGCGGGCGCCGGCTGGCTGGTTCGAAGGCCGGCGCGGCGGGATTGCCCACTGCACTCGGCCCAGTAGCGGAGCTTGCGGGACCCCCACGAGGAGCGGTCGCTCACGACAGTGCCTTCCTGACGCGCCTCGGCCCGATCCCGGCACGCCTACAAACACTGACGAGCTGCTGGGTGATCACGGTGGTGCAGGCCAGTGCAATGCCACGCTCCTTGCGTTCCGGTACGCCGGATCGGGCGGCGGTCGGAACGTGGCCCGCCTCGGGCCAGTTGCGACCAGCATCCAGCACGACCACGGCCGGGGACGGGCGACACCGTCACCGGTTCACTCGGACGGGTCCTGTACGTCAAGCCTGGAGGGGACAGGTGAGCGGGAGCACGCGTTCGGTCAGCTGCCCGGTGAGGTGGTCATCGGTGAGGACGGCGTCGGTGAGCCAGTCCGCTGCGGTCAGCTGGTCGGCCAGGTGCTGCAGCTCACCGGTCTCGACCGGAACGCAGGTGGTGAGAGCGGGCAGGGCGATGCCCTGGCCGCCGGGCCCGAGGCGTCCCGAGGCGTCGGTCTGGGTGGCCAGCGTAAGGGCGAGCAGCCGGGTGCCGGCGGTGGCCTTGGCCTTGCGGAGTTTCTTGTCCGAGATAACCTTCTGGGCCCAGCCGGAGAGCTTGGGCCGCATCTTCTTGCCGAACGTGAACGGGCCTGCCTTGTCCTCGTGGGGCACCAGGGAGGGGACGGTAATCGGGGTGGGGTTCTCCGGCCGGGAGGCGAGCAGGTCGCTGGCGGTGCCGGGCAGGCTGAGCCAGCCGCAGCCGGTCAGCTTCTCGACCAGGTCCTCCGGGTCGGTCAGGCCCAGCGCGGTGATGTCCTGGCCGACAAGGTTGCCGGTGCCCTTGTGCGCGGTGCGCAGGGTCAGCATCAGTACCAGCAGCCGTGCCTCCGGGCCGGGCAGCGGGCTGTGGTCGGCCACGTGCGCGAGGACAGAGCGCGCGTGGTCCCACTGCGTTCGCACGGTCAGCAGTCGGTCCACGGCCGGCCCACTGTCAGCGGCCTCCGTGCTGCTGATGGACTCACTGCCGGCTGGTCCGGTACCGGCTTGCCCGGGGCCGCTGGAGGCCCCGCCCGTGCGCTGATCGTGCTGGAAGCGGGCGGCAGCGGCGGCCTGTTTGGCACGCACGGCCTCTACCCGCAGGCTGAGGATGCCGCTGGCGTCGGCCCAGGCGATGAAGGCGCGGGCTTTTCGCTCGTGGAGGTCGGCGAGCAGCGCCAGGTCGGGTTCGGTTCGCTGCTGGTAGGCGCGGAAGTGGTCACCGAGTTCGACGAGTTCGTCCCGCAGCGCGGTGGGTCGCAGATTGTGGGGGATGACCCGCTGGGCGATTTTCGCCTGCTGCGAGGGGCGCCGTGCGGGTGCGGAGCGGGGAGCCGGCACTGCTGTCCCGGAGGCGGCCTGGTGGTCGGAGAACTGCGGCCCTCTCGTGCCGGTGCCCTTCGCTGTGGGGGCCTGGCGGCTGGTGGTCTGCGGGCTGAGCGGCTGGGAGGTGGCTGCGGTCTTGGCGCCGGGGGTGGCGGCCGCGCACCTCGAGCAGCATTCCATGGCTTGCCACCAGCGTCCTTCCCGGTCCGTCATCACGGCCAGGACGACCGGGCCGCCGCACCGCCAGGGTTCGGCACGCGTGTGCCGGCCGGTGTCGGGGATGTGGGGGTGGCAGCCTTCCAGCTTGCATGCGCAGTACGCCCCGGCCCTGGGGGCGGGGGCGGCGCGCAGGTGGGCCTTGAGGTGGGCGATGGCGGCTGCGCGGCCGGCGGCCGCGGACGGCAGGCGCTGATCGGCACAGGCCGGACGGCTGCACGAGATGCGCACGGCCGCACTGCCCCGGCTGGCGGCGTCCAGACGCACTGTCCAGCGGCGTCCCGGCACCCGCTCGTCCAGCTCGCTCACCGCGGCCTGCGTCATCCCGGTCTTCCTCCCGTGCCATATCTGCATGCATGCATGCCGCCGCTTCCCGTCGTGCCGGGCGTGTGCGCAGGCGGCCAGGCCACCGTAAGCGGCGCCGGGGGGAGAAAGCTGGTGAACTCGCCCTGCTTCGGAATGAGAGGCCGTCGCATGCGTTGCCCGGCCAGCGCCTGCGCCTTCGTTCAGTGGGGGGTGTGACAGTTCGGGTCGGTGCAGCTGCCGACCAGCGCCAGTGTGCGGTCCTGCGAGGGCGCGTCCAGCCACTCCGCGCGCATGGCCTGGAGCCGGTCGAGGTCCGAGGCGAGTTCTGGCACCTCGGACCGCAAAGTGTCGGCCCATTGCCGGGTGAGCGCCCGCCCGTTGACGTATAGCTCCCCGTCGAGGCCTCCGACGGCGAACAGCACGCCGCCCCTCTGGGCGGGGATCACCATCGCGCCCACCGGCTCGGCGACCTTGCCCTGGTGTACCAGCACCGCGGTGGCGGCCTGAGCCGCGGCCAAGGCTTCCTGATCCACCGCCGGCATCGGGTCGGGGCCAGCAGGCGGAAGCAAGGGCATCACACCGTCCTGGGGCGCACCGTCCAGGCCGCGGCCGGCGAGCTGGTTGTTCTCGTAGAAGGTGACCATCCCCGCCAGCAGCGGCATCTCCTCCCGCAGCCGTTCAGCCACCGACGGCGTAAGCCGTTCGCCGTTGGCCAGCACCTGCCCGCTCCTGCCGACCGCGACGGAGAGCACCTTGCCGTCCGGGGTGAAGTGGTACTTCACATCTGCGCCGCTGGCCATCAACCCGGTGTCGATCGCCCGGTCCCACAGTCGCATGACCCGCTCGACTTCCGCCTGCGGGAACGGCGGCGCCGCCTGCGCCTGGGCCCCAGGCTGGCGGCGCGCGTCACGCTCCACGCGCTTCTTCTTGATCCGCCCCATCGCGGTCTCCCTTGCTCGTCGGCCCCCGCCGGACAACGAGCACCCCGCAGCCGCAGACACGACCGCGCCACCCGACCGGCTCCGCTTGCGCGCCCAACCCGGACGCGGGTCAGGGCCGGGTGCGCAGCAGCTCGGGGACGCGGCTGGTCTGGCCGAGCCAGGTGGCGACGTCCTTGTCGATGTACTCGACCAGGCGCAGGACTTCGGTGTGAGCGTCGGGCAGGGTGAGCCGGCGGGCCCGGCCGCGGCGGTCGGTCTGGCCCGGGAGGGGAACGCCGTCGATCAGCGGTTCGTGGTGGGCGGCGCGGTTACGCAGGGAGCGGACGTGGCTGGCGGTGGTGAACACGGTGGTCCGCTTGCCGCCGCTGTTCGGGAACGCCTTGTGGAGTGCCTTGCGCCACAGGGTGGAGTCGTAGTCGACGTTCTTGCGGTACGGGCCGTCGCCGCGGGTGCCGCCCTTGTCGAGTAGGTTCACCCAGCAGCCGAAGGTGGACTCCGCGACGATCTTCCCGGCCGGGACCGCCTGGAGCGTCTTCTGTGCCGGTTTCCCGGTCGCCGGGTCGGCGGGCATGGTGATGTTGCGCCACGTGGTCCTGAAGCCGCTCATGGTGCGGTCGTCGAACAGCTCGGCACGCGCGTACCAGGTGGCCCCGTACGCGGCGGCGAGTTGCTCCGCCATGGCGTTGCGCAGGATGACCTCGGCAAGGGCGATCACCTCGCCGAAGGCGGCCGACAGACGTGCGTTCCACAGGTACAGCTCCATCGCCGCCGGCGGCGTGGCCGTGGCGGCAAAGAAGGGAGCCAGGCGGGGCCGGGAAATTAGCGGTTCCAGGAGCTTGAGCTGCTCCGCCGTCGGTTGTATCTGCACCCCCCTGATGTATCATGGTCGGCAGATTCCCCGGTTCAGCCTCTGGCTTACGTCATGCGACCGGGGTCAGACCTTGGAAGGCCCTCACCAGTTGGTGAGGGCCTTCTGCTTTGCTGCTGCGCCCGCCAGGCGTCAACCGTGAGCCTTGCATGGGCGCCGGTTCGGGTGTCTGGTCGTGCCGGTCAGGTTCCGGGAACGTCGCTGTCAGACTGTCGCTCCAGGTGGCGGAGCAGCAGCTCCGCGCGGATGAACGCGGCGATGCCGCTGAGCGCGGCGGCGAGCACGACCAGCCAGGCCGCGGCCTGCCACGTCGATTCGGTGCGCAGGACGTGCGGTGTGAACACCGCCATCAGGATGGTGAGCGCACTGATCGCAGCCAGCCGGACGAGTCTCATCATGTTCTCCTTCAGGCGTCGTCAAGACGGGTGTGCCAGTCCACCAGGCCGGCGCGCAGCCTGCTGAGCCGTGGACCACGGCGTGAGGGGAGCAGTTGTGGCGGGCGGTCCGGCTGTGTCGACGCTTCACCCGGCGGTGGGGCCGGCCTCGTCGCCGGGTTCCGGGTCGTGCTCCGTGGAGGCCGGTGGGGTGCCGGTGTCTTCGGGCTCGCCGTCGCCCTCGGCGTGGCTCTCGTCATCCGGGGCGGAGGCTGTGCGGTCGTCGAGGGTGATGGTGACCGGCTCACCGCCGGTGGAGAGGCCGGTCAGGCTTTCCTCGATCCGCTCATAGAGAGTGGCGGCGAGTTCCTGGTCGCCGTCACCGTCGCTGGCGGTGTGCTTGATGGAGTGCAGGCTGATCAGCAGGGCGATCAGGGAGCGGCCGGACAGTGCGGCGCGGATCCGCTCGTCTTTCTCGTCGGCGACCCGCGGCGGCACTCGGAAGTGCGGGTGCTGTCCGGCGTGGGCGGTGATGAACTCCCAGATATCGCGATGGCACAGCAGGCTGGCGGAGGAGACGCGGGCCGCCGTCTTGAGCAGGACGCTGTGCTCCGGGCTCACCTCGGCTGTCTCGGTTGTGGTGTCCGGCCGGGGGTGCAGTTCCTTCACGGCGGCACGCAGTCCCGCGATCTCCCGCTGCATCACGGCAAGCTCGGATCGGGCCTCCTCCACGGCGGAGCTGACCTCCTGCCTGACTTCCGCGGCTGCTTCGAGCACCCGGTTGGTGACGTCATGCCGGCCGCCCGTCGCGCTGTTGCTGTTGTCCGCAGCGTTCAGTGCGGCGAGCACGGGGGCGAGCTCTTCGGCGAAAACCTCACGGACGGCCTGGCGGACCGCGTCTTCCTGCAGCGCTGTACCGGGTGAGGGGTTCTGATCGGTGGAGCGCTGCGCCGGGATCGAGGCGGGGGGCGAAGCAACCGGGAGCTCGTCGGGTTCAGTGACGGTGGCGACCGGTGCGGCAGCAGGGTCGGTGCGCTCACCGTCGGCGCCGGCTGCTTCGTGGACGGCCGGGGCGGGGGCAGGCAGAGCGGCAAGGTGCGGCGCCGGTGCGGGTGGGGTGAGGTCCGCGAGCGCGATGCGGACTTCCCGCAATTCGGCGCGCAGTTGGGCGACCACGTCGCGGACGGCGCTGTTGAGCGATTCACCGCTGGTGTTCAGCTTGTTGCGGACGTCGCGGAAGTCCGTGCGCATCCGGCCGAGCTCGTCGACGACCTCCTTGGTCGTCTTCTCCTGCGCGGCCTGGCCGGCCGACTCCAGCTTCTCGACACTTTTGTCGAGCGCGCCCCGGATGCTCTGATCCGTGTGCATGACGGTGGTGTGGAGCATCGTCAGGGTGGTGGTGAGATCCGGGTTCGGCTGGCGGGCCATCATCCCCCATTTCGTCGCGTTCAGTAGTCGTGCGAATTCGCTACGTATGCTGCCTCGTGCGGGGCTTCCACCGCCGGAAGATCGGGTCATCTGGCCTGAGGGCACCGGTTGCTCAGGCCGAAACCAGCCGCATGCTGGAGGCTGCTGCCTCCCACCCGCCGACCCTGCGCCGACGAACCGACACCGACGTCGCCCGCACCATCCTGTCTGCGGCAGGGTGAAGTGCTGCTGGAGGACCTGCAGCGCATTCAGCGCCGCTGACAGACTCACGGAGCTGGAGCCGGGAGGCCCGTGACTGGTCGGCATGGAGGGGCGGAGCCCGCGATATCGTGGAGGGCCACTGACGGCCATCCGATGATCTGGCAGGAGACCCGCGTGCCCGAGGACCCCATCGCACAGGGCGAGATTGCCGCGCTGACGCGCCGTTTCGAGGAGGTCTCGGAGCGTACTGATCGGGAATTCGGCATCGTCAAGAGCGACCTGACCGCCGTGCGTCTCCAGGTCGGCAACCTTGACCAGAAGGTCGGCAACCTCGATGGGAAGGTGGACGAGCTCGCCGGCGCGGTCCGCGGGCTGGCCGAGAAGATCGACCGCAATCAGGCGCAGATCGTCGAGCTGCTCACCCAGCTGGTGGGCCGGCGTCCCGACGCAGGCTGACTTCTACACGTTCAGCGCCCTGCCCGTGCGTGCGGCGGCCCCGACCGGATACCTCTGGTCGGGGCCGCCGCGCGTTCGTGTCAGTTGTCGCCGAGCAGGTGTTCCTGCCGGGCCTGGACCAGGCCGCGCCACGCGGAGCGGACATGGTCTTCGCTCGTGGTCCAGCGGATGGTGGAGGGCTCGGGCAGGGGCAGGGCGGCCATGAAGTGGGCGATGTCGGTGAAGTAGGCGAAGTCGCCGGTGGCGGTGAGTGTGCGCAGCCGGCCGATGACGGCGGCCAGCTCCTGGTCCTCGCCGCGGACCGCGTGGTGGAAGGCGAGGGCAAGCTCCACGAACCGGTGCAGGAAGGGGAGGCCGGCGGCCTCGATGTCGGCGTGCAGGCTTTGGGCGCGGTGGGTGACGCCGCCGGTTCCGGCGTCCTTGATCAGGGCGACGACCTGGGCGAGGAGGGTGTTGGAGCGCTGGTCGAGGCCGTCGAGGAGCTGGTCTGCGAGCGCGAGTTCGTCGTCGGCCCGGTCGGGGTCGGCGAAGGAGACGGCCAGGGCGAGGCGGACCTGCATCATCGCGCGTTCGCCGACGGCACCGTGCTGCTCGGCCTCGGCGCGGCCGGTTTCGAAGGCGGTGACGGCGGCAGCGGTATCGGCGTGGGACCAGCGGATGTCGCCGAGGACCCGGTAGTGGCGGCCTTTCCAGCCCAGGGTGGGGACGGCGGCCAGGGCGGTGGGGAAGTCACCGGCGAGGCGGGCCAGGTTGGCCAGGCCGCGGCGGGCCTTGGGGGCGAGGCGGCCGCCTATGTCGGCGACCTGCTGCATGCCGGTGCGGGCGGCGTCGTTCTGGCTGAGGTCCTTGTGGGCCTTGGCCCGGTAGTACAGGGCCATCTCGGTCAGCTCGGCAGGGAGCAGGCCGGTGTCCAGGACGGCGGTGAGGCGGTCGGCGGTGCGCTGGCGGTGCTCGCGCTGGCGGCGGGCGATGGCGGTGAGGAGCTCGGCCACGGCGTCGGCCGGGGTGTCCGGGGCCTCGGTGGTGGGCAGGGTGAGGGGTTCCCAGACGGAGTCGTCGGTGTAGGCGAAGGCGGCCTCGATGAGCCAGCCCAGCCCGGTCAGGCGATGGTCGCGGGCCAGGCGCAGGCCCTGGCGCAGGCACGCCACCAGCAGCATGCGGCTGGGGGCGAGGGCGGCGGCGCTCGTCCACTGGTCGCCGAGGGCGGCCAGGGCACGAGTGGCGGCCTGGTGCCAGTCGGCGGGTGTCCAGCGGTCGTCGCTGTGGTCGTCGTCGCGTACGGCGCTGCGGATCGCGCGGTGCAGGTGGTAGGGCCATAGCGCGTACGGGTTCTCGGTGATCAGCGGCCGCTCGGTCAGGCGCCGGGCCGGGGCTTGCTGGGTGAGGCCGGCGGCGCGGGTGGCCAGGTCCAGGTCGAAGGCGTCCAGCAGGGCGACGCTGCGCAGCAGGTGGCGTTCGTCGGGGGTGAGGTCGGAGAGGGTGCGGGCGAGGAGGGCGGGGAAGGTGCAGTCGAAGTCGGCCGGGGTGGGGGTGCGGCCGGTGCGGCGGATCTCGAGGAAGCGGCTGACGGCGAGGTCGAGGTGGAGGGGCAGGCCGTGCGAGCGGGCGGTGATCGCGGCGCGGATGTCGGCGCCGATGAGGGGCTGCCCGTCGAGGGTGAGGCGGCGGGCGAGGTGGTCGTCGCAGTCCTCGGGAGACAGGTCACCGATCAGGTGCTGGCGGCCGGCGTGCGCGGCCGCCCTCGGCTGCGGTACCGCGGCCGAGGGCAGGGCCAGGCCGGGCCAGGCCGCGGGGCCGGTCCAGTCGAGCTGGCCGTGCAGCGCCGCATCGGCCCACGGCAGCCGGCTGCGGCCGCCGATGACGAAGAAGACGTTCGGCATGAGCCAGACCAGGCGCTGCAGCAGCCGCTCGAAGTCGCGGTGGCGGTCGCCGGTGTCCTCGAAGGTGTCCAGCAGGACCACCGGCGTGAGCCGCTTCTTCGCGGGCAGGCGGCTGAGATCCCAGGCCAGCAGGTGCGGGTAGTAGGACAGCGCCTCCAGGTCGGGGGTTGCTTCCAGCAGTGCCGCGGTCCGTGCGGCGCCGGCCAGGGCCTGGGCGCGTTCTGACGCTCGCGCAGCGCCTGGACGAGCGCGGAGGTGAGCTGTCCGGCGGCGGAGCCGACCAGCCCGGGCAGTTGCAGGGCGGCGGCGACCTCGCCGACTCCGGCCTGCAACTGCTGGGGCAGCATCTTCGCGAAGCGGCCCGCCAGCCCGGTGCGCCGCACGTACTCGTCCAGCGGTTCTCCGGGGTGGACGTGCTCCCAGTAGTGGCGCAGCGCGACGTCGAAGGAAGGCAGTGTGCGGCCCAGCGCTCCGGCGAGAGCGAGGCGGATGGTCAGGATGACCGTTCGAAGTCCGAGCCGGTCGACGCGGAGCGGGCCAGGTCGATCCGGATGGGCAGGAGCCGCTGCGTCCAGGTGGGCGCGCCCCACTGGTCGGGGCGGTGTTCGGCGGCGCTCAGTGCGGCTTCGATCTTGCGGAGCAGGGTGGACTTGCCGACGCCGCCGACGCCGCCGACGCCGTGAAAGACGATCAGGTTGGTGCGGGGCGTTTCGAGGTCCTCCACGTCGAAGCCGGGGGCGGCGGTGCGGCTCAGGTGCTCCTCCAGCGCAGCGGCGACCAGGGCCCACTGGTGCTGCCGGTCGGTGAATGCCTCCGCGGCGTCGAAGGCCGGGTTGTTGGAGCTGAACAGCGCGCGCAGGTCGGCCATGGATCCCCCAGGGTGATGATCGTCTCGGCCCCAACCTACGGCGCACGGCCTGCCGTAGCAGGCACTCTGGTCAGCGCGGACCGATAGCCGCCGAAAGTGGACGCGAAACCGGCCGCGGCCGACAATGATCCTTTTGCCGTCTTCCCTTGAAGAGGTTGGTGCTCGTGCCCGAACAACTCTGCCTCCCGCCGCATCTGGGCGGTGCGACGCAGCGGCTCGGCGAGAGCAGCCGCGCGTTCGGCGTCGCGCCGCACCGCCAGCGACCAGTCCTCGGGCAGCCGCGGATCGTGCGCTCGCCGGTCGGCTTCGGCGAGCTGGCGGCGGAAGACGCCGGTCTGCGCCGCGCTCCAGGGGCGTAACCGCTCAGCCAGCAGTGCCTCGCGTGCACCGACCGGGTGGCGCCAGTGGCCCTGGGGCGTGAGCTCGTTGGCGTACAGGACTTCGCCGGCACGGCGTATTCTGCGCACCGGGCGCGGCCATAGCCCTAGGTCAGGCTGTGTGTGATCTGTGAGGCGATGCTTTGATGCGCGGACCGCGTCACCAAGCGGTACGGCGGTTTCACCGCTGTCGACGCCGTCTCCATGGACGTCGCCCCCGGCGAGATCGTCGGCCTGCTCGGCGCCAACGGCGCGGGCAAGACGACCGTCATCCGCATGCTGCTCGGCCTGACGCTGCCCACCGGGGGGACGGTGGCCACGTTCGGCCGCGCGCCCGACCGCACCACACGGCGGCGCCTGGGCTACGTCCCCCAGGGCCTCGGTCTCTGGGCGACGCTCACCGTCGCCGAGAACGCCTCCTTCGCCGCTGCCGCCTTCGGGTCCGAACCGGCCGGGCTGGGCCAGGGGCTGGCAGCCTTGGAGCACCGACTCGTCTCCGACATCGGCCTCGGCCTCCAGCGCCAGCTCGCCTTCGCCATCGCGCTCGCCCACCGCCCCGAGCTGCTGGTCCTGGACGAGCCCACCTCGGGCGTCGACCCCCTGGCCCGCGCCCGCCTGTGGGACGAGGTCCACGACCAGGCGCAACGGGGGACCGGCGTCCTCGTCACCACCCACTACATGCAGGAAGCCCAGCAGTGCGACCGGCTCGTCCTGATGTCCCGGGGGAAGGCGGTGGGCCGCCGGGACCGAGCGCGAGATCGTCGGTGACACCACCGCCTGCGAGGTGGACACCGAGCACTGGGCCGACGCCTTCGCCGCGCTCGACCGCGCCGGCCTGCCCGTCACCCTCACCGGACGCCGCGTCCGCCTCGCCGACACCCCGCCCGGCACCGTCCGCGAGGCCCTGGAGTCGGCCGGCGTCACCGGCGAGGTCCACGAGGTCCAGGCCACCCTCGAGGAGAAGATGACCGTCATCGACCGCGCGCCGGCCGACGTCTGAACCAACCGGCCCTTCGCACACAGGGCCGAGAAACTCACGAGCAGGAGGACAACGTGAAAGCAGTCCGCTTCCACAAGTACGGCGACAGTTCGGTGCTCTCCGCGGAGGAGGTCGCGACCCCGACGCCCGGCCCCATGCAGGTGCTGGTCAAGGTCGCCGCCACTTCCTTCAATCCCGCCGACGCGGCGCTCCGCTCCGGAGCCATGCGCCAGTTCCTCCCTCTCGAGCTGCCCTACACGACCGGCGTGGACCTCGCCGGGACCGTCGCGGCAGCTGGCCCGGACGTGACAGGCCTGGCCGAGGGCACGCGGGTGGCCGCGTTCCTGCCGCTGAACACGGGGGGTGCCGCCGCCGAGTACGCACTCGCCCCGACGGAGATCTTGGCCGCCGTGCCCGAGAGCGTCGACCTGGTCGACGCGGCGGCGCTGCCCGCCACCGGACTTACCGCCTGGCAGGCGCTGTTCGAGCACGGCGAACTCAGGGCCGGGCAGCGCGTCCTGGTCAACGGCGCCGGCGGAGCCGTCGGCGGCTACGCGGTCCAGCTCGCGCACCAGGCCGGCGCCGAGGTCACCGCGAGCGCCGGCCCGCGCAGCGCCGGCCGGGTGCGCGACTACGGGGCCGACCACGTCCTCGACCACACCGCCGCCCCGGTCGCGGAAGCCGCGAACGGACCGTTCGACCTGGTGCTCCACTTCGCACCGTCCACTCCCGAGGAGGCCGCCGCCCTGGCCCAGCTGGTCGCCGACGACGGCGCGTTCGTGACCGGCACCACGCCACCTGGAGCCGAGGCGGGCCGCGGCGTGCGCGTCGTGCGGATGGCGGTGCGCAGCGACGCGGCGCAGTTGACCCAGCTCCTGGACCGCGTGGCCTCGGAAAACCTGCGCATCAACGTCGCCGACCGCCGCCCCCTCGCCCACATCGTGGACGTCCACGAGGAGGCCGCGCGGGGCGCCCTGCTCGGCAAGACCGTACTGATCCCCTGAACCAGGCACCGATGGCCCGGACAACTGGCACGCAGGCGGCGGCGACACCACCCGTTACCCGCAGACCGACCATGCCCGAAACGCGTCGAGGCGTTGCCCGACCGGTCCAGGTCCACGGGCCGGGGGAGCGAACTCCCCCGGGAACTCTCCCCGGCCGCCTGACGGTGGCGGGCGGTGCCGTGAGGCCCGCTTCAGGAGGCCGGAGGGGGCGTCCAGTGGGGCAGTTCCTCCATGACCTGTCCCAGGAGCTCGCGCAGCTGGAGGTACCGCTGGTCGCCCAGGGACCGCTGGATGTGGCGTTCCAGGTCGATGACGACGTCCTCGGCCTTCGCCAGTTCCTCGCGGCCGGCGTCGGTCAAATGGAGTTCCTGGACGCTGCGGTGCCGCGGATGCGCCCGGCGCTCAATCAGTCCCCGCGCCGTCAGCTTGCTCAGCGGAAGGGCCACCGCCTGCGGGGTGCTTCCGATGGTGCGGGCCAGCTCCGCCCCGGTCAGCCCGGGGGACGCGTGCAGGGTGATCAGCACCGTGTACTGAGAGCCGGGCATGCCGACGCCGCGCAGCGGGGGTTCCTTGACCGCTTGCAGCATCAGGTCGGCGCGGCGCAGTGCCCAGGCGACCCGGCCGAAGATCTCCTCCGCCGGGGATGGCGCACCGGGCGCGGGACGACTGCTCATGCGACAAGCTTACAGATGTTGGCCGCCGTATATTTTTTGATGCTTATCAAAAATTTGATACCTTCTTCGTATGACGAATCGTCCTCTTGCCCTCATCACCGGCGCGAGCAGCGGTATCGGTGCCGCCCTCGCCCTCACCTACGCCGCCCGCGGCTACGACCTCGTGCTGGTCGCCCGGCGCCGCGACCGCCTGCAGGAGGTCGCCGCCCAGGCCGCCGGAAGCGGCGCCGGCACCGAGATCCTCGTCGCCGACCTGGCCACCCCCGACGGCCTGGCCGACGTCGCCGGGCGCGCGGCGAGGGGCGACGTGCGGCTGCTCGTCTCCTGCGCCGGCGTGTCCGGCTACAAGCCGCTGCACGACCTGTCCGCCGCCGACATCGACCAGCTCTGGCGGCTCAACGCCACCGCCCCGGTCACCTTGGCGCACGCCGTGCTGCCCTCCCTGCGGGAAAGGGGCGAGGGCGCCGTCGTGACCATCGCCTCGCTGCTGGCCTTCAGCACCGGACAGCGGACCCTGGACACGGACGCCGTCTCGATGACGCTGCCGCCGCGCACCATGTACGCCGCGGCGAAGTCCGCCACCGTGGCGTTCACCCGCGCGCTGGCCGCCGAGCTGGCCGGCACCGGCGTGACCGCCACCGTGGTCTGCCCCGGCCGGGTCGCCACCGAGTGGTCCGGCAACCAGAGCCAGGAGAACCAGCCGGGCGTCATGTCCGCGCAGGACGTCGCGACGGCGACCGCCGCCGCCGTCGAGCTGGGCGAGACCGTCTGCGTCCCGGGACTGGCCGACACCGGGTCGGTCGACCGCTTCACCGACGCCGAACGGGAGCTGCTCTCCGACGGCAACCGGGCCGACATCGCCGACCGCTACCGCGCCCCGGGGCGGTGACGCGCCCCTGGCGCCCCACGCTCCCACACCGCACCCGCATCGGAAGGCAGTCAACCCCATGATCGCGATCACCGCCGCCACCGGCACCACCGGCCGCCACGTCCTGCGCGCACTGGCCGCCGCGGGGCACGACGTACGCGCCCTGGTGCACTCCCCCCCGCGCCTCGACGAGGCCCGCTCGTACGGGGCGAGCGAGGCAGCCGTCGCGGACCTGACCCGTCCCGACCAACTGGACACCGCGCTGGAGGGCTGCGACGCCCTGGTGCACATCGGCCCCCCGATGGACCCCCGCGAGATCACCATGGGCCAGAACGTCCTCGACGCCGCCAAGCGGGCCGGCGTCGGGCACGTGGTCCTCATGTCGGTGACCCACCCGCAGCTGGAGCCGCTGCTCAACCACCAGTCGAAGCTCGCCGTCGAACGCCATCTGCTCGGCTCGCGGCTGCCGTTCACGATCCTCCAGCCCATGCACTACATGCAGAACGTGGACGTGGCCGACTGCCTGCGCACCGGTGTCTTCCGGCAGCCCTTCTCCCTGGACCGGCCGCTGTCCTTCGTCGACCTCGCCGACGTCGGCGAGGTCGCCGCGACCGTCCTGTCCGATCCCGCGAAACACCTCTGGGCGACCTACGAGCTGTGCGCCGCCGACCCCCTCACCGGCTACGACGTCGCGCGCGTCCTGGCCGGGGCGGGCGGCACGGACGTACGCGCCGAGCAGGTCGACGTCCGGGACACCCTCCCGAAGGACGCCCCCGACTACACGGTGGACGGCTTCATCCGGCTCGCCACCCACTACGACCGCTACGGCCTCCTCGGCAACCCCAACGTGCTGCGCTGGCTCCTCGGCCGCGAACCCACCACTCTCGCCCAGTACGCGCGGCGCGAACTCGGCACGGGCTGAACCGGACGACGGGCGGGGCCGCCCCGACCGGGACACCCCGCCCACCCCGAAGGGCCGACAGGCCCGTTCCCGAACCAGCACACGCCTGGAGCCAGGCGCGCCTGCCCCACAGAAAGGGAGCTCACCATGACCTCCACCGAGACCTCCCGCACGGTCGACGCCCGTGCCACCTTCGAGCGCGTCGAGCCGCTCACGGGAAACGTCGCCACCACCTCCCCCGCCACGACCGTCGCCGAGGCGACCGCCGTCGTGGACCGGGCCGCCGCGGCCTTTCCCGCCTGGTCGCAGACCCTGCCCGCTGAACGCCGCCGGCTCCTCAACCGCGCCGCCGACCTGCTGGAACAGCGCATACCCGACCTCCAGCGGCTGATGACCGCCGAGGTCGGCGCGACCAAGGCATGGGTGCACCACAACACCGTCATGGGCGTGAACAACCTGCGCGAGGCCGCCGCGCTGACCACCCAGATCGGCGGCGACATCATCCCCTCCAATCGCCCCGGCGTCTTCAACATGGCCATCCGCCGCCCCATGGGCGTCACCCTCGGCATCGCCCCCTGGAACGGCACGATGTCCCTCGCCACCCGCTCGGTCGCCGTACCGCTGGCGTGCGGGAACACCGCCGTCATGCGCGGCTCCGAACTCAGCCCCGGCAGCCACCTGCTCCTCGGCGAAGTACTCACCGAGGCCGGCTTCCCCGAGGGCGTCGCCAACGTGATCGTCAACGCCCCCGCCGACGGCGCCGACATCGTCCGCGCCCTCGTCGAGCACCCGGCCGTGCGCCACGTCAACTTCACAGGGTCGACGAAGGTCGGCAGGATCGTCGCCGAACTCGCCGCCCGCCACCTCAAGCCCGTCCTGCTGGAACTCGGCGGCAAGAACTCGCTGATCGTGCTCCGGGACGCCGACCTCGACGCGGCGGTCGACGCCGCGGTCTTCAGCAGCTTCATGTACCAGGGCCAGGTCTGCATGACGGCCGGGCGCATCGTCGCCGACGAGCCGATCGCCGACGAACTCGCGAGCCGCCTCGCCGAACGCGCCGCCGCGCTGCGCGTCGGAGACCCGCGCAAGGACGACGGCACCGACCTGGCCTGCCTGATCGGCGAGCCACAGGCCGCCGCCGTCGCCGCCCTCGTCGAGGACGCCGTCGCCAAGGGCGCCACCCTGCTCACCGGCGGCGAACGCACCGGCACCTTCATGCGCCCGGCGGTCCTCGACCACGTCACACCCGCCATGCGCGTCTACCGCGAGGAGACCTTCGGCCCGGTCGCGGCGGTCGTACGCGCCCGCGACGCCGAGCACGCGCTGGAGATCGCCAACGACACCGAGTACGGACTGTCCGGCGCCATCTTCACCAAGGACGTCACCCGCGCCCTCGAACTGACCTCCCGCTGGGCCACCGGCAACGTCCACATCAACGGCCCCACCCTCGCCGTCGAGTCGCAGACCCCCTACGGCGGCGTCAAGGACAGCGGCTACGGACGCTTCGGCGGCACCGACTCCGTCAAGGAGTTCACCACCGTGCAGCTCGTCACCCTCAACCGCGACCAGCACTACCCGCTGTAGGACACCGACCATAGCCGCACTGACCGCAGCCATCGACTGCGCCCGACCGACATGCGGCCGGCCCGTGCGGACAGGTCGGCCAGCAGGTCCTGTACCCGGCGGGCGCTGAGCGCTTCGCCGCCCGGATCGCCGGTAGGGCCGGGGAAGGTCACGAAAGCCCACGGGCTGTCGGCGGCTCGACGGATGCCGATCCGCTCTCGCAGCCAGTCGGCGTACAGCATCTCCACTGGGCTGGGCACCGGAAGGATGACGGTGCCGCGGTTCTTGTTGGCCGCGCCCTTCGGATGCCCGCCCCGCTTTCGCAGGTGCAGGTGCGGACCCTGAAGGTAGGAGCACCCCGGAACGGTCCGGCCAACCGGGACGAAGTGGATGTCCTCACGCTTCAGCGACACCAACTGCCCCACCCGCAGCGCGCAGCAGGCCATGAGGGCCACCATGCACCGGTCCCGAGTTGTCTGCGCCGCCCCCAGAACACCAGCGAACTCGTCATGCGTCGCGGCCGGCGGCCGCGCGGAGGCGTGACTCGGCCGCGAGTCCACGCGGATGCGCGGCCTGACCGCGACGGTTCCGCCGTCGGACCGGGCCGGGACCGTCGTGAACAGCGCGTCGATGACCCCGGCCTCCACGCGCCCGAGGTCGGCCAGATGCAGGTAGAACCCGTGGTTCGCAGCTAGAGCCGGTGCAAGCGCCGACTCCTCCGGCAGACGTCCGAACCCACGGCCACTGGTCGCCCGGCGCGTGGTCCGCAGGTGCATCACGTACGTCGCCAGCCGGAAGGCGGCGTCACTCCTGGAGAGTCCGCGTTCATCGCACCAGACGTGTAGTCGTTTCAGGTGGCCGGCGTAGGTCTTGGTCGTCGACTCCTTGCAGGCTCGGCCGAACCGCAGGTGACGAAGATAGTCGTCGATATCGCCGACCACGCTCAGGGTGGGCCCGGCCAGCACTGTCCAGTAGGCAAGCTCGTCGCTCACCGGCACACGCACGATCTCCGCGTGCATCGGCGCCAGCATGACCACGCTGAGACTGTACGAGCGCCGGAGCGGCAGGTCCGCAGAATGGAGGATCCCGGGACATCTGACCCAACCATCTGGTAACCGCCCTGTCGCGGCCAATCGCGGCACTACCTGCCGCCGTGAACCATTGGGTCAACCTACGACCGGGATGGTCGACTCACTGAGCGCTCTATCGGCGAGCGGTACGAGTGAGTCGATGCGTTCATCCAGTGCACAGAAGCCGGACGACGACGACCTTGTCGGCCAGGCGCCCGGCCTCGAGGTCGGTGAGAACGGCGGGCAGCGCGGCCGCGCAGGCATCATGGTTGTCCCACCCCACGTACCGGGCCCGGCCCTCCTCGGCGAGGCGAAGGTAGCGGTCCAGCACACCCAGCTGCGAGACAGCCTCCGGTACGGCCAGGGCCACGACCTCGATCCGGTAGCTGGCCGTACGGTAGGCGGCCAGCCGCGCCAGCCACCCGGCCGGGTCGGCCAGGGCTTCTTCCACCACCACGTCGTACCGGCGGCCGTGGGCGTGGGCTTCGACCTCGGCCTGCCACCGGTAGGTCACCCGCCGCACCCTCACCCCGGCCGTCCGCACGTCCTGCGCCAGGAAGGCGGCGTAGTGCGGGTGGACCGTCTTATAGGTGTCCCGGTCCACCCGCACCGCGCCGCCCCGCCGTTCGAGGGCGGCGTGCACCAGGTCCATCACGAGCGTCTTGCCGCTGCCGGCCTGCCCGGCCACGAACACCGCCACCGGGTGCTCCTGGGGGACCGCGCCCGCCGTCAGCTTCGGCATGACCACCTCGGCGAACAGCTCGCCGTACTTCTCCACCAACGTCTCCCGGCCGCGTTCGAGCTCTACCGTCCGATCCGGTGCGCCGTTCCGGCCCCCGCGCGCGTCGCACGGGGGCCGGAACGCAGGGCCGGCTACTCGGTGTCCAGCTTCTGGCGCAGCTGGTCCAGGGTGGATCCGTCGGGCGTGTGCCACAGGGTCCAGCCGTTGATGACGTTGCCCGTGACGGCTTCCGCCGCCTTCGACGGGGAGGGGAACGCAGAGGAGTGGCCGTCAACGATGAGCTGGCCGTCCGCGGTGACGACAGCACGGCCCGACCGGTTCGCGCGGCGCTGGTGGAAGGTGAGGACCGTGCCCGGCTCCAGCAGGCCGGCCTGCATCAGCGCGGCCAGCGGCCCGTGGGGGACGACGGGCGCCGCGGCCTCGGTGTCGGATCCGCCGCCGAGGGACAAGGTGACGTGAATGGTGTCATCGCCGCTCGCGCTCGTGAGCCGGGCGATGACGGCGGGGTCGAAGTGGATGCTGAGCGTGGCCATGCGGTCTCCTGCCATCAGTGGCCCAAGGACCCTCGTTTAGCTGAATTTCGCTTCGAAGTTAAGCAGCATAAGCAACTCGCGTCAACTCTGAAGTTCAGCAGTTCAGCAGAAGTTCTGACCAAGAGGCGCCGAGGCCTCCAACGCCGGAGCGGCTCGAACCCCTCGGCGTCGCCATTCCGGCCCGTACGCGGAACGTACGGTAAACGTACGTTAGTCATACCGTAGTTTGTACGGTTAATGGGATAGGATGTAGAGAGGAGGTCTTCCATGTCCGAGTTGTTCGACGCGGTCGACGCGCTGGTCGCGTCCCGCTCTCCGCTGCCGCCGGCGGCGGAGCGCAAGCGGCTGCGCACCGCGCACGGCCTCACGCTGGACGACGTCGCCGGCGCGCTGAGGGTGCGTCGGGCCACGGTGTCCGGCTGGGAGTCACTCACGAAGCCAACCGAGCCGCGCGGCCCAGAGCGTGAGGCGTACGCGCGGCTGCTCAAGCAGCTCGCGGAGCTCTACCCGGCCCCAGCGCCCGCCGCATTCATCGGCGCCCCCGACCCGGCGGAAGCCCGATCTCTGTCCACAGGCCCGGCGGCCGAGGCTGCGGTCATGACTGCAACCGAGAACACCCAGACCCCCGCCACCCCGGCCCCCGTTGCTGCTGCTCCGGCCGCCGCGCCCCGCCCGGCGCGCACCGCCAGGAGCACGTCGGCGTCGCGTCGCCCCGGCGCACGGAAGGCGGCCCCGGCCGGCACCCCGGCGGGCGGCGCCGACCCGCGCTTCGAGAACGGCCCGTTGGCTGTCGTCAATGTCGAGGAGGACGGCACGGTGCTGGCGTACTGCACCGGCGGCCTGGTCCTGGACGTGCACGCCAAGAGCATCCCGACCCTGGTGGACTGGACGCTGCGCGAGGCCAAGCTTGGTCAGCCAAAGCTCGCCGGTCCCGGCAAGGACGCCGACCCGCTGATCGTCCTCACTCCGTCCGCGCTGGAGCGGTACGGCCTGCCCGTCACGCTCACGGAGGAGGAGCGCCTCTCCGGGCGCCTGCCCGAGGGCCACAAGGTCATCAAGCAGCTGGCCAGGGCGGAGTGGAAGCTGACCAAGCGCGGCTTCGGCCCGTGGGCGCGGATCTACCGCCCCGCCACCGGTTCGGAGCGGGCCTGCGTGCAGCTGTGCATCCCCTCCTGGAACGCGCTGGACACCCGGCACTGGGGCGAGGCCGCCCAGCTCCCGCCGGCCGAACTCGCCCGCGTCCTGGGCGTGTACGCCTCGAGGGTGATGACGCCGCGCGGCTCGACCGCCGTGACCGGCCTGGAGCTGATGACGGCGCTGCACCCGCCGACCCGCGCTTCCGAGCCGGATGCCGACGGCAAGCGGCACTCCGAGCACAACCCCGGCTCGCTCGGCAAGGACGCCATCGACCCGATGGACTTCCCGCCGTGCGAGGTCCCCGACGGCCACCCCGTCCTCAAGGACCTGCCCCGGTTCCACGTGCGCGGCCCGGCGGAGAAGCTGTTCGAGGAGGCGTACGACTGGGCACGGCCGATGACCGACGCGGAGTGCACTCTGCGCCACCTCGTCGGCATCGACGTCAACATGGCCTTCGCCGCCGGCGCCAACGGTCTGATCGTCGGCCTGGGCGAGGCGACGCACGTCAAGGCCCCCGCGTTCGATCCGAAGCTGCCCGGCTCGTGGCTGGTCGACCTGTCCCACGTCGACCTGTCCCGTGTGAAGGTCGGCAAGGAGTGGGTGGAGCTGGACGGCAGCCTGCTGCCCTCCCCGTTCACGCCGAAGGGCGAGCGCCCGACCGGCCCGGCCTGGTACGCCACGCCCACCGTCGCCTACGCGGTGGAGCTCGGCTACGAGGTGCGCCCGCTGGAGGCGTGGGTCCGGTACGACAACGGCCGGTACCTGGACGGCTGGTACAACCGGCTCCGCGACGCCTACCTCGCCACGATGGCCGACCTCGGCGTCGACGCCGACCTCGCCCCGGCCGACTTCCTCGCCGCGATGAACGGCTACAAGGACCGTGACCCGGAGCTGGCGATCGTCGTCTCGGCGATCAAGGCCACGGTCAAGGGCGGCCTGGGCAAGCTGCGCGAGCGCCCCCGGGGCGAGGGCTGGCGGCCCGGTGAGCCGTGGCGGGCCCTGTCCCGCCCGACCTGGCGGCCGGACATCCGCGCGGCGGTCATCTCCCGCACCCGGATGAACCTGCACCGCAAGATCGTCAAGCACGCGGCGTTCACCGGGCAGTACCCGGTGGCGATCCTGTCCGACTGCGTCGTCTACGCCTCGAACGGCCCCTCGCCGCTGGACTTTCTGCCCTACCGCGACGGCAAGCCGCTGCCCGGCGGATTCAAGCTCGGCATCAACCCCGGCCTGGTCAAGCACGAGGGCACCCAGTCCGTCCTGTGGGGCGAGGAGGTCCGCGAGCGGTTCAACGCGCCGGAGCTCAACCTCGCCCGGTACATCAAGGACGGCACCGTCACCGACGCCGACAACGGAGAGTAGGAGAAGGCGGCGATGAGCCTGTTCGGGGACGGCCTGGAGGCCGCGGTGCAGAAGGCGTTCACGCGCCCGGCGCCGAAGTCGGCCGGCGCGCAGATGCGGTACCTGGTCAAGCAGCTCAAGGGCACGAAGGCGGTCGCTCAGATGCTGCGGGTCTCCCAGCGCACCGTCGAGCGGTACGTGAAGGACCAGATCAAGAAGCCCCGCCCCGACCTCGCCGCGCGCATAGAGCGCGAGGTGAAGAAGAGGTGGCAGCCGCAGATCCGGGCCAAGGCCAGGGCGAAGGCGGCGACCACCGGCGGCATCGTCATCGACACCCGCGCCCGCATGGGCTACACCGCGCCGGTCGGGTCGACGGACCAGGACCGCATCCGGCACCTGACCGTCGCCCTGCCCCCGGTCTACGCCGCCCGCCTCTTCGAAGCCCAGGAACAGGGCGCCAGCGACGCCCGCCTTCAGGAGATCGCCGCCGAAGCCCTCAAGGAGGTCTACTTCCAGGACGGCGGCCGCCGCGCCGGAAGCCTGGAAGAGGTCCGGTTCACGGACATCGAGCACCTCGAGTTCGACCTGTAGCAGCCGCGCCCGAACAGCCGTGAGGCCCGGATGTGACTGAGCGCTTCAGGTGGCGAAGGAGCGCTGTAGTTGGCGAGCATCCCGGGTGGCGGACGTTGGCTTTTCCTTACCGCTCGGGCGGCCGGAGCAAGGGCCCCGACCGGTGCAGTCGCCGGTCGATCCCTGCAAGGCGGGCGGGGCAGTACGCCTTGGCGGCGGCTTCGGCCACGTGCACGTCTCGGTCGGCGGTGCCGCGGGAGACGCCAACAGCTCCGGGGCTGCACCGGGCATCCGGAACAGCACCGAGGTCTTGGCCTTCTTCACGGCCAGGTCGACCGAGCCGAGCCAGGAGTCGTCCAATCTCATGACGTGCAGCAGGTGACCGCTAGCGTTGACGATGGCGATGAAGCGCGTATCAGGACCCGGGTCACTCTTGTCAGGCGCCGGCGCCGCCGTCGACCGGCAGGATCGCGCCGGTCACGTACGAGGCGCGGTCGCTGAGCAGCCACGCGGCCGCCTCGGCGATCTGCCGAGGCTCCGCCATCTGACCGAGCGGGATCGACTTGGTCATCTGTTCGACGATGCCGGGAGTCGCTGCTTCCCAGGTGTCGATCATTTCGGTGGAGGTGCCGCCGGGGGTGATGGCGTTGACTCGAATACGGTCACCGGCCCAGTTCACCGCGGCGGTCTCGGTGAGGCTGTTGAGCGCGCGTTTCATGGCGCCGTAGGCGGGTAGGGCGGGGTTCGCGCGGCGGCTGCCGATGCTGGAGGTGTTGACGATCGCCCCGCCGCCGCCCCGCCGCATGAGCGCGGCCTCGGTGGTCATGGCCGTCCAGTGCGAACGGAAGTTGACGGTGAACTGCTCGTCGATGTCCTCGTCGCTGGTGGTCTCGACCGGGCCGAACTGCCGTTGGGGAACGGCGCCGTTGTTGAAGGCGCCATCCAGCCGTCCGTGAAGCGTTTCGACGTGGTCGACAGCGGCGCGGACGCTCGCGGGGTCGGCGAGGTCCAAGGTGACGGCGTCGGCGACGCCGCCGTCGGCGCGGATCTCCTTCACGATGCGGTCGAGGGCGTCGGTGCTGCGGGCGGCGAGCACGACAGCGGCTCCCTCGGAGGCGAAGAGCCGGGCTGCGGCCGCTCCGATGCCGCGGCTGGCGCCGGTGATGAAGATGATCTTGCCGCTGAGCAGGCCGATGGGTGCGCCGTCGGTGGTGTCCGTGTTGTTCGTCATGGCAACAGCGTCCGGTCGGCTGCCGGCCGGATACAGGCACAGGCTGTACCAGGATCCGCCGCCCGGCTGCGCGCACACTTGCCGTATGGACAAGCAGGAGCTCGGGGCATTCCTCCGCAGCCGCCGCGAGCGGCTCCGCCCACAGGACGTCGGCCTCCCCTCCGGCCCGCGCCGGCGCACACCAGGTCTTCGCCGCGAAGAGGTATCGGTCCTCGCGCACATCTCAACCGAGTACTACACCCGCCTCGAACAGGGCAGGGCGCCACGCCCCTCGGGCGACGTCCTGGCCGCGATCGCGGGAGCGCTGCGGCTCACCGACGCGGAGGCCGGCCACCTCCACGTCCTCGCGGGCACCGCGCCGAACCGCACCGGACTGCACCGGCGCGACGTCCGCCCCAGCATCCTCGCGCTCCTTCAGCGGCTGCCGCAAACGGCCGGCTTCGTGATGTCCGCCGCCTTCGAGGTCCTCGCCTGGAACGACCTCGCGGCAGCGCTCATGGAGGACTTCGCCCCACTCGCCCCCGAGGACCGCAACCTCGCGCGCCGGGCCTTCCCCGGGCCACAGCGCGCCGATGCGACGCTCTACGGGCTCTCCGACGCCGCCGATTTCCGGCTGGGCGTCGTGACGCAGCTCCACACCACCCTCGCCCGCTACCCCACCGATCCCGCGGTGACCGGACTCGTCGGCGAACTCCGTGATGCCAGCCCCGACTTCTCCCGCCTCTGGGAACGGCACGACGTAAAGACCATCCCGATGCTCACGAAGACCTTCCGCCACCCGGCCGTCGGGGAGGTCACTGTCGACTGCGACACGCTCACTCTCACCGACCGAGACCAGTACCTCGTGCTCTACACCGCGCCGCCGGGATCTCCCAGCGCCGAGATCTTGGCTCTGCTGAACGTCCTGGGAGCACAGGCCAGTCACTACACCCCGTAGCGCCCCAGCTAGCCACTGCCAGATATCACGCTCAACTCGCCAACTGCGGTGCTCATCCGCCAACCGAAGGGCTCAGTCACACCGGCATCCCAACTGCCGGGAACGAGGCGCCTCGCGTCTTGTAGGAGGACTGTCGCGTCCATCTGGTCAGTCGGCACGGTGCCGCCAACGCACGGCTGGGAAACGCGGACGAGCCGACAGCGCATGCCGTCGGCTCGTCGTTGCGGGCCCGGAGCCAACCAGGGCCCGCACGGTGTCCCTGATCAACCTGGTTGGAGCTACGCGGCGCAGGGGCTTAAAAATCGTCCCAGTCTCGGGGCGTTGAGGGCAAGCCAAACTGGTTTGCGTCTGGGTGTTTACATGATCATCTACGCAGTTGTGGCGTTCTGCCGAATTGGCACTGGCGAGCGACTCCGTAGCCACCCTGGTCGGCGCCTTCTTCATTACGGAGAGTGCTTGCCCTTTGGCCAATGATTTGCCCTATGGCTCTCACTTATGCGTATCGCGAACCGAATTCGAGGGTGGGATGACTGTGAATAAAACTCCTCGATCGGTCATGACGCATGGTCATGGAGTGGCAGCATTTCCGTTACCGCGACCGGCGAGCCAACCGCCCAGCGGCACAACCTGGTTGGAAGCAGGACCACCGACGTCCTGCACAGCTACGCGCAATTGAAGTAGGAGCTAGGCATGTTGAACACCCTTGTCGACCCGCGGCCGCGCCCGAGCGGCCCCGAGGTCGTCATCATCGCGGTCATGGTCCTCTTCGTGGCCGTGCTGATCCTCAAGGGGATGAAGCCGGCCACCGCGGTCCTCGTCGTCGGCTGCGCTGGCCTTTTCGGCGCCGTGGTAGCGCGGGCCTGTACCACTGGCAGGCTGGCCGCGTTGCTGCGCCCAGCGCTGGTCGAGCTGCGGGCCACCCCGATCTGACCCCACGCCATGACTACCGTACGGAAGGTCCGGCGCCTCAAGAAGGTGCCGGACGCTGACAGCGCCGTGGGTCAGCTGGCCGATGCTCTGCGTCGCAGCCGTGCCGCGCTGGGGCTCACTCAAGCTCAGGCGGCCCACACCATCGGAAAGTCGACCTCGACCGTCCAGCGGGCTGAAGCCGGAACTGTCGCACCCAAGAAGCCCGTGGTGGACGGATACGTCGCCAAACTCGGTCTCGACGCCGAGGAAGCAAAACAGCTGTACGAGAAGGCCACCCGGCCTCCTGGACGGCAGCGACGCTTCCTGACCCAAGCCCCGCACCCGAGCATGGTGAGCACACGCGACGAGCTCGGCAGGGCCCTGGCCAGGGTCTGGGAAGAGAACAACCGCCCTCCCATGCAGAAACTGGAAGACCGGGTACAGGCTGCTCGCGAAGCCGACGAGACGCGGAAGCCGTTCGCGTTCCTGTCCCGGAGCGTCGCCTACCGAATATCCCACCGCCAGCAGCTGCCAAGCAGCGTCGAGCAGCTGCGGGCCTACCTGTACGCCTGCCAGGTCAAGGAGCACCAGTTCCACATCTACATCCAGGCATATCACCGGGTGAAGGCCAAGGAGAAAGAGGAGTCGGAGGCCAGGAAGACGGCCGACAGCCAAGAGCGCAGGATGTGGCGCGGTTGGAGAGGGCAACGCCGGGCCAACGGTGTCATGTTCAACGCTGGCCTCCTCCCGGTCGAACCCTTCCCCCGCTCTGTCACCGCACCGTGGACCGCGCAGTGCGTCACCTGCGGTCTGGTCAGCCGGTTCCGCCTCTCGGCCGTTAAGCAGGGGCGAGGGTGCCCCAGGTGCACAACCCCGTCGCCGTGAAGCTGACCCACCCCTCGGTGCCGGGCGCCTGGCGCCCGGCACCGGCATCGTGCCTCGCGAGCGGCCGGTGATGGCGATGGTCAGTCGTGCATCAGAGGAAGGTGGGGGTGAAGGTAGCGCCAGTCCAGGGCGATGTTGCGCAGGGCCTCGGTGACCGCTTGCGAGAGGTCGCCGGTGGCCACGAGTTCGTCCGGCAGGTAGTCGGTGCCGCGGCGAAGACCGCCGGTCCCGGTGCGCTGACCGAGGCACTCCGTACTGAGCGTGTCATCCAGCAACGGCTGCTCCCTCTTGCCCGAGGCGATGTGCAGCTCGATCGGCGGAGCGGGCGTCAGCGACGTCCCGAGCAGGCGCTCGGTAAGAGTCGGCAGAGCGTCGTGGGTGAGGGCCCGTACTGCCTCGTAACAGCCCTGCACCCACAGGTCATCCGCGATCTTCTGACCCTGGGTCCAGAACAGCAGATCGAAGAAAACGTCCAGGCTCGTACCGTTGTTGGCCAGACTGACCGTGCACTCCAGCCGTACACGAGGGCCGTCCTGAGTGGAGGGGGCTTGGTGGCCGGCGGCGAGCCGGACCAACCAGGCGTGGCCGTGCTCGGGATCGATCGCCCACGGCTCCTGGTACTGCTGCGCGTCCACACGCCGCGCGAACAGGTGCAGCCGTTCCGGCAACACGTGCCCACCGGTGAAGCTGGGTGCGCTCAGCGCCTGTATGAGCGCGTCGACCGTTGTGCCGTGCAGGCGTAGGCGGGCCGAATTCCGCCGCAGGGGACGGGAAGCTGCGGCGCGTATCACCATGTCCGGCGGCGTGGTGCGGTAGGCATCCCGGTTGTGGGGTGCCGCGTGATTGTCGGGTGCGAAGCGCGGGTCGCTGAAGTACGTCTGAGGCGAGACCGCGTCGGCCTGCTGGAACATCACTTCGACAAGGCGGCGGTCGGCGGTCGCGTTGCGACCGTCCAGGCGGATCCTGACCGCCCCTTGGTGAAACAGCGGCCGTGGCACGGTGTCCGGATCGATGCGGACCACCAGGAGCAACTTGTCGTCCACGGTGACCGGGATGACGTCGGGTGTCCACCCGGGCGGATCGAAGGTGGTGGCCATCTTGCTGACCAGCCGGTCCTTGTCGATCGCTTTGACCCCGACCAGAGGGCCGGGCAGGTTCTTGTCGGATTGGCGGGCATCGACGCCAATAAGAATGAGGCCGCCGTAGGTGTTCGCCATCGCGGCGACGGTCTCGGCCGCCGAGTCAAAGCCGCGCTTGTAGTCGACGGTGAAACTCTCCTCCAACTCCAGGTCCAGGAAGCCGCGGACCATCTCGGCGTCGATACCGTCAACCGGAGCGCTGAAGAGGGGATGTGCGAGGTTCGGCATGGTGTCCAGGATGACGTTCCCACCACTCTCCCTGCACACCTTTTCCACACATCCACCGCCAGATGCCGCCGTCCAGAGCGGCATGGTCACCCGGACACTGTGGGGCCCCGCCCTGCGCTGCTGCGCCGGTGCGGGGCCTCACGCGCGTATCCGCGGGGGGGGGTCGGATGTTCATGCGCTGCCGTGTCCAACGCCCCGTGCACGGCTCCGGTCACGGCCGGGTGGTACCTGGTCGGTCCGGGCCCGTGCGTCTGGCGGCAGCGCGACGGCGGATGAGGTCTGGGAGCGGCGCCCGGGATGAAGAACAGCCCGACCTTGCCGAGCCCGGTGACCACTACGCTCAGCACAGGCAGCGCCCACCGAGCGGCGTGCTCGTCGTCCAGGCGCTGCCCGGTGAGGTAGCCGACCCGTACGTGCACCACGGTGGGGGGCCCGCACTGGGTAGGCCAGCATCACCTCAGGCGGAAACTGCCCCCTCACGGCTCTCCGGGATTCCCGCGAAGACGATCATGCGGTCCGTGGCGCGGGCGGCTCCGTACGCCGCGGCGGTGAGGAAGCTGTTGGCCCGTGCGAGATAGCGAAAGTCCTGGCCGCGGGCCGCCCACAGGAGCATCTGAGCCGCGTTGACACTTCGGTACGCGGCGTCGACGAGTGCGCCGGAACCGCACCCGCTTCTTGGAGCCATGGGGCTGTCCAGATAAGAGATCCGCACGTCATGGTCGGCTGGCCCCATAAGGGCCGCGACTTCGAGAAGATCACGGACCCGTTTGAGGCTCATCTCAATGTCCGCGTACACATCGCGGCCCGTGGCGAGCGCGTCTCTGGCCTCGCACCTGTTGCACGCCTCCTCGGAGCATCGATGCTCCTGCACGGTGGCCGTCGGGACAGGAGAGGGCTCGTAAGGCTCACCCTGATGCGGCATCCGGGCGGTGAAGTGCCCTACCTGGTCGATCATTTCCTGGTTCACACAGCCACGATGGACCACGCGCTCGCGCCTCCCTCGCCCCTATCACCTGACTGGCTCAACGTCTTTCGGCTCACGGTCTGCCAGCGCTCGTTTGGCCTGCTGGTAGTCCTCGTACGTCACGGCGTTCAGCGCCTCGATCCGGGCGAGCGTCTCCACCGAGTCGTCCTTCTTCATCGCGGTGTCCATGAACTTCAGCAGCAGCTACACGCGGATCTGAACGGCCGCGCATTTCCTGCGGGGGTATGCCGGAAGGCGAGCCCGGCGGTGCGCCCCAGGTCAGAGATGGTGTGGCGTAGATCACAGAGAGGGCTGCGAGATTTATTGCCGGGCCAAGGCGCTCCCGGGCCTAGGTGGAGAAGCCTCATGCACTCATTCACCTTGACGCCGCTGGAGTTCCTCGTGAACACACCGCCCCGACCAGATCCAACTTCCCTGCAGGACCGCATTCGTACAGCTTCTGAGTCTATGGAGCAGACTCTCGAGTCGTTCTACGCAGAGACGGACGGTGCCGACGGCACCAGGATCTGCCATCGCGAGCACCTGATCCATCTGGCAGTCCAATTGATCGAGGAGTTCCGCAAGTACAAGCACGAGCTAACAGCTGTGCTGGCAGAACTGCCACCGGAGGAAGGAGATACGCAGTCCTCAGCTGAGGACCTGGCGAAGAAAATCTTCGGACCCCGTGACTGTGCCGAATTCCTCGCAATCATTCTGCTGCAGCTGGATGCCGTGCTCAGGCGGCCGCCCGTGCTGATCGCGTTCCATCCACATGTACATGAAGCGTTCCTCGCACGGAACGCCGCACTTGAGGGCGACGCTGAGGTTGTCGACGCGTTCACCAAAGACGTACTGGGCCGGCACCCCGGCCGCTGGCGCGAAGCCGTGGAGATGGCCCTGTTAGGGGACTGGGTCGACCTGTTGGCATCCAGATACGGTGCTTTTTACGTCAAGGGCGTGCTCAAGCGTGAGGCGGAGGAGCACCACAGCCAGCTGCAGCCGCTGTGGGAGCGGAAGGCAAGAGGGAAGCGGACCCTCCTGCTGGGGCAGCCGATTGACGCGACCCGAACCGTCGAAGACCTGCTGGTCGATCACCGCACCCCCGAACAGAAGCTGCTGTCCAACGAGCTCGACACGCGGATCGCTTCGGTGCTGAAGGCGATGCGACCTGCCGAGCAGGCCCTAGCCCTGGAGTGGTCAGCGGCCCGCGACTCCTGGGGTTCGGTAGCCAGGGAACTCAGCTACGAGCGGCAGTTCGGAGACAGCGTGCGGCGCAAACTCCGGAGACTGGGCGACCGCCACATGGACCGGGCCGCGGCGGCAGACCGCACCGCACGGAGACTGAAGTGAACGTACTCTCCGCCGCGCTGCCCGAATTCCTCGGGAGCCTGGGCGCCACACTCATCGTGACACTGGCCGGCTGGATGAAACGCCTCTGGCGCCGACAGGCCCGCACGCAGGACACCACGCTGAGTCCTGCGACCGGTGAGACCAGCCGGGCCGGGGCCATGGACCACAATGACGCACAGATGGGCAACGAAGACGCCCTGGTCCGGGCCGCCGGCACAGGTCTGTCCGCCCTCGCGTACACGCTGCTGGAGGTCGCCGCCGCGATCCGGGAGAACACCACCGCGCGCAGGTAGCCCCCCGGTGACAGCCGTGAGGCCCCGCCCTACGCTGATGCGCCGGTGCGGGGCCTCACACGCGTAGCCGTGGGGGTCGGATGTTCATACACGCGCTGCCGTGTCCAACGCGGCAATCGTAGTACGGTCACGTGCTGCCGGCGTCGTCGTCCTGCTCCCCGTCGGCCATCTTCTGCTTGAACTCCGTCAGGTCGGCGTAGGTTGCGGCGTGCACGATCTCCAGACGGGTCACCGCCGACTGCACGTCGTCTCGGCGCATGTCGCTGACCGCGAACTCCAGCAGGACGGCCACCGTCATGTTCTGCTTCCACATGCGCAGTTCGGCCTCGTCCACCAGCTGCGGGTCGCTGAACATGGCCAGGCCGACGTAGCGCTTGCGCGCCTGCTCCTGACGACGCCGACGCAGAAGGCCGGCTCCGGGCCGGTCCATCTTCCGGACCGTGCGCAGCTCGTGCACCATCGCCTGGATCTGCTTCTCCTGCTCGGGCGTCCAGCCTGGCTCCGGCGTGCCGGGGAGCACCTGGAGAGCCTCTTGGACAGCCTGCTGCGCCGCCTCGGCTCCCGTCGTCGATGCCATCGTCCGGCAGCAGCTCAGTAGCCTTCCTGAGCGCTTCGCCAGCGGCCTCTTCGTCGTACTCGGACACCCTCTCCCCTTCGCTGTCGGACGCGCAGCATCCCCCGCGGGCGCCGGTCCGGGCAATCAGGCGTCGTCCGCCTCGGCCTGGCCCGCATCGGCACGCCGCTCGGCCGCGCGCCGGCGGATGACGTCCGGCAGTTGGCGGGAGGCGGCGGCCGGGATGAAGAACATCCCGATCATGCCGAGTCCGGTCACGGCGGCGCTCAGCAGGCCCACCGAGACCGACGGGTCGTCGACTGAGACCACCCCGCAGAACACCGAGCTGACCGCGACGAACCCCAGCGATGCGATGATCCACCCCTCCCGGAGCGGGGACCGGGTGCGGGCCACCACGCTCAGCCACCACGTCCAGCCGGCCATCACGCAGAACAGCACGGCCACCGGCTGCAGCAGCACGGGCGGCGCCCACCGCGCGATGTCGCCGCGGGGCAGCTCCTGCCCGGTGAGGTAGCCGACCTGGACCAGCCACACCAGGTACACCGGCACCTCGATGACGATCACCACCCACCCGCAGACCCCGTAACGCGCCCCGCTGCTCACCCATCCCCACGCCCTCCCCCTTCGATCACCAGGTCAGGGGGAACGTAGCGGCCCGGCGTCCACGCCGACCAGGGCGCCGTCACCCGCAAGGGTGGAGATCAGCCGCCGTCGATGTGGTCGAAGCCGCGCAGCACGGGATCCAGCTCCTGCGCCGCGCCGCACATGGAGCACAGGCGGGTGCCGGGCTGTTCCGCGACGTCCAGCGCCCGCTCCAGAGTCAGCAGCGGCGCGTTCTGCGGCGCCTCGGTGCAATCGACGGCGTGGAGCACGGCGCCGCCGGGCCCGCGGCCGCCGGCCTTCTGCAGCACCCACCCCGAGGGGCGGCGCGGCCCCAGCGCCTCGCGCACTGGCGACGGCGGCGGCAGCCTCTCGGTGGGCACCACGTCGTAGGAGACGCCGTCGACCGGCCGGACGTGCTCGGGGGCGCGCACCCATACCCGGTACTCAGCCGCCTGGACGTCGCCGTCCTCGGTGTTGCGGTATGCGGGCAGCCCCACCTCGTACAGCCAGCCGCGCGGCGTCTGGCGCCGGGACCACAGGCGGGCGGTGAGCTCCTGGCCGTCGGGCAGGACCGCACCGGCACCGGCGGGCCGTCCGGGGGAGTCGTCGTCATGCCGACCACGGGAGGCAGGCCCGGCCGCCGGTCTCTGTCCACAGGCCCGGCGGGGCGAAATGATCACATGACTGCTGACGATGCGAAGCGCGCGGCCAGGACGCGCGCCAAGATCCTGGACGGCCTCGCCCGAGCGGAGCGGGCCCTGTTCACCCGGCCCGCGCCGAAATCCGCGCGAGCGCAGATGAAATTCCTTCGCACGCGGGAGAAGGGCTCCACCAAGTCCCTGGCCGAGCGTCTGGGCGTCTCCCGCAAGACGGTGCAGCGCTACCTCTCGGGTGCCTCCACCAAGCCGAACAAGCGTCTCCAGGCGGCGCTGGTGCGGGAGACCGAATCGGAGTGGCAACCGCAGGTCAGAGCGCAGGCGAGGCAGCGTGCGGCGTCCTCGGGCGGGCTGGTCATCTCCTGCCGGGCGTACTTCGGCCTCGGTCCGGAGGGCACCTCGGACGCGGGCCGGGTACGGGACATCACAGTCGCCGTCTCCCCCTCCCGCGCGGCTGCGATCCTCGCCGCACAGGGGGAGGGTGCGACGGAGAGTGATCTGCATGACGCGGTTGCGGAGGCCATCGCGGACGCCTATTTCCGGCAAGGCGGTGGCGGCCGTGCGGGCCTGGAGGTGAAATTCGCAGATGTGGAGTGGCTCGACATCCGCTTTTAGCAGCGCGGAATTCGTAGCTGCTATAAACCTGTCTACGACTGCCGCGCACCCGCCTGGCGGCCGGATATTCCGTCACCTGTTCCCGCGACAATCGGGAGGCTCCGTGAGCACCCCTGTTCCCCGATCCCGCCGTCGGCGCTTCCCGGCGCCCGGCACGCCCGCGCCCCGCCGGCCGGTCGACCAGGCGAAGGTCGGCCGCCGCGCGGTGCGCCGCCGCGCCGCCGCGCCGCCGGGATGACCGTCACCGAGGCCGCGGCCGCGCTCGAGGACGCCCGGCTTCGGCAGCACATGGACCGCGACCGCGAGGACCTGGCCGACGACGAACGCGGCCCGGCGGAAGTCTCTGAGTGGGAGCGCATCACGCAGCTGCTCGTCACCGCCGGCGGCGTCTACGCCCCGGAGACCGACGCCGTCGTCCAGGACGAGCTCGCCGCCGACCGGCGAGCCGAGGAAGCCGAGCAGCAGCGCCTCCAGGAGCAGCAGCAGCTCGCCGCCCGCGCCGACGAACTCGCCGCGCACATGCGAGCCGGCCGACTCGACCGGACCGTGGAGACCCGGCCGGGAGACGAGGCCGCCCGCGAGGTCCTGGTCCACCGGGGCGACTACCACCCGGTGGTCGACGGCTGGCTGGCGCAGGCCCTCGCCGACCGCTCCGGACACTACGCCGACCCGGCCGCGCGTACGGCCGCCGACTCGCTGCCCGAATCGGTGTGAGCCCACGCCGCCCTGCTCACCGCGCTCGCCCGCACCGGCGCCCCGGCTGCCGACGGCGAGCTGGGGTTCGCCGGCCGCCTTGCCCAGGCCGACCCGGAGGCCACCGCTGCGCTCGCCGCCTGGCTGGAGCGCAGCCTCGCGCCCGCCGAACTGGCGGAAGCGGGTGACCGGTGAGCGCAGGCGACCAGGTGGTGGCCTCGGAGGTGACCGGCTGCGGCACCCGGTACGAGGACCTGACGGCCGACGGCCAGGTCCACGTCGACTACGCGCCGCCGCTCGGGGAGCCCTGGTTCGAGGGCGACGACGATCCCGACTACAACCCGATCTGCGACTGCCCACGCGTCCCCAAGCAGTTCTGCCTGGAATGCGCCGGCTGCGCCGCCTGCGGTGCGGACAGTGCACCGGGCCGCACGTCTGGCCGCCGCTCGCGAACTGATCACCGAGAGCGGTCCCCCAGATTCCCCAGCACCCTGTTAGGCAGCTGGGGAATCTGGGGGACCGACGCCGCCTATCCGCTGGTGGACACCTTCCTGGGGGACTGGGGGAGTCCCGCTCCAATCGGCGTCACGCTCACCGAGCGTCACAATCTGGCTGTCACGTGCCCTGTCACGCCACCTGTCACGGCCGTCGCTGACCGCGTGACACCAGCCGCCCGAATGTCCGAAATGATCGCGTTCCGAGGGCGGAACACTCCTCGAAACCCCCTCCAGGGCCGTTTGCGCGTGACAGGCACGACAGCGTGACAGCCCCCTCTGGGGGTGATCACGCTCTGTGCGGGCGGTCGGTGTCGAGTGCCATCGAACCTTGACCGTTTGCCACTGAACTTTGACTGGTGGCATTGATGCTGCCGCCGGAGCAGTCATGATCAGCCGCTCAGCTTGATCGGATGCCGCAACAAGATCATTCGAAGGGATGACTGCACGGTGAGGCACCGCTCGGGTCTTCGGGGTGCGCTCTTGTCTCGTCTGCCAGAGGGCTTTCGTGCTCTCGCCGTTGATTGGAGCAACATGCGTCGTGTACTGAGTGCGGTGGCCGTTACCGGCCTTGCGGCAGCGGCCTGTCTCGTCACCGCAGGGGCCGCGTCGGCCGATGACAGCACCTTCTCCGTGGTCGGGCCCGAGTCCTCGAACGGCGGCGTGTCGCTGGCCCAGTGCCCCAGCGGATCGCACCTGATCGGCGGCGGCTACCAGGGCTCGCCGGCGTTCACGAACGGCGGCTCTCCCGCCGACTTCGTCGACAGCAACAGTCCGTCCGCGGTGACCCCCAACGCGTGGGTGGCCAAGTTCCACGTGTATTCGGTGAAGGCCGTCGCTCTCTGCGAGCGCGACAAGTAGCAGCCCCCCTCGCCTTCCCCTGCCCACGGGGCAGGGGAAGGCGAGGGGGAGCCGTGCCAACGCTCCCGCCGCGGTACGCGGGCACGCACCGGTCAACCTTCGGTGACAAACGGTCAAGATTCAATGGCACGGGACATCACGCTCCTGTGTCACGCGCCCCTTGATCCGGTTGTCACGCTGGGGTGTCACGCTGCCCACCGGCCCCGTAATCACGGGGCTGACCCCCGGTTTCCGGCCTCGCGTCGATCAGCGTGACGCCCCTCCGGGTGCGGCTACGGATGCAACCGATCCCCAATTCGGCCAGAGCGGTCCCCGCCCCGCTTGCCCGGCGATACCGTGGTGAGACCCGCCAGTTACTCGCCCTGGAGTCCTCGATGAGCGAACAGCCGGCCCCCGCCGACACCGCCGCCCGGCAGCTGGAGCCCGCGGCCGCCGAAGCGGTCCGCGCGTACGCGGCCAGGACCCGCGCCGACGCCGACCGGTTCGCCGCCGTCCTGGAGGACATCGCCACCAACGGCCTGCCCGACCCCGAGCAGTGCACCCCGTGGGAGGAGCTGCGCGAGGCCCACCTCGCCCGTCTCGCCTCCCAGCGCCCGGCCGTCGCCTGATGCCCCCGCAGCACGGCCCCCGCCGCGCCCGGATCGCGTTCTCCGACTCCGCCGCCAAGCAGCTGGAGAACATCACCAGCGAGGCGGAGATCCACGCCCTGGACCGCGCCCTGGTCGTCGTCTCCGTCGACCCCGAGGTCGGCGAGCCGATCCCCGGCGACACCGCCGGCCCCCAGCTGCGCGAGTATGCCGACGAGGTCGAGCGCGTACGCCTCCTGTACTGGGTCACGGCTTTGCGGACCGTGGTCGTGGTCGCCTACCTCGAGGTCTGACCCGCGACGTCCTGGACCAGGCCGACCGCGTGCTGCCGGGCCCGGCCGGCCTCTCCGCATGTTCGTTGGTTGGTGAGGGATCGGGTCTGTCGGTTGGTGAGGGATCGCTCGCGTATAAGGAAGACCTAGGACTGACTGACCTGATGACGGGCGCGCTCTTCCCACCCGCCGTAGGCGAAGTACCGGAAGTACAGCCGGGCAGTCCTCGCCAGCGGGCTCGACACCCGCCTTGCACCCTAATCCGGAGTTAAGAGCAGTCCGGGGGACAGCGGCCCGGCGGACTGCTCGAGTGGTGGTGGTCGCGTGGGCGTGGGGCGTATGCCTGTCATGCTCCGGGCCTGGATGCCTGCACCCAGAGCGGCGGCGCCCGACGCCTTCGCGGCAGCCACCACGGTCCCGTGGATGCTGGTGGTGGTCGCGCGGGCGCCGGGATGATGCCTACTTGCACCCCGTTCCCGCTGAGGACTTGTGCAAGACCGTGCGCGTCCCGACGCCTCCTCGGCCACCACCACGCTTCCCTTATGGATGGTGGCGCTCACGGGTGCCGGGCGGATACCTAACAGCATTCTGGCCGCGATGCCTCGCTGGAGACTGGTAGCGTCCGGCACCTTCGCGGCAGCCGCCGCTGGACCGCTGCGGCATCCGGTGCCTTCACGGCCTTCACCAGCGGTGATGAGTTCATGGTGTGCTGCGTGGACGTCGGCCGGACGCCTTCGCGAGTCAGGGCCGTTGCGACGCCTCCCGGCAGAGCGTGCGGCGTTCCCGCAGCACACCACCCTCGAACAGGTGTTGGCGCCCGTCGGCGCTGGACGGACGACTGACGTCCCTCCGGGCACGCGATGCCTACCGAAAGATCGGCGTCGTCCAACGTCGCCGAGCGTCAACACCCGTCGAAAGATCGCTCGTTGGTGTTGGTGGTACGAGCCCGCTTCACGGTGACCTCTTGAGAAGCCCGAGCCGTTCGAGCTCCCGCTACAGACCGAGGCCCGTGGGACGAGCTGGTGCCACGAACGGCTACTGAGGTGGCGGACCGGCCATGAGGCTGAGTCCTGGGATTAGGTCGCCGCGTGGTTCCGCACGAGCTCGTGAGCAGCAGGAATAGCATGATGGAGGGGAAAGATTTGATCTACTGCGGCATCGACTGGGCCGAACGAACGCACGACGTCGCCCTGGTCGACGACAGCGGCCAGTTACTGGCCAAGCGGCACATCACCGACGATGCGGCCGGCTACAAGATCCTGCTGGACCTTCTCGCCGAATACGGCGACACCGAGGAGGCCCCGATCCCAGTCGCGATCGAGACCTCCCGCGGACTACTGGTCGCGGTGCTGCGAACCGGCAAACGGCAAGTGTTCGCGATCAACCCGATGGCCGCGGCCCGCTACCGGGACCGCCACAGCGTCTCCCGCAAGAAGTCCGACCCCGGCGACGCCCTGGTCCTGGCCAACATCCTTCGCACCGACATGCACGCCCACCGGCCCCTGCCGCAGGACAGCGACCTGGCCCGCGCAGTCGCCGTGCTCGCACGTGCCCAGCAGGACGCCACCTGGAACCGGCAGCAGATCTCCAACCAGCTCCGCTCCCTGCTGCGGGAGTACTACCCCTCCGCGCTGGCCGCCTTCGAGTCCTGGCGCAACGGTCTATGTCGGCCGGAAGCCCACGAGCTTCTCAAGGCGGCACCGACACCGACGCGAGCCGCGCAGCTCTCGCGCACGCAGCTGCAGGCGGCTCTGAAGCGAGCCGGCCGCCAACGCGGCATCGCAGCCGAGGCCGAACGGCTCCGGGAGGTCTTCCGCGCTGACTGGGCCCACCAGCCGGCGTTGGTCGAGGACGCGCTCGGCAAACAGATGCTCGCGCTCCTGGTCCAGCTCCAGGCAGCCTGCACCGCCGCCGACGACCTGGCCAAGGCGGTCGAAGAGGCTTTCCCTCAGCACCCGGACGCTGAGATCATCCTCAGCTTCCCCGGCCTCGGCGTCCAGATCGGTGCCCGGGTGCTCGCCGAGATCGGAGACGACCGCACCAGGTTCGCCGACGCCCGTGGCCTGAAGGCATACGCCGGCGCCTCACCCATCACCAGGGCCTCCGGCAAGAAGTCGAGCATCACCCGCCGGTGGGTCAAGAACGACCGCCTTAACCACGCCGGCTACTTGTGGGCCTTCTCCGCCATCACTGCCTCACCAGGCGCCAAAGCCCACTACCGAAGGCGCCGCGACAACCATGGAGACTGGCATGCCTCAGCCCAGAGGAACCTCTTCAACCGCATGCTCGGACAGCTCTACCACTGCCTCCAGCACCACAAGCTGTTCGACGAACACACCGCCTTCCCGGTCGAACTCGCCGCCGCAGCTTGACACGTTAGGCGCCTGAGGTGTCTTGCACCCATCGCCGCGCCGCCGTCGGCCCAGAGCTCCAGGCCGAGGGTGCGCCCTGCAACACGCCGGGGCAACGCACGAGTGCAACAGAGTCCCCGTTGGCAGGGCCCCGGCCCGGACCGGCTGGCACCCGTCTTGCACCCCATTGGTAGGTAGTACAGGTAGTACCTATGTGCGGGTTGTAGATCTCTCCCCCTGAGGGCGAAGCTCGCCGCGCGGGCACACATCACCCGCCCTCTCCTCAGCTGAGGCCGACCCCACCGCCCGGCGCACATGATCCTTCCCGGCGCTGTACGGCCGTCTGCGGCGTTCTGAGCCCTCCGGGCTCCCGAGCCGACGATCAAGGCCCTGAAAGGCGCTCACAACGGCGTACAGCGCTTCGGGCAACGGTGAAGCGCCCTGCACCTCGGCAACGGCTCCATGACGGGCGCCGGCGCTCCCTCCTCCGTCGCCACCGTCTCGCTGCCCCCGACCCGAGCTCTGCCTCAGGGGGAAGGAAACTCAACCCGCACGTAGGTACTACCTGTACTACCTACTAATGGGGTGCAAGACGCGTCCCGCCCCCGTCAGGCCGCGACCGCCTGGCGGCTGTCACCGTCCGGAGCAGCGCCACCGTGCTGCTCCCGCCGACGTCCTGCTGCTCCTGGTGGTGAAGGGTGCAAGAGGGCCGCTGCACGCCCGGCGAGGAGTGCAGCGCAGTATTCGCACGGCCCAGACGGCACACGGGTGCTGCACGAGTAGCAAGGCCGCCCTAACCCGGGCAGCAACGAACGCAGCACGGCCACCGGGGCCGCTGCCGTTTGTTCTGCTGCTCCAGAACAAGACAGTTCCCCTAGCGCTACCGACAGCTCGCCCCAGCCGACGGGGCCGACGTCGGCGGCTTCAGGGCGCACAACGGTTCCGAGGGCCAGCACCGCCCCACCCTGGAGGTGTATGCAGCCTGAGTGAATACACCTCCAGGACAACGAGCGAAGGCTCCACACCAAGGGTGCGGAGCCTTCGCTCGTGGAGGGGGAATCAGCCGGCGAGCCGGAGTGCTGGCCGGGTCTCGGGAGCCGGAGCGTCCTCGCCGCCATCGGGATCAGGGTTGGGGTCGAAGCCGGTGTCGGTGCGCGCGTCGCTCGCCCGCGGGGGCCGGATCTCGCCTGTGGGGAAGTTGAGCGGCCACACGAAGGTGTCGGGGTCGCTCAGGTGGTTGAGCATGTGGGGAAGCGATTCGTACGCGGCGAAGAGCGGGTGGATGAGCACGCTGCCCTGACGGTGCCGGCCGTCGAGGAGGCCCTTGTCCTTGAGCTGGCCAATCGCGCGGGAGACCGCGGCCTGGCTGATGTCGAGGCGCTTGGCGAGGTCGGCCTGCCGGATCTTGACGAGGCCGCACGGCTCCTGGCGGGCCTGGAGGATGTCGAAGACGTCGCGCGCCGTGGGGTTCAGCCGGGCGTTCGGCAGGACCTCGAAGGCCTCCGGGTTGCGGAAGCCGGGGATGGGGCTGTCGCTCATCGCTCTGCCTTCCTCACGTTCGGGATGACGATCTCGCGGGCCGTCAGGACCTTCGGGCCCAGCTTGTTGACCAGGGCGTGCTGCTTCTCGCTCCCCCAACGGTAGGCGTACAGAGGGTGCAGCCGGTACATGCCCCTGCTCTCCTTCCAGGCGAAGTTCTGCCGGGAGAGCTCGCCGATGGAGCGGGAGACCTTCGACTGCGAGCAGCCGAACTTCTCAGCCAGGCCGCGCTGGGTCATCTTCACCATGGCCTGGTCGTCGTGGTGGACCGTCATGTGGTCCAGCACGTTCCTCGCCATCGAGGAGAAGCCGAACTTCCACAGCTCGTCCTGGAGCCGCTGGGACGCGCTGAGGTGGATCCGGCCGTAGAAGGCGTAGGGCTTCGAGTCGCCCTTCGTGGAGAAGGTGCCGCCCTTCCGCCCCAGCTCCTCCAGCCTCTTCAGCAGGTCCCGCGCGGACTCCAGACCGTTGAAGTCATCGGGCTGCTGAGGGACCGGTGCCGGGCGTACGGCCCTAGCGTCGGCCGGCGCGCTACGCCTCTGGGACTGGGCCACTGGCCCTCCTCACGAAGATCATCGAGGCGCATAACATACCAGGGTTGACATGTTATTCGCGGAACGATGCACCGAGACGGCGTGCCCCTTGCTCACATCCCTTGATGCAGCTACGTGCATACAACTCAGGCTCCGGCGACGCGTTGTATGCAGCCAGGGAGCATACAACTTTCACGTTTTCGCAGGTCAGAACGTTGCGCCTTCTGTAATCTTTAAGAGCGGCCCAGCGCTGGCCGCAGTCGGCCCCTGCCTGTACGCCCACCCTGTTCTCGTTCGCGACCACGGCGGTCACCTCTCCTCGACCGCCGCCGGTAAGGCCAAGCCGTCCTGCCGGGATTGCTCTTCGCTGTGGCTCGGAAAGCTTCAGTCGGGCTTTGACGTCCCGTCATTCATCGCGAATCGCAGCGGTCTCCAGTCGCCCTACTCAGGTTTCAGTTCTGGAATCCTGAGCCCGGGTCATCTGCGGTCGTTCCTCTCGGAATTCCGGGGAGGTTCCCGGATGGTTGAGGGGTGTCCCGTGCTTTCACCAATGGTACATGTGCATCTACCGGATGCACCCACTACACTGA